>NZ_PCPU01000013.1:0-87336 GCF_002975455.1 Arthrobacter sp. MYb224 | reverse complement strand
TGGGGTTGGCGCCGGGGTATGGCTTTAGGTGACGGGCAGGCCGGCACGTTGCCAGGCGGTCATGCCGCCGGCCATGGTGTCGGCGGTGAATCCGGCGCCGGTGAGGGCGTCGGCGACGCGGGCGCTGCGGTTGCCGCTGCGGCAGATGACGATGACGGGGCGGGTCCGGTCGATCTCCCCCAGGCGGGTGTTGAGCTCTCCCATGTGGATGTGGATGGCGCCGGGGATCATTCCCTCGGCGACTTCGAAGTCTTCGCGGACGTCAAGGACCTGGTCCGTGGCACGTCGCTGGTCGGTGTCGGTGATGGTGATTTCGGGCATGGTCTGCTCCTTCGGGGGCGTGTTCAAGCGGTATGTGGGTGCTTTCCGGGCCCGGATCAACGCGACCCGGGCCCGGAAACCGGGAGGAATCCGGTTGGCGGCGGGCCAACCGGGTGTGCGCTAGGACTTCTTGGGCGGAAGCTGGGCGAGGACCGATGCACGGGTCGGTTCGTTGCCGGTCTTGTTCCACGGCATCTTGGCCAGGGCCTTGCCCATGGCGCAGGTGTTGGTGGCCGCGGAGAAGGTCAGGCCCGCGCCGATGGCACCGGCGACGGTGCGCAGCTGCGGGGAGAGGAACTTCCCACCCACCAGCCCGGCCACCACGAGGGAACCGGCGGCCATGCGCACCTGGCGTTCCAGGTCCCAGCGCTTGGAACCCTCGACGGTCCCGCCACCGGCCTGCTTGTAAGCGGGGACGCCGCCGGACAGGACATGGGCGTTGCCGAATCCGACTGCCGCGAGGTGTGTCTTGGCTTCGGTGGCGCGCACGCCGGATTGGCAGACCAGCACCACCTTGGTGTCGAGTTTCGAGGCGAGTTCCTCGGTGTGTTCTGCCAGCAACGGGAGGGGGACGTTGTAGGAGCCCTTGATATGCAGGGATTCGAATTCGGCGGCGGAACGCACGTCCAGCACCACGACGTCGGTGCCGGTATCGATCCAGTCCTTGAGCTCTTCGGGGCTGGTGGCCTGGGGGATGGTGTTCATGGGGGTGTGGGCCTTTCTGCCGGGCATGGCGCCCGGCCGGTCCCGCATCCGGAAAGGGGGATGCGGGACCGGGAATACGTAGAATTTATTGTTGAGGGATGGGCAGTGGAGAACCTAGGCGTTCTGCATTTGCTTCCAGTCGGCCCATCCGGCGTAGCTGCCCTCGAGTTCAACGACGTCGAACCCGGCCCGGCGCAGGGCGGAGGCGGCCACGGAGTTGCGCACCCCGGACTGGCAGAAGCTCACGATCACGCCGTCGGACGGAAGCTTGTCGGTGTTCCAGAGCACCCGTCCGGCGTTGAGCTGTTCGGAGCCGGGCACGTGTCCGGCAGTGTGCTCGGTCTTGTTGCGCACATCCAAGACCATGGCCGCATCGAACCCTGCCAGGTCGGCCGGGGAGATCGTGCGGGGCACGTAGACCGGCAGGCCGTCCAGGGAAGTGATGTATCCGGCGACGCGGTCGATGCCCACGCGGATGAGGTGGTCCCACATCTCGGTGGCCGTTTCGCTGTTGGGAGCCAAGAGCACCAGCGGTCGCTGGTCCGTTTCCGGGTCCACGGCCCAGGCACCGTAGCTTGCCGCCTTGGTGCCGGCGGGAATGTTCAGTGCCCCTGCGACGGTTCCCTCGTGGACCTCGGTGTGGTGGCGGGTGTCGACAATGCCGATTTCGTTCGCGGCCAGGGCGGTGGCAACGTCCTCGATGGCCAGCTGGGCCAGCGGTGCGCGTTCGCCCAGGACGGCCGGACCCTGGCGGTTTTCGCGCTTCATGCGGCCGAAGTAGGCGTGGGCGTCGGGCTGCCCGTCAAGCAGGGCCTCGACGAATCCAGCCTCGTCGTTTGCCTCTAGGTAGGGACCCCACCACGCGAAGTTGCGCTCATACCCGACGGTGGAGGACGGGATGGCGCCCAAGGCCTTGCCGCAAGCGCTGCCGGCGCCGTGGCCCGGGTAGACCTGGACGTAGTCAGGCAGGGTCAGGAACTTGTTCTTCAGCGAGACGAAGAGGTCGTGGGCCCCGGCGAAACGGGTGTCGGTACCGCCGGCGGCCTCGTCGAGCAGGTCCGGGCGGCCCAGGTCCCCGGAGAAGACGAAGTCGCCCGAGAGCAGGAAGCCCGGCTTGTCACTGAAGGCGCCGTCGGTGACCAGGAAGGAGAGGTGTTCGGGGGTGTGCCCCGGGGTGTGCAGGGCGGTGACGGTGATGTTTCCCAGCGTGATGGTGGACTGGTCAAAGAGGCGTTCGGCTTCGAATTCGTATTGCCAGTCCGGCCCGCCCTCGCCCGAAACGTAAATCTCCGCGTCGGTGGCGGCGGCCAGCTCCCGGGTGCCGGAGAGGTAGTCGGCGTGGATGTGGGTCTCGGTGACGGCGGTGATCTTCATGCCGTTTTTTGCGGCAAGGTCCCGGTACACCTGGATGTCGCGCCGGGCGTCCACCACGAGGGCCTCGCCCTTGGCCTGGCAGCCGATGAAGTAGCTGGCCTGTGCCAGGTCCTCGTCATAGATTCGTTCGAGAAGCATTGGTTCTCCTTGTGGTTGGTCAGTTTACCCTTCATACCCCTGGGGGTATCCGGTTCACAGGCAACAATAATACCCCCTGGGGTATACGTCAAGTCGTTCACGGATGCACAAAAAAGCGGCGATCGACACCATCGGGAATGGTGCCGATCGCCGCAGGCGCATGCGAGGCTGGGCCTAGCGGCCCAAGAGGCGCGCGAAGAAGCCGCCTTTCTTGCTGGACTCCTTCGGGGCATTTGGATCGCAGGAGCAGCGCTCGCTCCGCGGCACGTGGGCCATGACCTGCTTGACATGCTGGCCACATCCGGCCCAGGTGGTTTTCTGACACTTACGGCATTTGGTCGCACGGCACATATGGTGACTCCTTGCGTCTGGGGTTGTTGATGGAGGCTTGGCCGCCCCCTCTGTATTCGAGTATGGCATATACCCATGGGGGTATCGAGAATCACTGCCATTGATACGCTAAGGAAACCCCCGGGGGTATACCATTGAAGAAATCAACACCTTGAAGGGACCCACCATGGAACTTGAAGCGGACACCATGAAACCGGCCATCAACAGGCTCAAGCGCGCCCAGGGCCAGCTTAACGCCGTGATCCGCATGCTGGAGGAAGGCGGCGACTGCCGCGCGGTGGTCACCCAGCTTTCCGCCGCCTCCAAGGCCATAGACCGTGCCGGGTTCTCCATTATCGCCACCGGGCTCGAGCAGTGCCTGAAAAGCGAGGACCCCACAGCCGACCGTGCCGACATGGAAAAACTCTTCCTCTCCCTGGCCTAGCCCCAGCCATCCAGCGATAGCTCTCCCCGAGACCACCCATGGAGTCCGGCAGGACCACTGCGCGAACTTCGGCAGTGCGGCGGTTCCGCAACCGCCGAGGAATCACTCCCTGCCGCCAAGCGGGCCGTAGCGATCAGCACCCCTGTTCACTAATCAGACGCCGCGCACCGAGCGACAGCAGTCAATGTGGGTGCTTGATCCATCGGCCCGAAGATGCAACAGCCAAGGCCAGAAAACACCGCCACTAAGCACTGTGAAAAACAGGCCACTTATCGTTGTGGCTCACAAGTACTTATTCAGCGAGGCGAAGAACTCAGTAAACACCTGGGAACTGATGCACCAGACATGGATGCCTCAAATTTGCATCCTTGGGCCTGGGAACGAAGCAAATCTTTGTGGAATAGCGGGCACTACCACGAGGCTGTGATGGAGGCAGCTAAAACTATCAATCACGAAGCACAGCAGAAGCTTGGACGCATGGATCTTTCGGAGCGAAAGCTCTTCAACGACGCATTCAGCACCAACCCGGCCAAGCCAGGCGCGCCAAGACTTCGACTCGCCAAAAATGACGGTGGGGACACATATGCGAACCTGCACCAGGGCGCGCGTGCATTCGCCGAAGGGCTCTATGCGGGCATCCGCAACCCAGGCATGCACAAACCGCAGGAAAACCATGGCGGGCAACAGCAGCTAGCCCTCGAACAGCTCGCAGCATTCAGCCTGCTAGCCCGCTGGATAGACCAAGCAGAAGTGGAAACAGCTCCCGCCAATTAGCCGGCACTCAATGAGTGTTCCCATAAACGATAAAAAAACTTTCTGGGAAGAATCTATTTCGGGAAGCAGTTTCGGGAAAACAAGAACATTGAAAAACCGCCGATCCTGTCAGTTTCCGAAGTCCTCAGCATTTCTGTCCATAGTCCACAGCACTGCCGCCCGCAAGGGGAACGTTCTACGGGACACCGAAGTAAGTCGCGATCTCAAAACCTATTAACTCGTCAGTTCGTGACAACGCCAGGGTGCAAACCGGAAAGCACATCTCTATGCGATTACCTGATTTCACAGACGATTTCGTAAGGCTCAAAATTAAAGCCCTGACGCATGGCTTCTCTACAAGCTTCCTGGATCTGTTCATGCACCGGCCGCCCAGGTGAGAATGCACCGACCCTCACCTCGATCCGTGCCCCATTAAAATTAGACTCCAGTACAACCGCGGATTCCACTGCGGCAATTTTCTCTATCTCAGAAGCAATATAGTCGGCCTTCTCTTTCCCCGGTTCCGCAGTACGACTAACGTCTCTGGCTTCCGCCCACGAAACGATGAAGTGATTCAGCCCAAGATGGATTGAGAAGCCCACACCGAGCGCAAGGAACGCAGACGTTGCAACTATCACCAAGATAGTTTTTATCGTTCTGCCATAATATTTCATTTTTACAGCATAGGTTGTTTCACTGGAGTTTCTTCCCGGCTCCGGCATGCAGGGGACGTGTTGCGGACTTGCAATTCCGCAGTTCTGGCTGCGTCATCGCAGCTCTCAGGCCCGAATCTCAACGCATCCGACGAGAATCACGCCAAGATGGACTATTGATTTTACAGCTCATCTTCGTGACAGAGGGGCAACACTGCAGTAGACCGCTAACGTGCACAAAAGGCTAGCAATCCGCAAGTTGTTCCCACGGTTCAAAGTATCAAGCTTCTGGATGGAAATCGGACTGTTCAGCGAACTTTCTGGCAAGTGACTGGTACTTGTCTCTGAACTCCTCTTCGGGAATGTTCTGCCGAGCAACGACGGAGATATTTGTGTTTTCTACGATGTATCGACAACTCATGAGCTCTTCGTAGGCTTCGAGCGTTTCGCATGATTCAC
The DNA here is from genome assembly GCF_002975455.1 of Arthrobacter sp. MYb224. NCBI lineage: Bacteria > Bacillati > Actinomycetota > Actinomycetes > Micrococcales > Micrococcaceae > Arthrobacter > Arthrobacter sp. MYb224. The sequence goes on along the minus strand of NZ_PCPU01000013.1, from coordinate 82,158 downwards.
CGAAGAGACCAGCCATCCTTTCACCACTGCTATCTTCGACGGCGTCATAGGAGATGAAGAAAAGCTGCACGACACCATCAGCAAGCGTAAGCGCCAAATCTCTATTGTTGCATTCGCCTCCAGTCGCAGAAAGCTGGTGCCCCGATTCCAGATAGAGAAAGGTCCCGATGTGTTCGGTCTCTGTGGACATCTGCTCGTCTGAAGGGTTGCCTGTGCAGAACCCGGTCTCTGCCGCTCGTTCCGCAGTGATGAGTTCGTACCCGTCGATCGATTTTGACACCTTTGAATTCATATCTGTGCCAGATTCAATCAGCGGGCTAGTACAACTGGCAAGCAGTAGAACTGACGCAAGAAGTAAGGCTACTATCGGTTTGCGCATCATGTTCTGCCTCATCGTTCTCTTCCGTTTCTCAATCGCTGCAGCTTTCCAACAAGGCGTACTACGTTACTTATGCCCAGAGTTGGGCCTACAAAATGTAATTCACTGCGTCGTATGCAAACTGCTACGCGCATAGAGCTGACGAATATCCAGAATATCGCCTTGAACAGGAAATACTTTTTCTAGCATTCCTCCCGTTATTCGAGCTGATTCAAAACGGCTCTGGCGAATTCAGCCTACTTTTCATTATCGGGAAGAGCCAGTCCCTGTTGGAGCGAATCTAGCATCCTTGTTCCACAGGTGAACGTGAACTGGCAACTCGCTACTATTGCCTGAGGAGGCGCTGCAATCGCTGAATTCATCCTCAACTCATCAATTAGCTATTCGACATCGTCGTATTAGAGGGACCCATGAAGAAAAATGTCACGAGTTCCACCCTGATTATGGCTCTCGCGCTCTCTGGATGTACTGCTTACGAAGTCGCGCCCGGCCCATCAGTTGTCCCAGCAGAGGAACTTGCACATGGCACTGACGGCGGCCAAGAATGGGCGGATACAAAAATCAATGAGTGGCTCGGAGCGAATGGAGCCAGGAATATCAGTGCGCTCAGTGGTCCGACATTCTACGTCGATTCATGGGAGTCCCCGGCTGAAGGCGAGCTAGTCGTGCGAACTAAAGGTGGAGCCTACGACAAAGTTGCATTAGGCATGATTGCTTCAAGCATTCTTCACGGCACGGGTGAGGACATGCAGAAAATCACTGCGATCAATGAGTACAACAAAATTCAAGCCACCTACGAACGGCTTAAGTAGCGCGGGCTCGTCTCGAGAAAACATTGAGTCACACGATAAAAACGCGTAAATTCATCCATCCATCCGCTGGACTGAGGCATACCAATATAGATCGACTAGGGCATGCCCGTAGAAGGAACGCTAAACGGGAAATTTCGGAGTCAGTCCAGTCGCACTGTGCATGTCTTACCGGTCGGTTCATCGTCAACTGTGAATTCAAGTGTTAAGAATCGGGCTGCTCTCGGCGGGTTAGGAAGATATACCCAGGTGGACTCCCACTCTGTCGCGCTCCCGGCGACCTGTCCGGATGTCAACCGATAATTGGTTCCCACGTCGTCCGAGATGACAGCTCCAACCGGTCCAAGAATGAGCTGGCCGGGCATTGAAGGTGCGTCGCCCGCTGCTTCCTCCCCCTTACGCTTTCTCATGTCAGCCCATTGCGTCAGTTGCTCTTCGTAGCGAACGTCGCGTTGCCAGGTCTCGTGGCTGCGAATTCCTTGGAAGTAGATTTTGATGCCTTCACTTCCCAGCCATCCGGCGGAGTCGATCGGAACATCGGCAATCGACTCGATGCCGGCAAACCGTACGTCCACGCCATCATTGGTTGCGACAACGAGATCACCTGGGGCTGAAATAACTGTCATCATGTGATCATCTTAGAGCCACCCACTAGATTTGCTTCGGGAACAGCTGTTCCATTCCCATAAGACGAACCCATAAGGTCTATGTCTCAATTCTTGCCAGGTAAGCTCGCACTATGTCCGAGACTGAACCTGTATTGGAATTGAATCCCGCGTCTTACACCGTGGTGGAACTCGTCAAGAAATTGGTCGACGAGCCTTGGCCCCAGTCCGATGAAGAACGTGAAAATCTATTCGCGCACCTTGGATTCAAATCAGGGAGCCAGTACAAGCTGGAGAACGAAGAATCGCCCCACCAGATGACTGAGCTGGATATAGGCCTCGGCGGACAAGCACCTAGCTCGTGGGACACCTATAACAAGGAGTTCCTAGGTGTGTCCGTCCACCTCTACGGCACTCAAGACTCCGAGGATCCAGCTGCTCAAAGCGGATACAACAAACTGCGGATGGAACTCACCGAACTCTTTGGAAAACCGGATCATCCGTGGGACAACGAAGAGACGCCACCCTGCATCTGGGAAGCAAACGGCCGGACAATTATTACACACCTCTTCAACCGTCGGGATAGCAGTGTGATGTTGAGCGTGGAGGATTCGGCTCTAGCCGACATTGCGGAAGCCGATTCAATTTCCAGCTGAGCAACCCCAGACAGCATTCCGTGAGGAACACATCTCGTGACGAACAGTCGTATTTCGCCTCAAGCGAGTTTCGGCATCCTGTCAGAGAGTTTTCCGAATAGGAACTCGGGTGTCCCGTAAGACGGTCGCCATACGGGACACTCGATCCGTTGACTTGTTAAGTTTTCGAAACTCCGAGTTTTCAACGATTTCAGATTCCCATATACCCCGCCCGAGAAAATGCCCGGTGAAGGGGCCTTATACGGACGCCAAAAACGGTCGTTTACGACACACTGACCCACCGACTTGGTAGAAATCATAGACAGTTGAAAACTCAACAGATTTTCGAACTCGATTGGTCGCGAAACACAGTGCTATAAACTATGTATCGAAAGTTTTGCATTCCACGAGTATTGAGACATTTAAACATGGGGCATCGCCTCCCGCGCATTCGCGCCCGGCCCGAGCTCGATGAGCTCCTGAGCCAGATCCGCCCCGGCGGCACCCTCATAGTCTGGTGCCTCGACCTACTCGGAAGATCCATCCGGAGCTCACTAGCCACATGGACGCCCTGCAGCCTTGCGGTTATCGCATCGCAATAACTCTAAGATGATGTCCATGGGAATGGCTAAAAGACTACAAATTGAAATTGACGAGCAAGGATGGGCACCAACAGACTTATCCATTTGCGTCGACTGCGTTGAGGATCGAGCACTAAAAAACGCCGTGAGCGGCTCTGCTTCCGCACAAGATGAGTGTTCCTTCTGCGGACGGCAAAACGCAGCCACATTTGATCTCGTTGTTGGCATGTTTGCAGATGGAATTAAGAACGAGTTCAACAACATCGATGATGAAAGTGTTGCCTACGATAGCCGAGAAGGCGGATACCAAATCTCGGATAACCAGAGATGGGATACATGGGATCTCATTGGGGATTTCAGTGACTCGTTCGCACGGGAAGACATCGTCGAATCGCTCAGAGATTCGATGCAGGACAGAATTTGGGTCAAACGAGACGTTTTCTCACTAGGACCCGACATCGCTATGGCTGACGCATGGGAGAATCTATGTGAGCAGGTGAAGTATAAGACGCGATATGTTTTCTGGCTCGCGGATAGCAGGAAAACCGAATCATATCCATCTGCAGGTGAGATTACACCAGCCGAAGTCCTGGATCATATCGGCGAAGTAGTAGATAGCCAGCTAGGCCTGATTTCCACATTAGAGCGGGGAACCACGTTTTGGCGAGCCAGAACCCACCCCGAGGGAAAACTTAATACAGACGTACCAGCGGGTGAGTTGGGGACATCGCCGCGTCAATATGCGAAATCGCCTAACAGGATGAGTCCTGCTGGCATTCCGATGTTCTACGGCGCCGAGGATCAGATAACAGCCATCAAAGAAGTCTCAGCTCATACGCCACTAGAATCTGATCATGTCACTTTCGGACGCTTTAGGCTAGAAAAAGACATAGCGGTCCTAGACCTAACTAAGTTACCGGCAGAACCATCGATCTTCTGCCCCCAACTTGGCCATTTGCGCCGTGAAATCCGCTTTCTACATAAATTTGTAGAGCAGCTTGGACTGAAGATTGATAATGAAGATCAGCCTATTGATTACATCCCCACCCAATTAGTCACCGAATTCTTCATGCAAGCTCACATGCGTGCGAATAACGAACCTGTCATTGGGCTCCTCTACAATTCCACCGCCAGTCCTGGAGGTCTAGCTTGCGTTCTAGACATTCCCAACGACTGTTGCCTAGAAGAAAACGCAACCATCACGCACGATGAGGATGCTCCTACGCTAGTTCTCGAACGCAGAACAGTAGAAACTAGGCCACTGCAAAACTAGAACGTATCCGTATCTTCTATTTCCCAAAAAGAGGCTTCCACCTGGATGAGACGTCTTGCAACCCATGGGTTGCAAGACGTCTCACCGAGCGCCGCTCCCCCAGCTGAAAATCCTTGAAAACTCAACGGTTCTAAATTCTCGCAACTATGTGTCACAACCAATGTCGTAGAATCATATTGACACTATTAGTTGCGAGACACTTTCAAGGGTTCCATGACCAAGCTGATCGGATACGCTCGCGTATCCACCAAAGTCCAAGACGCCGACCGGCAAATCCAAGACCTATTGGCGGCTGGCATCCGGCGCGATGACCTCTACACCGACCGTGGACTCTCCGGGGCGCTGGCCAAACGTCCTGGACTCGATAAAGCCCTCGAAGCACTCTACCCAGACGACACCCTGGTGATTACTACCCTGGACCGGCTCGGACGCTCCACCCAGAAAATGCTCGAACTCGCCCAAGAACTGCGCGAACGGAATATCGGACTGCGAGTGCTAAACCTCGGCGGCGGCGATGTAGATACCAAGACACCCATGGGAGCCATGGTCTTCACTGTCATGGCAGCACTCGCGCAAATGGAGCTGGAGATCAAACGTGAACGCATCAACGACTCTGTGACCAAACGCCGCACCGCCGGAGGGGACCTCGGCGGTCGCCGACCTACCTTCACCGAATCCCAGATCCGAACCGCAGCCAAGCTCATCCAGGCAGGCGATCCAGCCACCCAAGTCGCCAAAGATATGGGAATGTCCCGAGCGACCCTCTACCGCAGAATTAAAGAGTTAGACCACTAAACATCCCAAAAACCTTCCGTGCCCCTTCAAGCCCGGTCGACTTTCGGTACCAGGTTTTGGGAATCCAAGAACATTGAAAAAGCGCACTTCGAACTGATGCTCGGAATGCGCTTTTCAGGTTCTCAGAAACGATCGATTTTGGGCGGTGCCACTAGTACATCAAGTGCTGTATAGTACATCGTATGATGAACATTGAATCGCGGATCGATGCGATGAACCGGCTTGGCCGCGCCATGGCCGACCCCACCCGGTCACGCATCCTCCTGTCCTTGCTGCACGAACCCGGATACCCAGCGGAACTTGCCCAGACCCTGGGACTGAGCCGCGCCAACGTCTCCAACCATCTGACCTGCCTGCGCGGCTGCGGAATTGTCGTGGCGAAACTGGAAGGCCGCAACACCCGGTACGAAATCACCGATCCGCACCTCACCACCGCTCTGAGCGCCCTGGTTGACGTGACGCTGGCCGTCGATGATCAAGTACCTTGCCTGGACTCTTCCTGCCCTGACTGCGCCACCAGCGCCGATCGAGAACACGAGGAGCAAGCATGAGTTCCGCCTGCGGTTGCGATTCACCGGAACCCACCGAAGAATTCGAAGAGGAACTGCCCTGGTGGCGGGATTGGCATGTGCTCGTACCCATAGCCTCCGGCGTTTTCTTCCTCGCTGGGCTCGTCCTTGAATGGAGCACCCACGGCGAGAGCGCCGCCATCGTGGCCATGGTGCTGTTTTGGATCGGCCTGCTGCTGGGCGCTTTTACCTTTGTTCCCAGCGCCCTACGAAACCTGTTCACGAAACGGAAACTCGGCATTGGGCTGCTGATGACCATCAGCGCCACCGGTGCGGTCATCCTCGGCTATGTCGAAGAAGCCGCAGCCCTGGCATTCCTGTATTCCATTGCCGAAGCACTGGAAGACAAAGCCATGGACAGGGCACGCTCGGGCCTGCGCTCTTTATTGAAGCTCGTCCCGGAAACCGCCACCATCATCCGTGACAGCGCACCGGTCGTGGTCAGTGCAGCAGAGATCAAGATTGGCGATGCCCTGCGCGTGAAGCCTGGTGAACGCTTGGCAACCGATGGCGTGGTCAGCCAGGGATCAAGCAGCTTAGACACCTCCGCTATCACAGGGGAATCAATTCCCGTGGAAGTAACAGTGGGTGACCAGGTTGCTGCTGGTTCCATCAATTCATCCGGCGCGCTAGTAGTCACTGCAACGGCTAACGGCACGGACAACTCCCTGACCACGTTGGTGAGCCTAGTCGAGCAAGCCCAGTCGGAACGTGGCGAACGGGCACGGCTCGCTGACCGCATTGCCCGCCCGCTGGTTCCCGGTGTCATCGTCCTGGCGGTACTGGTCGCTGTGCTTGGAGCGATCTTCGGCGATCCCGAAACCTGGATCACACGCGCACTGATCGTGCTGGTCGCAGCCTCGCCTTGCGCGATGGCCATCGCCGTTCCTGTCACCGTTGTTTCCGGTATCGGAGCTGCCAGCAAGTTCGGTGTCATCATCAAAAGCGGAGCAGCGTTCGAACGGCTTGGTTCCCTGCGCCGCATCGCGGTAGATAAAACTGGAACGCTCACACGCAATCAGCCAGTGGTCACGCAAGTCCAGACCGTTGATGATGCGACCCGCGAAGAGGTGCTCGCCGTTGCCGCCGCCCTGGAACAGCACAGCACCCACCCTCTAGCTACGGCCATCACCGCAGCAGTGTCCACGATCTCTGAGGCAACGGCGGTTAACGAAGAGCCAGGAAACGGCATTACCGGCGTCCTGGAAGGTGTGCAGGTCGGGGTCGGCAGTCCTCGATGGATTGCCCCAGGATCGCTTGCTTCCGCTGTTGAATCCATGGAGGCCTCCGGGCAAACCTGCGTCATGGTCACTCGCGCAGAGCAGGTCATTGGCGTGATCGGCGTGCGCGATGAACTACGCCCTGAAGCGGCCGAGGCAATTCGAGACCTGCATGACCAGGGAATCGACGTGGTGATGCTCACCGGCGATAACTTCCGTACTGCCCGCGCGCTGGCTTCAATCGCCGGTATAGACACCGTTCATGCCGAACTGCGGCCTGAAGACAAGGCCCGTGAAATCGCTTCGTCGGTGCAGCAGGTTCCTACAGGGATGATCGGTGACGGGATCAACGATGCCCCTGCCTTGGCTAGCGCTACCGTGGGGATTGCGATGGGCGCTACCGGTGCCGATGCTGCCATAGAATCAGCCGACGTAGCCTTCACCGGCCACGATTTGAGACTGATCCCGCAAGCCTTGTCCCATGCTCGACGGGGCCGGGCGATCATGAATCAGAACATCGTCCTGTCAATGGCGATCATCGTTGTCCTGCTGCCCTTGGCTATTACCGGAGTGCTGGGATTGGCCGCGGTAGTGCTGGTTCACGAGGTCGCAGAAGTCATCGTGATTGCCAACGGCCTTCGTGCTGCCCGCGTCCACCGCAAGCAGCTCACCCAGCAGCCGGGCAACGTCCTGCATTAGCGCTGGTTTCGTTGCTGTTGAAGGCGGGGCACTATTTCCACCGGGAAATTAGCGCCCCGCCTTCAACCATTTAGAACCAGAGTGAACCGTGCTGTGCGATGCGCCATTTTTAACGGTAATAAACCGCCAATTGAAACTAACAGTCACACATCATTGACGAAGGAGATGGACACGGCGGTAAGAGCATGATTGAACAATGGGACCACGCGAACGCCAACCTCATCTCCGATCAGTTCCGGAAACGTCCGGAGGATTCGAACAAGTAGTGCCGCTAGCCCGGCTATACCTGAGGCGTCGGCCAAACCCGATCGCCGCTCAATAGGGGGCTGCGCTTAGCCCGCTTGAGCTGCTCAAGGCAGACGCAGACTGTGCTGCGCAATCCTTGAGGAGCCGGAGCCAAATTTTCGTTTGCGTGTTTCGAAAGCTTGCCAGGGGGCTAGAAGGCTACGTTTTCACGCCCCTTGAGCGCCAGCATTTCGCGTGCTTCATCGGGAGTGGCCACCTCAAAATTCAGTGCTTCGAGGATAGTTCGGATACGGGTCACCTGTTCGGCATTCGACGCCGCAAGCTGCCCCGGGCCGATCCACAGCGAGTCTTCTAGACCCACACGGACATGGGAACCCATCGCGGCGCCAATCGTCGCCAGCGGCATCTGATTTTTGCCGGCTCCAAGAATCGTCAGTATGAACACGAGGGACAGTAGCGGTACTCATCCCTAGAGTCCAGCGTTGAGTTCACCCAATTGCGGGAATGCTAGTTGTGTCAAAAACCAAGCGCTACGGGTAGCCCCGAGCGCAGTAAGCAACCCGCCAAGAAAAGAATGAACTTGATCAGTTCGCGGGGTTCTAGTCTGTTATCTGGCATTGGGTCCTAGGAAATTCTCTTCCTTCCAGGTGCTTCGAACCTATCGAGCCGGGGTTCTCTGTCCACCGCTGAACTTAGGCACGGAATGATCTGTGCTTGCCGCGCCGGGAATGAAATTTGGATTGGATTTCTATTCGTAGCCGATTTTCGGGACGAGGGCTGTGGCCGCATGACACGCATCACCGCAAGGGCGGCCTTCATAACGCCTATACTGGTAGGCGTGAGTAAAGCCGGGCAGAACACTGAAGAGCAGGCCTCGGGCCTCGTATTAGTCGACAAAGATCAGGGAATGACCTCCCATGACGTGGTGGGCCGAATCCGTCGGCTTGCAGGAACCCGCAAGGTAGGCCACGCTGGCACCCTTGATCCCATGGCAACGGGTGTCCTGGTGATCGGTGTTAACAAGGCAACACGTCTACTGACCTACATTGTGGGACACGACAAGACCTACACCGCCACCATCCGTCTGGGACAGAACACCGTCACCGATGACGCTGAAGGCGAGGTTATCTCCGAACGCATTGCGGCAGCGGTGACCGACGAGGATATTGAACGCGAAATCGCCAAGCTTCGCGGCAATATCGAGCAGATCCCAAGCCAGGTCTCGGCGATCAAGGTAGATGGCAAGCGTTCCTATGCTCGAGTCCGTGCCGGCGAGCAAGTAGAACTCAAAGCCCGCCCGGTCACCATCTCCCGCTTCGACATCCATGAAATCAGCCGCGAAGTGGGTGGCAAGGTGTTGGACGTAGACGTCACCGTCTCCTGCTCATCAGGAACTTACATCCGGGCATTGGCCCGAGACTTGGGCGAAGCGCTCAACGTTGGCGGTCATCTCACCGCGCTGCGTCGCACCGAGGTCGGCCCATATCCGATAGCAAAAGCAAAGCGTTTGGAACAGCTCGCCGAAGAGTTCGAGATCCTCTCGCTCGACAAGGCAGCCGCGGCTCTATTCCCAAGCCGCGAACTGACCGAAGACGAAGCTTCCGAGCTCTCTTACGGACGAACCATCACCGCTTCCAAGAATGTTATGGAACTGCCCGAGGGCGAGCTCGTAGCGGCTTTCGCACCGGACGGCGGACTGGTGGCACTCATTGCAGATAAGGGCGAGAAAGCTCGCGGCCAAATAGTCTTCACCGGAAAGCAGTAACTCATTTCTTCGTGAGACTTTCAGAAAGGCTCAGTCTTGTTTGCCCTTAACGGCTTCTTTATCGCCGGCGCCATCGTGTGTGCGCTCGCCGTGTTGCTCGGAATCATTGCCACCATCATCCGGCGTTATCCGGATGATTGGGCGTTGATCGCAACAGCAGGAACCGAGATTTTTCTGATTGTCTATGCGGTAGCTGCGGGTATTCGCCAGGCCGGGGGAGAAGCTATTCTCGGTGAGCCTTGGGAATTCTGGGGTTATTTGCTGACCGCGGCAATCATGCCGCCGATAGCGTTCTTCTGGGCGGTCAGCGATAAGAGCCGCTGGGCAAATACAGTACTGGCTGTTTCGGGAGCCATCACATTTGTTATGTTGTTCCGCATGGAGCAAATCTGGCACGTAGGAGTTGTTGCATGAGCGAGAAACCACGTAATTCACGCATCGTACAAGCTGCGCAAGCTCGTGGCGTTGACAAAGCGCCACGTCCGGGAAGAACCACCGGACTGGGCCGCATTATTATCGCCGTTTACGGTGTGCTAGCGCTTTCGGCCACAGTGCGTGCGCTGTACCAGATTTTCTTTCGTGACTTCTCTGAAGCCCCGCTGGCTTACCTTTTGTCATTGCTTGCAGGTCTGGTTTATATCCTCGCTACTTTTACTCTGTCCTCCGCTAAGCCAGGGGCTTGGAAGCTCTCCCTGTTTGCGGTGAGCTTCGAATTGCTGGGCGTGCTCGTGGTTGGATTGCTGTCCTTCGTGCTACCTGATCACTTCGGCCACGACTCCGTGTGGAGCTACTTCGGCAAGGGTTATGGCTATATTCCGCTGGTGCTGCCACTGATTGGTTTGTGGTGGCTCTTCCGTAACCGTAATGAGCGTCACGTCTAAAGACGTGCAAGAATTACCTCGGTAAACTATTTATCTTTCGTTGCAGAGTCAAGAGGAGCAAAGTGCACTATTGGAAGGGCCTGGACTCAGTCCCCACGGATATGGCTCCCGCTGTCGTGACCATTGGTAACTTCGACGGCGTCCACCTCGGGCATTGTGAAGTTCTAGATTCTGCGGTCTCGCATGCCAAAAGGCGCTCGGCTAAATCGGTAGCGATCACCTTTGACCCACATCCAGCACAGGTGCACCGCCCTGACTCTGCTCCCGAGCTCATCATGGGTCTGGAAGATCGTATCGACACCTTGGCCAGTGTTGGCCTGGATGCGACTTTAATGATCAACTACACCCTCGAATTCGCCGAACAGTCGGCCGAAGAATTCGTGCATTCCATCATCGTAGAGAAGCTCAATGCGGTGGCAGTGGTGGTGGGCCACGACGTCCGCTTCGGCCATGGCAACTCCGGCGACTTCGACTTCATGCGCGAGCTGGGCGCAAAATACGGTTTTGATGTCATCGGTGTCGAAGACGTAGGCGATAAGCGTCGTCTTTCCTCCACGTGGGTCCGCGAAGAACTGGCGGCAGGCAACGTCGAAGCCGCAGCGGCCATCCTTGGACGTCCGCACCGGATGCGCGGCGAAGTAGTCCACGGGGCAGCCCGTGGACGCGAATTGGGGTTCCCCACAGCAAACCTGGCGCCAGAGGCTGCCGGTATTATCCCGGCAGATGGCGTGTATGCCGGCTGGGTGATCGACGAAGCCGAAGTGCGCTGGCCTGCGGCCATCTCGGTGGGTTCGAACCCGACCTTTGACGGTGTTGCGCGCGTCGTCGAGGCCCACGTGATTGATCGCCCCGTAGAGGGCTACGAGGAATTTGACCTCTATGGCCAGCAAATTGTTGTTGAGTTCATCTCTCATCTGCGCCCCATGGTGGCCTACCGTGGCATCGAAGCGCTGATCGAGCAGATGAATGAAGATGTGGTCCAGGCGCGCAGCGTGCTGGCCACCGAATCCCACTAGGAACATGCCGGAAATTCCTTCACTGCCTCGCCGTGCGTTCACCATGAAACCCGAGCGTCGCGCGGACCTGGCCTCCGCATATGAGGCTGGGGCCGCGAATTACGACAAAATTCGTCCGGCGTATCCACGCGAAGCGTTGGAATTTACAGTTTCCGGCGATTTCGTGGAGCGCGCCATAGACATCGGTTGCGGGTCTGGAATTTTCACCGAACAGCTCCTCGGGGCGGGGATAGATGTCTGGGCGGTGGATCCGTCCGAAGACATGCTAGCCGTGCTCAAGGAGCGCATACCGCAAGTGCATACGGTATGTGCCTCCGGAGAAGCGACCGGGATGCCGGAGAATAGTGCGGATTTGATCACCTATGCCCAAGCCTGGCACTGGGTTGATCCGCCTCTTGCTAGCGCCGAAGCCGCCAGGTTGTTGCGCAACGATGGTTCGCTTGTTTTGCTTTGGAACCAACTGGACGTAGAAGTGCCTTGGGTTCATCGACTGGCTCGCATCATGCATGCCGGGGACGTGCACCGTCCGGAAATTGCGCCACCGCTAGGCAAAGAATTCGACACCCCGGAATCGGGGATCTGGCATTGGCCGATGGAACTGGACCTTCAAGGCATCTTGGAACTGACTCGTTCGCGCAGCTACTACCGGCGCTCCAAGGAAGAAACCAGAGCCAAAGTTGAGCAGAATCTGATCTGGTATTGGTGCGAGCATCTGGGCTTTGAAGCGGCACAAATCGTCGAGGTGCCCTATCTCACCCATGCTTGGAGGGCGCGCCGACGGGTCCGTCGGTGATATGATTGTCGATGGTTCTCGCTGCAGTCCGCGGTTGCGAGACGCCGTCGTGAGTGTCTGACGCTCACACCGAATGAAACGCGGTCCAACTCCAGGAGTTTGTTATGGCATTAGATGCCGCAGTAAAGAACGAAATCATCAAGGCTTACGCCACCCACGAGGGTGACACCGGTTCGCCTGAGGTTCAGATTGCCGTTATGTCCCGTCGTATCAAGGACCTGACCGAGCACCTGAAGATGCACAAGCACGATCACCACACCCGCCGCGGCCTGATGGCTCTGGTTGGTCGCCGTCGTCGTATGCTCGGCTACCTCAAGAACACCAACATCGAGCGCTACCGTGCGCTGATCGAGCGTTTGGGCCTGCGCAAGTAGTCTCACGCTTCGGTGTGAACATCCCCGCTTCCCTTCATGGGGGGGGCGGGGATTTTCCTTTTGGCGCCTTTGAAGCTGAGATGTGGTGTTCCAAAACCGATTCCCTGTTTAGCGGCTGTGGATATTTGGTGAAGTCCTATGGATTCCACACCGACTCACATTGCCGATGGAACAATTGAATGGTCAAGTAAATTGTCGTCGAAGGACGGCGTGATCAATCGAGAGTTGCAATGACAGAGCAGACAGATTCAGTCCAGTCCGTCGAGAAGAAATCCAAAAAGATACGGCGAGTATGGATTATTGCTTTGGCAGCAGTAGCCATTATTGCGGGCGTCTTTATTGGCAGTCGTATCTATGCCTCCACCGTCTCGGCTCAGGCCGAAGACGTGCCAACACTTTCCCAGACCCCTGCGGCTGAACAGTCCAACGGTGCGCCGGAAACTGGCAGTGATTCGAGTGCCGGGGACACCTCTGGAACTTGGTCCGTCGGTTCGGGTTCCTTCGCCGGATACCGTCTCGATGAAGTTCTCAACGGTGCCGACGTGACAGTCACTGGGCGTACCGAAGACATTACCGGGTCTCTCACAGTTCAAGAAGATCAGCTCATCGCAGCGGATCTCACCCTGCAAGTGGATACCATCTCAACTGACTCCGACCGACGCGACCAGTACTTCCGGACTACTGCCATCGATACCGAGCAGTTCCCTGAAGCAACCTTCAGCCTTGTCGAACCAGTTGACGTGTCTGCGTCACATGTCGGCGGCGCTCAATCTTTCAACATGACTGGTGAACTGACTCTCAATGGACAGACCGTTGCGGTGACCACTGACGTGGAGGCCGTCTTTAATGACGGACAGGCCCAGCTGGTCGGCCAGATACCTGTGAACTGGGCCGACTTCGGTGTTGAAGCCCCGGACTTGGGATTCGTTGCAGTAGAAGATGACGGATTCATCGAGTTCTCATTAAACGTCATGCAGCACTGAGCTGCGAAAGCTCAATAAACTCGTATTGTGCAGAGGGCTTAGCGGCGGCACACACCTCTTGCAGGTTCCTGCCGCTGCCTTGCCTTTGGTATTAACCGAACCGTTGCTACTGGCACAAGAAATTACCGACCGGTACGGAAAATATGTGGCGGTTATGCCGACAACCTTTTCAAGAAGCAATGCTCCATTTAGGTTCTAGCAGTTCTGCTCATTGCTGTCGCCGAGCACTGAGGAATCGGCTGAGAATTGGTGGCGCGATTAGATCATTGAAAGCAAAAGATCGCCCAGCTCCTGCGGGAGCCGGACAATCTTAGCGAACAGTTGGTTGGATCCTCCGAGCGGAAAACCCGCGAGGCGTCCTAGACTGCCAGCCTGCGGCGGATAAACCCTGAGGCCTGGTCCACCACGATAATAAGCAACAGAACGATGATGATGTGGGTGAGCATGGTGTCGAACTGGAAAGACTTGATCGCCTGATTGATGAGCAAGCCAATACCTCCGGCACCCACCAACCCCAACACGAGTGACGAGCGAACGTTCACGTCGAAGCGGTACAGCAACAAGCCAATAAACTGAGGGACAACCAGAGGCAGGGAACCATGCGCTATCTGTTGCAACCTTGATGCACCGGTCGTGGAGAGGGCCTCTTGCGGACCATGGTCAGTTTCTTCCATTGACTCCGCCCACAACTTTCCCATCACGCCAGTATTGTGGCAGATCAGTGCCAGCACCCCGGCAAATGGGCCAAGCCCAACCGCGGTGACGAAGATCAGCGCAAAGACGATATCTGGTACCGCCCGGAAGAACGACAAAATCGCACGGGAAATTTGGTAGGCCAGCGGATGTGGGGAAGTGCTACGCGCCGCCAAAACTGCCAAGAGCAATGCAGTAGGAATGGATAACGTGGTACCCAACAGGCCAATCCATAGCGTGACGAGGGTGGCCTCCAACCCTGGCTTCACGACGGTTTCCCAGTTCAGATCCGGCGGGAAGGCATCACCGAGAAAACGTGCCATGCCCCGCCAACCCTCAACGAGTACTGCCGGGTCAAAATCCGTGCCACGTATAGCCAAGAGATGCAGTATCACGATGAGGACAGTGGCCGCGCCCCAGAGCAGGCGTCTGCGTACTCGGTTCCGGTCGTGTGGCACGCTGAGCGTTGCCGGCCGGGAAGCTATGACTGAGCTGGACTCGTCCATGGGGTGACTTTCGATTCGAGGTTCAATCTGCAGGCTCATGCTGCGCTCCGTTCAGGGGAGTAGAGCGTATCCAGGACCGGTTCGTTCAACGAGCTAGCCGGACCGTCAAAAATAATGCGACCGTGCATCAGGCCAATAGCGCGATCCGCGTGGCGCAGTGCCAAATCTGGTTGATGCAATACCGCTGCGACAGCTAGGTTCTCCTGATGGGCGAGTTCGGACAGCAGCTCCATGATGTTCTCCGCAGCATGTGGGTCTAGGGCGGATACCGGTTCATCGGCTAACAACACTGAGGCCCGCTGGCAGAGTGCTCGGGCCACGGCTACACGTTGCTGCTGCCCTCCCGAAAGGCGTCCGACTTTATCCAAGGCACGGTCTGCCATCCCCACCCGATCAAGACAAGCCATGGCTTCTTCACGTAATTGACGAGAGAAGAAAACCGGAGTGATCGAAGCTAATCCGGAGACGCGTGCCAAACCTCCAGCGCAAACATTTTCCAGCGCCGTGCGGCGTGGCACCAGATGAATTTTCTGGAAAACCATGGCGGCCCTACTGCGCGACTCGATCAGGGCCCGGCCATGGAGCGTTGCCAGATCGGTTCCCTCAAGCTCAACGATTCCGGAATCCGGTGCGGATAATCCGGCAACACATTTAAGCGTGGTCGACTTACCAGATCCGTTGGCCCCGAGGAAGGCAACCAGCTCTCCGCGGTTCACATGGAAGTTCACTTGGTCTAGCACTTTGCGGTCATTGAATGACTTTGCCAGACCGGTAACTGTTAGCGCTCGAGCGGGAGTTGAGGGTGGGGCAGGAACTGAATCGCGCACTTAGAGGTCCTTCTCGGTTAGGCCCATTTCGGCGGCAAGATCAAATAATGGCTGATAGGTATCCTTGGTGACTTCGAGCAGCGGACCTGGAGGAGTGACATCAAGGAATGCACCTACCTGGGCGATGTCCGCCTCGGGCAATTCAAGCAATGCGGTCTTGACTGCTTCCTTCAGCGCCGGATCGGCATCGGCACGAATGGTGATGGGGTCATTGGGGATTGGTTCAGAGGTCCAGATCTCGCGGTAGTCCGCAGGGTCGAAGGTTCCCTCAGCCTTTGCCACGGCCAGGGTCTGCGAGTTAATCTGGGCGGCGTCAACAGTGCCGTTGGTCAGCGCGAGCAATGACTCGGGGTGGCCTCCGGCATAGTTCAGATTCAGCTCGGATTCGGCAACGCCCGCGGTCTTGAGCGCATAGCGGGGTAGCACATCCCCGGAGGTGGAACCCACACCGCCCAAGGCCAGATCAGCATCGCGAAGCTGCTCGATGGAGGTAATATCCGAGTCCTTGGGAACCCAGATGCCGGCCGTGTAGGTACTCAACTCGCCCTCAGCGGTGCCGAAGGATACCAGTGGCTCGGCACCTGCCTGCTCGCTTGCGAAGACATAGCCCACGGGACCGAACTGACCTAGATCCAGCTTGCCATTGCGCATGGCGAGCACTTCGGCCGAATAATCTTCGACTACCTGCATCTCAACTTTGCAACCCAACTCACGCTCAAGTGCATTTGCCAGGACCCCATAAGCGGGCTCGAGTTTCGCTGGGGCTTCGAACGGTTCTATGCCAAACATCAGCGGACCATCGGCGCAAAATGCCGGGACGTCAGTTACCGCCTCCGATTGGGTCTGCGGGCTACCGCAGGCCGACAACGCTACGAGCCCTATGGCAGATGCCGCCACTGCGACGGTGCGTGAAAGTTTCATGATTACTCCTGAAGAAAGAAATGGGTAACTTTGTGTCACTTCGATGGGGCGCTCAGCGAGGGCTCCTGAATGAGCGAGCGAACGTTGCGGTCGGCCAAGCCGAAGGACAGCGTCATACCGACACCGGCGGTGACGGACACTACGGTGATGGCCTCGGCGACGTTGTGAATCAAGAGCGGTCCAACGTCGCTGGAGGCATAGACTCCCTGCCAGCGTTCGAGAATGCTCAGCGGTTCGCGGTGAAGAACGGATTCGATGGAGCTCAGCAGGGTGTTTGAAATGTCTTCCTGGATAAAAGGCGGATGGGTCAATTCGTAGTCGTGAGAGTCGCCTAAGAGCAGCGTTCCATCCGGCCGCTGGGTAAACATCACATTTGCTTGAATATCCAATAGGTTTTGATGCTTGGAGCGCACCTCGGCGCGTAATTTCTGAGCCGAGGGGACCTCGGTGAACGCTTCATAGCGCAGCATTGACGTTGCGGTGAGCACCGCTGGTTCTAGTTTGAGATCTGCAGGGCTTTCGGAACTTGCCATCTGCAGTGCGCAGCGCTTGATACGGTGTTCTTCGGCCAGAGCGGGGAACAAATAATCAACGTCGTGGCCCACACAAACAAATATCTGATCCGCTTCGATAGGCCCCCGGCTGGTCTCGACTCGAGCGCGGCGCTGCTCTCCGATGCCGAAGCCGAGCGCCGAAGTGTTCCAACGTACCGAAGCCTGTGGCAGCGAATCGATCCACCCTGCCAATTTCGCAACTGTGGTTCGGGGATCCACACGAAGGTCATCACGCAACATGGCACCACCGAGGAGCCCCTGGGTTTCGGAACGCCCCAGTTCGTGAGCGACTTGGGAAGCCGTGAGCAAAGTGATCTGACCAGGGGCACGCCGATCTGACAGCTCGCGCAGGACCTGAAGCTCGGTCGGGGTGGTAGCCACCACGAGTGCTCCGGACTCGGCGGCCCAGAAACCTGCGCGATCTGCGTAGTCCAACCACAAGGGCCGTCCGGCTTGAGCTAGCTCGTAAAGTTCACCGCTTTGGGCAGTAATGCAGCAGTGGCCGAAATTGCGGACGGACGCGCCGACTGCTTGGTGGTCACGATCGATGACGAGGACAGAGAGCCCGGCATCGACCGAGCGGGCGGCGTGGGCCAAGCCTACGATCCCGGCGCCAATGACCACTACATCGGCATGCATGGCGTTGGGAGTTTCGTTGTGGAAGGTGTTTTCGTTGATCACAAAATTGATCATGCACTTCTTCGGAGAGCCTATTCAAGCTAAAACAGCACTTGTCTATACAAGTTTGATTAGTGTTCAACTTGCGGGCCATCCGTTTACCTAGGATTCGTTTCGATGTCCATGAAAACCACGAATTTTCAGTTGTCGCACTTGTATGATCAAGTTGTGAGCCCGAACAAGAACTATCCAAAGCATCAGCAATTAGCCGCCGACCTGAGGCAGCGTATTGCGTCAGGACAATGGCGAGAAGGAGACAAGCTTCCAAGTGAATCTGAACTGTGTGCCTTAGTCGAGGCTTCACGAGGTACCGTTCGCCATGCCCTCGCCACCCTGCGCTCCGAGGGACTCATTGCCGGTGGGCAAGGGAAGCCGCCTACGGTGGCGCACACCGTGCCGTCCCAGTCCTTCAGCACTTTCATGTCCTTTACCGAATGGGCTCAATCGATTGGACGCTCTCCGGGACAGCGCACGGTGGAACTCGCCCGACGCGTTGCCGACTCGATCGTGGCAGAGCAGATGGGACTCAGGGCGGACGAGAAAGTGATTCAAGTGCTGCGACTGCGACTGCTGGACGAAACTCCGGCAATGGTTGAACGCTCCAATTTTGCGCTGGAAGCCGGGCGACTATTGTTCGATTTTGACAGCGACTCAGGATCCATTTTTGGGTACTTGCGTGAGCAGGGAGTCGATCTCTCGCGCGGACGGCACACAATTGACGCAGTCGCCGCGGATGAGACGGATGCCGAACTTCTAGGTGTTCAAGTGGGCACACCGCTACTGCGCGAACGACGGATCACCTCGTCGCGTGCGGGAGAAATACTCGAATATTCCGATGACAGGTACCTACCGCAGCTTGCAAACTTCAGCATCGAAAATACCAGCGAGCATCGTGCCGCACTAACTCGCGTCCCGAGCTCAGTTACCTAACAACACCTTGGAGTAAGAACATGATCGAACTGATCGCCTGCGACATGGCAGGAACAACCATCGATGAACATGCGGATGTATACAGGGCGCTGGAGAATGCAGTGCGCGAAACCGGAGTGGACGTATCGCCTGAAAACTTGCAGACCTGGATGGGGGCGGAGAAGCGTGAAGCCATTACCGCGCTCATCCGTTTGGGTGGTGGAAAAGCGGAAGAACAATTAGTAGCGGGAACTTTTAATCGCTTCCGCGAATTACTGTTTTCCTACTATGCTCAGAACCCTCCGGTCGCCCTTCCTGGTGTAGTAGAGGCTTTCGAGATTTTGGCGAAACAAGGCGTGAAAATCGCTTTGACGACGGGATTCTCAAGAGACGTGGCCACCGATTTGCTCAACGGCCTGGGCTGGCGAGTTGGAGAGGGCGGGTTGCTTGATGCCGTAGTCACCGCCGATGAGGTGGCAGCTGGCCGTCCTGCGCCGTACATGATCCACCGGGTGATGGAACAGACCGGAGTACTAGACGTGGCGAAGGTGATTGCTGTCGGCGATACGGTCAACGATCTGCAGGCGGCGACGAACGCTGGAGCCATTGCGGTGGGAGTGCTCACCGGGAAGCTTGGACGCGCAGACCTCGAACTGCACCCTCACGATGCGATCTTGGAAGGTGTGCGAGAGCTGCCCGATTTTATGGCGCAACTGGGCGCTGCCCGCGTACAGGCGTAGGTGATTCAGACTCGTTGACTCGGAGGAAGGACCAGCCCAGAGTGGTCCTTCCGCTGTTTCGTGCAGGGTAGCGGGAGTCGGCGCGAGTATCGTCATTGAGGTTCGAGCGCAACGGTGTCGATAGCGCAATGCAATTCGACATCCGACATACGAAATTTAGTTTTCGCTATCAAGCGTTTTTGGTTCTAAGGTGAAGGTAACGCACGCCCACCTTGAATGAAAGTGAGTAGTCATGAGCACGACTGTTCTGCAACGTCATTTGTTCGGCCCAGGTCCCTGCAACCCATATCCAGAAGCAACCGCCGCGCTGGGGCTTCCCTTGCTCGGTCACCTGGATCCAGCATTCATTGCCCGCATGGACCGTGTAGGCGATGGACTGCGCACCCTATGGGGGACCAAGAACACTCGTACCTTGCCGCTGAGTGCTACCGGCTCCGCTGGCATGGAAGCCGCTTTCGTGAATACCATCAATCCAGGGGATGTGGCAGTCATTGCCATCAACGGGCTGTTTGGTGAGCGCATGTGCGAGGTTGCCTCGCGCGTGGGCGCCGAAGTCGTACGTGTGGACCACGAGTACGGAACACCTATCGACGCCGAGCGAGTCGCCGCGGCACACCCGAATCCCACCGTAATTGCTGGCGTGCATGCTGAGACGAGCACCGGAGTAGTTTCCGATATTGCCGCACTCGGCGCCATCAAAGGTGATGCCTTGTTGATTGTGGATGCGGTGACTTCCATTGGCGGAATGCCGGTCTTGGCAGACGAGTGGGGAATCGACATCGGCTACGCTGGAACCCAGAAATGCATTGGTGTTGCGCCCGGTCTGGCACCCTTCACCATCTCTGACCGCGCGTTTGAACGCCGCGTTCAGAAGCCCCAGTCCTGGTACCTGGATCTCGGTCTGCTCGGTGGATATGCCACCGGCGCAAGCGGCGGTGGGCGCACCTACCACCACACGGCACCAGTTGCCATGGTCACTTCGTTGGAAGCCGGCATCGACCGGATCCTCGCCGAAGGCCTGGACGCAGTGACCACGCGCCATCAGGAAGCTGGCAAGCTGTTGCAAGATGGTCTCGAGGCCATGGGCTTGGAATTATTTGCAACCGAAGGCTACCGACTTCCGCAATTGACTACGGTCAAGGTTCCAGAAGGGACGGACTCGGCCAAGGTCCGCGGCTACCTGCTGGAGCGTTTCAACATTGAAATCGGTGGCGGCGTCGGACAGTACGCGAACACCGTGTGGCGTATCGGTCTGATGGGGCCGAACGCTAACCCAACCTCGGTAGCGCTGATTCTTGCTGCGCTGAAGGAAGCAATCGACAAGGCTTAACAGAACCATACTGCGGGTTTCTAGAGATGTGGCGCAGCCTAGTCAGTGGCTGCGATAGCTACCTTGCAGATGTTTGGTAAGTGACTCTGAACCTTGTTCTGGGTGGCGGATTCAGCCTCATGCGGGCGTTCCCGATGGGCAACCCGTTCTTGGCTAAGCATGCAAAAGGTTCGCCGCGGTCCCGGTTCCAAGGCCTATTGCTTGGAACCGGGACGAACCGCGTCTTGAGAACCTGTATTCGCTCGCGTGCCGGACCTTTTGCTAAACGTAGTCGTTGATTCGACTACGCAGCGCGAAGACCGACTCGTCTATTGATTCCACGCTGGTTTTTCCGACGAAACCCATGGCGCCTTTGAACTCGTCGTGCAGAATCTTGAAGGCCTTGCTCACCGCTGGCTCACCACCGGTCGCCAAGGCGTAGGCAAATGGGCGTCCCGCCATTACAGCGGTGGCACCCAGCCCGATTGCCTTGACGATGTCATGTCCGCGACGTATCCCGCCGTCAAGGTAGATCTCGGCCTTTCCATCCACAGCTGCGACGATCGAAGGCAAAACGTCGATGGTGGCTGGTTGCGCGTCGAACTGTCGACCTCCATGATTTGAGATGAAGACGCCATCGGCACCTTCGGCTACCGCTCGCGCGGCGTCTTCGGCATCCATGATGCCTTTGATCACCAGCTTCCCGTCCCACTGCTGGCGCAGCTTAGCGAAATCCGCCCAATCAGCACTCGAATTCTTGTTGCTGGCCATCCACTGATTCATTTGATCCATGCGGAGCGCTTTGCCATCGATGGAGTAGTTTCCATAGGTCATCTTGCGCCCGGTCAGCCACCGGTAAATCCATCGTGGTCGCATTGCGGTCGTGAAGTAGTCGAAGACTGGTGGTTTAGGCGGCATGGAAAGACCGTGGCGCATATCGCGTTCGCGCTTGCTCGACGATCCGACGTCACCGGCGACAACCAAGGTTTTGACCCCGGCATTCCGCGCTCGTTGGATGTAGTTTTCGGTTTCGGCTGGATCCTTCCAGAAAGCGACCTGGGCCCAGAGCTTGTCCCCGGCTATGGGAGCGACTTCCTCGAGGGCGCACCCCGCCCAGGCGCTGTGAATGAAAATGGAGCCCGCGTTGACCGCGGCACGGGCTACCGCCAGGTCTGAGCCAGGATGGAAGATGGTCAGCATGCCCATGGGGGCCACCAGCAACGGAAAGTCCACGGGTTGCTCCAGGACCGTGGCTTCGGTGGATAATTCGCTCAAGTCCACCATTGAGCGTTGCCTGAGCATCAGGGCATCGAGGCTCTCGCGATTGGCGCGAGTGGTGATCTCATCCAACGCCCCACCGTCTAAATAGTCGGTGATCATTTTTGGAAGGTGCCAGCGCGAAGCTTTTCGGTAGTCATCGATGCTGACGATCCATTTGTTACGCATGGTGTGAATACTCCAATTTGGGGCTGGCGCTAGAGGACTTTTGAGAGAAACTGTTGTGTGCGTTCGTGCTGCGGATTGCTGAGAACTTCGCGAGGGTGACCCTGCTCGACCACGTAACCGCCGTCCATAAATACGAGATTGTCACCGACCTCTCGGGCGAAACCAATTTCGTGTGTCACCACGATCATGGTCATGCCGGCTTTGGCGAGGTCGCGCATGACATCAAGGACTTCGCCAACGAGCTCAGGGTCCAACGCCGAGGTCGGTTCGTCGAAAAGCATGAGTTGGGGTTCCATGGCTAGGGCGCGGGCGATTGCAACACGTTGTTGTTGTCCACCAGAGAGCGCAACCGGGTAAACGTTGGCTTTTTCTGACAAGCCGACTCGTGCCAAGAGTTCGTTGGCCCGGGCAGTCACTGCCTTGCGACTCTCTTTTCTGACGCGGAGCGGCGCTTCACAGATATTTTCGAGAACGGTCATGTGCGGGAAGAGATTGAAACTCTGAAAAACCATGCCGATGTGTTCGCGTGACTTGGCAATTTCGGTTTCGTTTTGCTTGTGCAAGCTGCCGTTCTTGATTTTCACCCCGATGGGCCGACCATTAACTTTGATGTATCCTCCAGTCAGGGTCTCCAGCTGATTGATGCAACGTAAAAAGGTCGATTTGCCCGATCCTGAGGGGCCAAGGATGCATGTCACTTCACCACGATTCACGGTGAGATTGATCCCCTTGAGGACCTCTAGCTGTCCGAAATGTTTCTGGACTTCATAGGCCTCGGCAATAACGTCATTCATGGCTGAACTTTCTGGACTATTGGTTGCGATCGTTTCAGCGGATTGAACCGGGCAGATAATTTCTGTGGTGCCCGATTGCCCGAGCCGCGGTTGAAATGCCGCTCAATATAGAACTGACCCAGACTAAGGATGCTGGTCACCGCTAAGTACCAGAGACTGGCCGCAATGAGCAGCGGGATAGTTTTGAAATTCGAGCTGTAGACCATTTGCGCAGAATATAGTAGTTCGGGGAAAGCTAAAACGCTGACCAGAGAGGTTGTTTTGAGCATGGAGATTGTCTGGTTTCCCGTGGGCGGAATGATGATTTTCATGGCTTGAGGCAATACAACACGCCATAGAATAAGGCCGCGCTTCATGCCTAGTGCCTTGGCTGCCTCTGTCTGGCCCTTATGCACACTGAGCAATCCAGCACGAACGATTTCGGACATGTAGGCGCCCTCGTTGAGGCCTAGCCCGAGAATTGCCGCGAGGAAAGGCGTGATCAAGGTGTTGGCATCAATTGAGAAGAACTCGGGGCCGAAGGGAATTCCCATCTCGATCCGGGGATAGATCGCTGCGATGAATCCCCAAAACAATAGCTGGACGAACACCGGAACGCCGCGGAAGAACCAAATCATGAATGCAGCGACCGAGGCTACAACATAATTCGGCGCCAATCGCGCGAGTGCCAACAATACGCCGGCCACGATTCCGACGACCATGGAGATGACCGTCAGGATCAGTGTGTTGACTAGACCCGAAAACAATCGTTCGGAGAGGAACCAGCTGAAGACCACGTCCCACTCATAACGTGGGTTAGTGATGAGGGAGTAGGCCACGAGTGCTACCGCGCCAAGTACGACCGCAGCGGTTAACCACATCATTCTGTGGCTTTCGCGCGGTCTGGTCATCAGCAGCTCGTGGTGTTTAGCATCCACTGGTTGCCCTGTGGACTCGGGAGTTTTAGATACGCTGGTCATGAAAACCTACTGGGCCTTATTGAACGCAAAGTCACTTATTGCACCGTTGCCTACGCCCCAACCGTCCAGGATTTGCTGGTATCGACCGCTTTTCTCCAACGATTCAAGACCTAGCTGTACCGCTTCTTCAAGGCCGGCATCCTTGGCAAATGCGATGCTGACAGGTGATACGTTCTTTTCGCCCAGGAGCTCTACCTCGCCGCCCTGTTTGATGGCGTAACCAAGTGTTGGCCCGTCTACGTAGACGGCATCGATTCGTCCGGAAGTTAGCGCGAGAATTGGTGCCTGCATGTCTGGGTAGGTCATCACGTCGATGGCCGGTTGGGAATCCGCGACGCATTTTGCGGACGCTTCAGGTACACGCTTGAGATCTTGGAAGGATCCCTTGAGCACCCCTACCTTGACGCCGCACAGTTCATCAACATTGAGTTTCTTTGGATTTCCTGGAGTTACCCCGATGCCACTACCGGACTGGTAATAATCCACGAAATCCAACACCTTCATGCGTTCCTCTGAAGGAGACATTTGTGAAACCACGAGATCAAATTTTCCGGCAGATACCCCGGGAATGATTGCATCAAAGGTGCCGCTTTCAATGGTCAGATCAATTCCCATGGCGTCACCGAGCGATTGCGCCAGGTCGGCATCGACGCCGACTATCGTGCTTCCATCATCCGCGATGAAGTGCAACGGCGGTGAACTCTCGCTCATCGTCACGGTGAGTTTGCCACTGTCCTTGAACTTCGCGGGAAGTGCATCATGCGCAGCTTGGTCTACCTCGACTTGGATCGCTTCGTTGGCGGCGGGCGATTCGGCTGACTGTCCAGAAGGTACTTCTGGATTTGAACAGCTTGCCAATGAGAGCGCGAGCAGGCCAGTGAGGGCCAATGAAGGGAGCTTGAATTGCGAGCGCATGTTCGTGCCTTATCTGTCGTGAAGTGATGGACGGGTGGGAACTGGGCCAAGCGGATCGTGAAAAACACCTGCGAAACACGCTAGTGATGCATGTCACCCCGATTCCCGATATCATGTACCGTACATCGTGCACGATTTTGAAGCAATAGCAGATCCTCAGCGGTCTCGATGATGAATTGGCAATAAAGGATGAAGAGAAAACATACGTTGGATAGGATTTCGTCATGAACGCATTGCCGTCGGAAGATACGACCCCGCTAATCGCCGCGCGTCCGATGCTGGCAGACCAGGTCTTTGACGCGATTTTGGTTCTCCTTCTGGACGATAAACTGCCCACCGGTTCGCAGCTGAGCATTGACGGATTGGCCAAAAAATTCCAAGTTTCCTCCACGCCGGTACGTGAAGCGCTTGCGCGTCTGGAAACCACTGGCATGGTTCGACGGGAAGCATTGCGCGGATATCGAGTGGCGCCGGAACCGACGGTCGATGATGTACAAAAAATAAATGCGGCCCGTGCAATGCTAGAGCCGGGTATGGCACGGCTCGCCTGCGAGAACCAAAGCGAGACGCTGGTGAGCGAACTCCTAGCTTGCAATAGCGAGTTGAATGAAGCGCGGGGCGGTGAAGCCTTCGCGGACTACCGTGCCTATTGGAAAGCCGATGAAAAGTTCCACCGAAGTCTCGCCGAGGCCGCAGGTAACGAGTTCCTTTTCAGGGCCTATTCCGCCATCGAGGGGCATATCCAGAGGTTCAGGCTGGTTGTGCAAAATTCGATGAGTGGTGAACACACCATCGAAGAGCATGAACGGATTATCGAAGCTCTCATTACAAAGGACTCCTCGGCTGTGCACGCGGCGATGGAAGCGCATATTTCAGGTATTGCGCAGCGAGCCACGCAAAGCTATTCCTAGTGCACAGTGGGTGCACTATCCAAGGCGGGCTGGATGCCGCCGGCGATTGTCGCCGAGCTGGTCAAGCACTGCGATCTAGCCGTGTCGACTTCGAAGGCGTCAAGTTGAAGCGGGAAAACAACATGCACTCCGTGACTCGAATCCGCGACTGCGTGACCGGCCTCAAGCTCATTCGAAAGTACAAAGGCAAACTCATCCCCACCAAACTGGGCAGTTCATTGGCTCAGGACCCGCAGGCCATGGCGGAATACATGATCGAAACTCTCCGTGCGGTAGCCAATATGGATGTTTACGTTGATTCGGGGTTCTCCGAATGGGCAATTCGTGCAGGAGGCTATCGACCCGACAAGTTTGGCTACGGTGGTGAGCCGGTGAAGAACTATGTGGACGTGAGCGAGACTCTCGCGAACTTTGGTACTACGATCCCGATGCGCAGGGCCCGGTTTCGCAAGCCACCTATATCCCATGTGTCGAGCCGTGGTTCAATATTGGTTGCCTCATCGATTTCCGGTATCCACGGCGTGAAGAAGGCGAAGAAAGCGATCTCAAACTACAGCAGATCTCGCGATTCATTCTCGAGGCGTAGGCAACAAGACTAATCTTCAGATCGACTTGAATGGTGGATCGTAAAACGCCGTCTTGAGCAGCTCGTCTAAAACTGCACGTCTAGTAGAAACTATTGGACGCCGCTGAAACTCAAGATGAACATTGTCGATGACTTTCTGTTTATCCAACCCAGTAGAAAATAGTTTGTCATGCGTCAGGACAATCCCTTTGGTTTGCGGTAGCCTCTTACAAGTCAGTTGAGTCCATGAAAGAAAGTTGGCTGCACAGTGAAAGCATTATTTGATTTCGGGTTCCGTAAATTTGTCACG
This sequence comes from Arthrobacter sp. MYb224, assembly GCF_002975455.1. NCBI lineage: Bacteria > Bacillati > Actinomycetota > Actinomycetes > Micrococcales > Micrococcaceae > Arthrobacter > Arthrobacter sp. MYb224. The sequence goes on along the minus strand of NZ_PCPU01000013.1, from coordinate 55,498 downwards.
CCGTCAATTATCAAGATCGTATACATCTTGATCATGATCATGCTGGTCGTGTCCTACCTCGGGTTCACCATCGCCGCCTTCAACGAAGACGCCATCTTTGGCCTCCTGGTGCTGTTAGTTCTCGGCCCGCTCTTCGTTTTGATCTACCTCGTGTTTGCTCGCGCATGCTTGGAATCGCTGATCGCGCAGATTCGTACCGCTGAAAATACGTCTGAACTTGTGCGCCTGGCCGGTGGAACGCCACCAAACGAACTATCGACGGGAATAGTTCCACCAAATCCTGCCGGACCATCGACTACTAACATCCGCCCGGCAAATCAAGCCGACCCGACTCGTCCGGTCAACCGACAGGACCCTGAAGACGGATCAACCCCTCCAACCAATCCATACAAGTCCTAACTGCTTGTAGGCCATGCCGGGCACGGAAGTATACGTGCCCGGCTCTGCTATTCGAACGGGGCCAGTTCGGCGTCCAGGGAGTAGCCAGAAAAGCTGAAGCCGGGTGCGCAAAGACAATTGTCTTTGCGCACCCGGCTTCAACGTTCTAGATCCTCTACCAGGCGTTGCCAGCCTTTACCGAGAGGACCGGGCACCCGGACTGCATCAGGATGCGTTGCGCGGTGCTACCCATAATAAACTTGCCCACTGTGCTGCGCTTGCGCAGCCCGATGACTATGAGCTGTGCTCGTTGCGCTTGTGCAACTCGCAAAATCTCGTCCGCTGCATCACGTCCCTGGGTGGAGCGTTCGATCCAGAAGTCGAGGCCCGCTGAGGTGAGCTGCTCTTCCAGTAAATGAAACTCCCTAGCGTCGATTAGACGATCATCTACTAATGCATCTCCCTTTGACGAGTTGACCACTACAAGTCGTGCTTGCGCACGTTGTGCCTCGATGATTGCCTGATCTAGAGCTGCCTCGCCCTGTGGCGAGGGGAGATAACCCACAACAATTGTCATGATTTGTCCTTTCCGTCCTGCTCGTCATCGGCCGAGCGACGTGCTCCGGTTGGCAGACGAAGTTCTGTCTTTTCCAACTCGTCTTCGCTGATGGCTCCGCCGGCGGCTAGACCTGCGGTGAGCTCGGAGGCTCCGCCTCGTGCCTTGCCAATCATCTTGAGGACCGTTGGGATGAGTAGCAAGATGGCAATGATGATGTAGATCGTCACCGCTACCGGCTCACTCCAAAGCCCGGAGATTTCACCGGCGCTGAGCTGGAATGACTTACGCAGTTGCTGTTCGGCCATGGGGCCAATGATCACGCCGAGGACTAACGGGAGGATTGGCAGCCCAAAGCGACGCAAGGCAAACCCCAGCAGGCCGAGCAGCAGCAGAAGCCACAAGTCCGCGGTTTGCATGTTCACCGAGAACGCGCCCAAAGTGGCGAAAAACAGAATGCCTGCGTATAAGAACGGACGCGGGATCTTCAGCAGCTTCGCCCACAACGGGGCAAGCGGAAGGTTGAGCAACAGCAAAAGGGTATTGCCAATGAACAGGCTGGCAATCAGCGCCCAAACCAAGTCCGGCTCATTTTCAAAGAGCAAGGGGCCTGGTTGAATACCTTTCATGGTCAGGAAAGCGAGCATGACGGCTGCGGTCGCGTTAGTGGGCAAGCCCAAGGCGAGCATCGGCGTCAGCGTGCCAGCGGCCGAAGCGTTGTTCGCTGCCTCCGGGCCGGCGACACCTTCGATTGCACCGTGCCCGAATTCCTCCGGGTGCTTTGAAAGCTTCTTTTCCGTGACGTAGGAGAGGAAGGTGGGCACTTCGGCGCCTCCTGCAGGCAGTGCGCCGAACGGGAACCCGAACGCGGTGCCGCGAAGCCATGGCTTCCATGAGCGTTTCCAATCTTCCTTGCCCATCCAAGGACGTCCAACAGGTATCGTGCGTGCAGGATTGCGCCGGAGGTGAGCTGCGATCCATAGCGCCTCGCCAATGGCGAAGATCGCCACGGCAACCACTACGATATCCATGCCATCGATCAACGGTGCAAAGCCAAAGGTCAAACGGCTCTGTCCGGATACCGGGTCCATGCCGACCAAGCCAATGGCGAGGCCAAGGCCAAGGGCCGCGAAACCTCGGATCTTTGAGGAACCGAGAACCGCGGTAACCGTAACCAGGGCGAGGACCATGATGGCGAAATAACTCGGAGCGCCAAGGCTTACCGCAAACTTCACCACAAACGGTGCCACGGTCACCAGCAAGGCGGTGCCGATGGTGCCTGCAACGAACGAGCCGATAGCAGCTGTAGCCAACGCCTGGGAAGCACGCCCGGCCTTGGCCATCTTGTGGCCCTCGATAGCCGTGATAACCGTGGAGGACTCGCCCGGTGTATTGAGCAGAATCGAGGTGGTCGAGCCGCCGTACATGCCGCCATAGTAGATACCGGCGAACATGATCAGTGAGCTAGAAGTTTCCATGCCATAAGTGACCGGCAGCAACAGCGCTACGGCCATGGCTGGGCCAATCCCGGGCAGGACACCTACGGCCGTACCTAGGATCACGCCAACTAAAGCGAAGAGCAGATTGATGGGAGTGAGCGCCGAAGCGAAACCCTCCATCAGTAGATTAAGTGTTTCCACTTACAGCACCCCCGAGAGAATTCCGGCCGGCAGCTTGATGCCCAGACCCAAGTAGAAGCCGTAAAAGGTACCAAGCGACATGGCGATTGAGATTAGCAACGTCAGCACGTAGCGGCGGCTTCCTAGGGCAACGGCTGCTCCGAAGAACAGAATGGTTCCCGAGATGACCCAGCCGGCTGTGTTGATCAACAAGATGTTGACCACAAATACTGCCAGCAGCGGAAGGACGACCTTCCAGTCCGAAGGCTGGCTAAGGTCAACGTCTTCGCCTTCCTCGCCCTCGGCGAGGTTTCCGCGGAGCACGGTGATCGCCAGAGCGATAGAAGAAAGTACCAGGATTCCCGCAACCCCGTACGGCAGGGCCTTTGGGCCCACCACGTCGGACTGGGAGTACGTCACATGCAGCTGCGACGCATCAACGAACACGATGATTCCCACCAGAAAAAGAAACGCGGCGAACAGGAGTTCGACGCGCTTCTTTTTCGCTGTGGTTACTTGGCTCACGCCAGACCCAGGGTCTTGAGCACGTTGGCTACGCGCTCGTCCTGTTCGCTGAGGAAGGTCGAGAACTCGTCGCCGGTCATGAACGCGTCGGTCCAACCGTTGGTATCCAGGGCTTCCTGCCATTCATCGGACTCGTGCATCTTGGTGACCGCTTCGGTCCACTTGGTCTTGTCCTCGTCCGAAATCTCCGGTGGAGCGACCAGGCCGCGCCAGTTGGAGAAGACCAAGTCAATATCGGATTCCTGCAAGGTTGGTGAATCAACGCCTTCCAAGCGTTCTTCGCCACTGGTCGCCAGCACACGAACCGACCCCTCTTCAATCTGCTGCATGTATTCGCCTGCACCGGAAGCTGCAAAGTCGAGCTTGTTGCCCAGGATGGCTGGCAGCAGATCGCCACCACCGTCATAGGAAACGAAGTTCACGTCCTTGGGATCAATGCCCACGGCTTCGGCCAGCTGCATCGGCAGCAGGTGGTCGGGTCCACCCGGCGACGAGCCGCCACCGACCGAGAGTTTCCCTGGATCCTTCTTCCACGCAGCTACAAGATCGTCAATGGTCTTGTATGGGGAATCCTTGGACACCATGATTGCGCCCGGCTCTTCGATGAGCTTTGCAATCGGGGTGGTCTCGGTCAGCTTGGCTTCTGATTCATTGGTGTAGCTTGCGCCCACCACGCCCAAGCCCATGAGCATCCCTAGGTCTCCGTTGCCTTTTTCGTTGACGATTCGAGCAAGGCCAACGGTGCCGCCAGCACCGGCAAGGTTGAAGACTTCGAGGTTGGAAGCGATTGCTGCGTCATCCATGACTTTCGCTGCCACACGGGCGGTGGTGTCATAACCGCCTCCAGGAGTGTTTGGAACCATAATGCGCAGGCCCTCCAGTGGGCCGCTTGCGGCGGAGCCGGAGGCGCTTGGATCGCTGCCAGAGCTAGTGACGCCACAACCTGTTGCGGTCAGTGCGAGCGTTGCAGCGGCGGCTACCGCTGTCAGCATGCGGAGTGACTTGAAATTCTTCATGGATTCAGCCTTTGTCTTCATTGGGGTGCGAATAGTTCAACACTAAGCAGGTGAGTGAGGTAGGTCACGCTTGCGTACGCAAAGAAAATACTGTTCATTGTGTAACTAAAAATTGTGAGCTGGCTCATGCCAAACTTCGGTAAAGTTGCCAGGTGCACCGCAAGGGCGGTGCCGGATGAGAAGCAACTGCAAAGGCAGCAGATGATGGGGAAGGAGGAACAGTGAACACTACAAGGGCCTGGCCCAGCGAACTATTCGCCAACAGAATGTCCCTAGCCGGGCAGTACCTCATATTGCAGTTGCTGATCATTGGCGTAGTGGTCACCGGATTTGTGGTGGTCTCAATTACCCAGGCAACGAATACCTTTGAAAAAGAAGAAGGCCGGCGCAGCCTTTCCGCAGCAGAATCGCTAGCGGCCAACCCGCTCTTGCGGGTCCTCCTCCCGGGGGCCGAACCGGAAATGGGGTCCGCGTTGCCAGCCATGGCCGAAGCCGTACGCAGTACCTCGGGCCTGCAATTTGTCACGATTGCGGATCCTAGCGGTGAGGCGATCACGTCCAGTTTTCCCGACGAAGTAGGCACCACAATTCTTCAGCCCGAGTCTCAGGTCACCGAAGGACGTGGTTGGACCGGAGATATCTGGCGCCAAGGGAAGCACGTACTGATCGCTCAGGTGCCGGTCTTGGACGATGATGGGTCGATGGTGGGCATTGTGAGCACAGGGCAAAAATATCCCTCAACGCAGGCTGTCATTCGTGAAATCGCGCCCAGCGCACTATTCACCCTCCTCATCTCACTACTCTTGGGGGCCACCGGCTCGGTGCTCCTGTCCAGACGCGTCAAGCGCCAAACCCGCGGTATGGAGCCAAGAGAAATTTCTGAACTCTTTGAACACCGCGAAGCCTTGCTGCACGGAGTGAAAGAGGGGATCGTCTCCGTCTCTCCGGAACACCGGGTCATGCTCGCCAACGACATCGCCATAGAGCTGTTGCAACTACCCATCAACTGCGTAGGACAAACACTTGACCAACTCAAGGTGGCACCGCAGGTTACTCGCGCTCTAACCACGCAACAGCAGCAGGCAGACCGGCAATTCCTCATCGGCGAACGAGTGCTGGTCTTCAACCGCATGCCAGTGATGACTTCCGGCAGGGACCTCGGCTCGGTGACCACTTTCCGCGATCGAACCGAGCTGACTCTCTTGGAGCAAGAGCTCGGAGACAGCAAAGCGACATCGGACATGCTCCGAGCCCAAACCCACGAGTTCGCCAATCAGCTCCACGCCATCTCCGGGCTCATCCAATTAGGAGAGTACGACGAAGTCGTAGGATTCATTGATGGAGTGAGCTTCAGCCGCAGCAAACTCTTTGAAGATGTCGCAGCGCGAATCACCGAACCAACCATAGCTGCCTTGGTCATTGCCAAGGCAAGTGTCGCGACCGAACGCGGAATCCAACTCACCGTCGCCGAGGATTCCAACCTGGGCCGCAGTGATGACCAACTGGCTCGGGACTTGACCACCGTTATCGGAAACCTCGTAGACAACGCAATAGACGCGGTATCGGCGGTGAGCCAACCACGCATCGAACTACGCATTGCAGAAAGCGATACGCAAATTACCGTTGTGGTGGGCGACAATGGTTCGGGGGTAGATGACGCGGCAATCGATGAAATCTTTACCCAGGGATTCTCCACCAAAGACACGACCGTTTCCGGCGGAAGGGGATTCGGGCTGGCTTTAACCAGACTGGTCTGCCGTCGCCGCGCAGGGGACGTCCAAGCGGTTAACGACCACGGTGCGCGGTTCACCGCTACACTCAGGAAGTAGGGAACAACTCGTGATCAAAGTACTGGTGATCGATGATGATTTCATGGTCGCCAAGGTGCACTCAGGGTTCGTCAATAACGAGCCGGGGTTCTCGGTTGTGGGAGTAGCTCACTCGGCCAACGAGGCGATCAAAGCCGCAACCGCGCTTTCGCCGGATCTCGCGTTGCTAGATATCCACTTACCCGATATGAACGGGCTCGACCTGCTCCAACGGCTACGCGAGGTACAGCCGGACTTAGATGTCATCGTCATTAGCGCGGCCCGAGAAATGGACACCGTCCGCCGTGCTTTGAGGGGCGGAATCGTCCACTACCTGATGAAGCCGTTCTCCCGCGAAGATCTTCGCGAACGGCTGGAGCACTATTCGAAAACTTACCAGCCGCTGCAAGAGGCAGATCAAGAGCTGGAACAGGCAGACGTGAACCGGCTTTTCGGACTGAGTGGGCAGAACCGACGCCCCCTGCCCAAAGGCTGCAGCGCTGAAACGCTGGCACTCGTGGAAAACATCGTCAAGGAAGCCACTAATCCCATCTCCGCCACCGAAACCGCCGAGAAACTGGGCACCTCGCGGGTGAGCGCTCGCCGGTATCTGGAATATTTGGCCGAAGAGAACCTGGCTCAGGTGAATCTGCGGTACGGGGGAGTGGGCAGACCAGAGCGAAGGTATTCGTGGAACAGTTAGGTGCTTGTCGTCCTTGCGACGCGTCTATTGCAGTCCAACTGTACTTAAACGGACCTTATGTCGAATAACGAGGCTCTCCACATCTCAAGGTGCAAATGAGGTTTTATCCACCCGACTTCAGCTGGGAACTGCCTCGCCAGTCATAGCTGAAACTAAATCCTCCGGTCTCCCGATTCCACAGGAACATTGCGGAATCTCGATGCAGCTTTCGCAACTTCGCAATAGGATCCTTCAAACGTTCAGCGAATCCTCCCGGATACCTATCGGCAGCGGCTATGAAATGACGGAAGGAATTAAACGTATTGCCCTGTGTCGGGAAATCGGCACAGGGCAATACGAACTTTATCAACTGAACTATCAAGCCAGATTCTGACTAGAATTTATGGACTTTGGCCGTCTCAATTGCCGTAAGGTCTTGGAGCTTTTCTTCCTGAGGGAATGACATGTAGCGCTGATAGCTATCATCGAGCTCGCTCAGCCAGGGCGAGTGGTGTTCTGCTGCCATGGTGCCAGTCATGACTGAACGGTAGACCTTGTCGCGGTAGGTCAAGATATTTTTCTTCTTATCCATCTTCCACGCCATGAAAGTCCGGGTGACTTCATCCAAATCAAACATCGGGTAGTCCGTCTGCTCGATGAGATCGCGAATGTAGTCCGCCTGGAACTTCACTTCATCTTCCGCGGTCTCAATAGCGTTGAATCGCTCCAGCCACGCATCTATGCTTGCACGCTGTTCGGACGCTGAAGGGACCGCGGCTTCTCCCAAAACCAGATCACGGACATACCAAGCCTGCGCATCGAACATGTTGAAGGTGAACCATTGATCCTGGGCACCTAGGTAGTAAAGCTGGCTATTGTTCTCGGAAACCACACCACGGTACAGAGTGTCCGGGTAGACGTTGTTCGGTGAACTTAGGGCAAGGTCGGAGGGCAAGAAGGGGTAATGGTGCAGATACCCGGTGCACAAGACAACAGCATCAAATTTGCGGGATACGCCATTGCTGAAATGTGCAGTGGACCCTTCGAAGCGGTCAATGAGGGGGAGCTCTTCAATGCCTTCTGGCCAATCGAATCCCATTGGGGCCGTGCGGTAGCTGTACGTCACCGAGCGTGCACCCATCTTGAAGGACTGGACACCAATGTCTTCGGCCGAGTAGCTTGCGCCGATCAGCAGAACGTCTTTGCCTGCCAAGCGCTCGGCGCCACGGAAGTCATGGGCGTGCATGAGCTCGCCGGGAAAACTTTCGATTCCCTTGAAATCTGGAACATTCGGGAAGCTAAAGTGACCGGTGCCGACAATGACATGATCAAAATCGTTCTTTTCCGTCAGACCGGTCTTCAGGTCTTCGCTGGTGACGGTGAATAGTTTGGTGCTCTCGTCGTAATCGACCCAGCGCACTACGGTCGCAAAGCGGACGTATTTCTTAACGTCAGACTTCTCTGCGCGGCCATTGATGTAATTCCACAGCACGGCACGTGGTGGGTAGGAAGAAATGGGGCGGCCGAAATGTTCGTCGAAGGTATATTCGGCGAATTCCAAGGCTTCCTTGGGGCCGTTGGACCACAAGTTGCGGTACATGCTCGAATGTACAGGTTCGCCGTGCTTGTCGATGCCGGTGCGCCAGTTGTAGTTCCACTGGCCTCCCCAATCATCTTGCTTCTCAAAGCAGGTGATCTCGGGGATTTCACGCCCTGACTTCTTGGCAGAATCGAATGCCCGCAGCTGGGCGATGCCGCTGGGTCCTGCTCCAATGATGGCGACGCGTTGAGTCAAACATACCTCTCCGGCTTGTTAAGCCTTATTCAAGTTTCGCGCGATGCTCCGGATCCCGATTGTGGGTTCGAGCGTGCTACGCGAATCAACAAAAAATGCTCTAAACCAGTCGACCAGTCGCGCATAAAAAGCGTTCACATGTCGAGGCAAAACTGCCCTGTTCCAAAGGGCATCGTTATCGAGTTTACCAGTAACCGATTCTATTGACCGGGAAACCGAGGGACAGGGAACAGTCGCCAGGGAGATATGGGTGCTGATTTGAGGCTGGGTAAGGGTTAAGCTGCGCCTACGAACCCAGCACCGAAAGCGCCTGAAAGCAGGTTAAAGTGATTTGCCTGCAGTCACTATCTTGGCGCAAGCAGACTTGCGTTTTGGGGCCAGAAGAGACCAGCCCCCGCCCTGTCCATTGGACTGGGAAGGAGGCTGGTGACGTGCTGCTGAATTCGGTTCTAAGCGGCGGATCGCTGCTGCTGGTGGAAATCGCATTTGCGCTGTGGACCATGATCGCTGCGATTAGCGGTCCTAGATTATCTACCCAACCTAGGTTTCCATTGCATCGACAAGAAGCAATTAACCATTTTTCAATCCAAGAATCCAACCGAGCAGATGCTCATGAATAGCTCTGAATCTGTAGCAACGACCTGAGGCCAATCCCTAGAAGAAGTGCAACGGATCAGATGGGAAGGGCTGAATTGACGCGCGGCATATCGGTGAGCTCAAGGGCGGCGTCGCGGGCTGCCGCAATGCCGGACTCGATGGCGCCGTCGATGAAGCCTCCCCATCCCTTGGCCAGGTCCGAGCCTGCGATGCGGATGCGGCCCTCGGAGCGCTGCAGCTCGGCTAGGGAATCGGTGAGATATCCCGTGTAGTGCATCGACCAGGTGCAGCGTGCATGCTCGTCGTCGACCCAGTTATGGCCGGCAACTTCCAAGACCTCCAATCCGGGGACGAGAGCATCGAGGCTGCGCTGGGCCGCGGACGTATCGGTGACGTTGACAGCTGCGGCGTCGGGTCCGAAGCAGACCAAGGTGGTGGTGTCCGCATCGATGTACTCGGCTTGGGCGAAGTTCAGGGCGGCGTTTTCGGGGCCCATGGCAACGAAGCGTTCCTGCCGTCCCTTGACCTTGATCCAGAGCTTTGCGCCGCGGCCGGCATGGCTGCGGCTTGCGGCTTTGCGTTTAATGGCTGAAAGTTCAGGATGAATGTCGATGTCGTTCAGGGTGCCCAGGGGGACGGCAAGGATGAGTTGGCGGGCGGTGAGTTGCTGTCCGTCGATGGTGCTGGCGACGACTCCGTTCTCGTCCTGATGGATGGAAGCCACCGGCTGGTTCAGCCGCAACTCGGCGTCAGAGTCCGCCAGGATGGCCTCGGCCAGGCGCCGGGTTCCTCCCTCGATCTTGAAGGTTGCGCAGGTTTCGAACATAAGTTGCCAGGACCCGCTGGCCGCAGCACACCAGCGCAGTGCCTGCGTGTAGGCGGCTTGGTCTAGGGCGCCGTTGAAGTTTAAGGTCCAGAAGGAGCGCAGCAGCTGGCGTTGGTTCTCCGGAAGGTCCAGGCGGTCGATGGCCTCCGAGAGCGTGGTGCCGTCGATGCTGGCGAGCTCGGGGTTGGCCAGCGGGGACCAGGGTAAGGGGAAATACTTGCGAGCATCGGCTAGTAGGGCTTGGTTGGGGGCGTCGAGCAAGTCCATCAGCTCGTCTGGATGCCCCGTATGTTGCTGGCCCTCGGTGCTCCAATAGGCCTTGGTGAAGTCGGGGCCGGCGACCGGGGCGATCCCGTAGCGGCCCATTTCGGCCCAGACGTAGGGCTGGGTCCAGTGCACCCACGTTCCGCCGAGTTCCAGGTTCCGGCCCAGATGCTCCTCGAGGTGGGTGCGCCCGGCGATGCGGTCGCGGGCCTCCAGGATGGTGGTCTTGAATCCGCGGCGGGACAGTTCGCGGGCGGCGGTCAGGCCGGTGAAGCCCGCGCCGACGATGATGACGTCAGTGGTTTCCATGGTGGCAGTGCCTTAGCTGTAGACGAAGAATTCGATGGTGGGTTCGAGGATGGTCCAGCGCGTCATGGCGCCCTTGGACAGGGAGGCCATGGATCCGGCGGTGAGCTCGAGCATGTCTCCGCCCTGGACCTCGATGCGGATGTGCCCGGAGACGATGTAGATGGTTTCGTCTTCCCCGATGGGCAGGTCGAAGGGCTCGGGCGCCTCCTCAGGGGAGATGCTCCAGATGCCGGAGGCGAGCGCCTGATTGCCGTTGTCGCCATTGCGGCGGAGCCACTGGACGGTGCCGAGTTCGAACGGTTCGAATGCGGTGGTGGTGTGATGGGCGTGGAATACCTGTGGCATGAGGTTGTTCTTCCTTTGTTGGGGTGAATAAAGAGAGTTCTAGGCTTGGGTTTCGTGGAGGTCTGAAGGGGCCTGCGGCTCGCGCATCAATGGCAGTCGATCCTGGAATCGGCGCCGGATCACAAACAGGACCAGGGAGAGCAGGAGGATGCCGACGCCGATAGTCAACTCGAAGGGCCCTCCATATCCAGATATCTGGGACGAAGCGGCCCCGACGATCAAGACTGCCGCTCCATAGATGGTGAGAACTATGGCCAGTGGAATTGACCAACGCCCGAGCTTGAAACTGCGTGGATCGTCGGGCCGATCCCAGCGAAGAAGCAGAAAACCGGAGACGGCCAGCAGGATGGCTAAGAGGTAGCCGATATTTGCCGCCACGAGGATGGAAATCGGGTTGGAGACGAAGAGGACCAGCAGGATGTTCATGACCACGGCGGCAGCGATAGCCCTGGCTGGGACCTGATGACGGTTGAGCTTCTCGAACTCGCGGGGGACCAACCCATCGACTGCGGCTCCGAAGAGCGCGCGTGACCCGTCCGCCATGCTGGCGTTCACGCCCATGAGCAGCGCTCCAATGGTAATAAGCAGCGCCGCATCCCCGGCGAAGCCAGCGGGCAATACGGCCGCGAAGCCACTGACAAACACTGCCGCGGGATCTGCTGCGGCGTCGGCCTGGCTGAGCAGTCCGCCGATGCCAATGGGGACCAGTGCGAACATCATGAACGTGTAGGCCCCGGAGCTGGAGAGCGCGCGGCGGGCGTCCTTCTTGCTACGGTATTCGGGCGTGAACGCTGCGCACATTTCGGTGCCGTACGCGGTCCAGCCGATGAGGTAGAGCCATACTGCGGCGTCTTGCCAGCCTCCCCAGTGGTCGGCTCCGGCCTGTCCTAGACCCCAAGACAGGTTGCTCACGTCCCACTGGCCGCTAACCAGCGGGGCAACCACGAAGGTAAGTAGGGGGATCAGCAGCAAGGCTCCGAAGATTTTGTTTACCCAAGCCGCTGGCTGTGCACCGAAGAGGTTCGGCACCATGAGTGCAAGAATTAGCACAATACCGATCAACTGCGCCGGCCCTACCTGCAGGATTCCCAAGTCCAGGACCCAAGTCGCTACCGGGAACCAGCGGACCTGGATGATGGCACCGGCGGTCAGACTGACGATTGAAATAACGGCGGACCAGCCGAACCAATATCCGAAAGTCGCCAGCGCACCTGCTGGAGCAAATCGTCCTTTCCAAGCCTCATGCGCGTAGATCGGGACCCCTCCGGGCTTGTCGGGGAACATGGATGCCATCTCCGCGAAGAGGTGATTCTGCGCCCAGCCGATGCCTGCGGCAAGGGCCCAAATGAACATGGCCGACAGCGCACCGATGGCGGCCATGGTTGCACCGAAGGATACGAACAGACCTCCGGAGACGGCCATCGCCAAGGCGAATGCATCCTGCCACCGCAAGGTGCGGTGAAGCGTCGGAGGGGATTTGCTGGGGTCTATCGAGGCAGACATGAGGGGCCTTTCGATCACGAGTTGGAGGCTGCGCGGGAATTGTGTTTCGCGGGTTTCGAGGCGTGGTCTGCCTCACATGGTTAAAACTATGCATCTGCTTAGTTCGTTGTGTCAAGGGCCACGTTGAGGAGTTAGACTCAGTATGTGAAAGCGATGCGGAACAATAAATATGGCGACGGCAAGGAAGCACTGCTTGCCGCCACCGTGGCGGTCGTGGCCGAACGCGGACTCCACGGCCTTACTTTTCGTGCGGTCAGCGAGGTAGCGCAGGTCAACAACACCCTGATTAGCCACCACTTCGGGACCAAGGACACGTTGCTCCATGAGGCGGTGGCCTGGGCAATATCTAGGGCTATACGACTAAGTGACTTGTCTGCCGCGGAAACCATAGACGGGGGGTTCGCGCGTACGCTGGTCGAACTGGTCGAGCGAGAGCCGCAGCTTCAGCTGTTTCAGTATGAATTCGTGCTGGAGTCGCGCCGCCGCCCCGACCTTCGCGATGAGGCCAAAGCGCTCTATGAGGGATATATCGACGCTTTGCAGCGTGCCTTGGGTAGGCAAGGGCACGTCAACTCACGACCGCTGGCCCGAGCGGTCTTTGCCGCTTTGGACGGTTTAGTGTTTCAGCAACTGACTGTTGCCGATCCGGATGCCGTACGGGAGGCAATCGAAACCGTCGGAGCTCTGCTTGAAGCTAATTTGGCTGCTATTCGCCAATAGCTGGCATAACGCCGCAACGGGAAATACGCCGTTGGTGATCTGCGACGTCTACGGGGTACGTTCCGGATACGGTCGATTCTCCAGCAGCCATGGTGCAGAACTGCTTGGTCGCAGGCTATGAAAGTCCCTCAGACTGATTCCCCTGCGGCCTAGAACATTTGCGTCCAATGGATACGAAGCGTGTCAGAGCGACGGAGCAACATTAGATGAATGAAGCTGATCCGGCCTGCCGGTGCTCGCTGGCCGCGTAGGTTCCGAGGGTTTTGATTTCCCATGTGAAGAAATCCAGTTCTTCTAGGGCAAGCCGTACGGGAAGATCTTCCGGGTGCCCTTCAATGTCAACCATGAACGTGGTCGCGGCGAATGTGGAGCCGACCATGTAGCTTTCCATACGCGTGAGGTTCACGCCATTTGTTGCGAATCCGCCAAGTGCCTTGTACAGCGCACTGGGCACGTTGCGTACCTGGAAGACCAAGCTCGTGATGACTTCATCGGGCAGTTGCGCCCGGGTAGGCAAAGCTTGTTTGCGGGCCAGAACAACAAATCTGGTCATATTCGTTGGGTCGTCTTCGACCCCGCTGGACAGGACCTCGAGTCCGTAAAGTTCGGCGGCCATCGGCGGGGCCAACGACAATTTTCGGGGGTCATCCCAATCCCGGATCTCGCGGGCGGACCCTGCAGTATCCCCGGCTATGACCGGGGTCAGCTGATGTTCGCGTATCAAACGTCGGCACTGGCCCAGCGCGTGGATGTGGCTATGGACCTCGGTGGCGGCTTCAATGCTGCTTCCGGGAATTCCGAGCAGGTCGAAACGGATTCTGAGGTAATGTTCCCCAACGATTTGGAGGTCAGATTCCGGGAGCAATACGTGGATATCGGCAACACGGCCGGCAATGGAATTCTCTATCGGGATCATGGCGAGGTCTGCCGCGCCACTTTCGACCATCGCAAACGCATCCTCGAAGCTGGCGCACGGGACGGCTTCCATATCGGGGAACCTCTCGGTGCAAGCGATGTTTGAGTTCGATCCGGCTTCGCCCTGATAAGAAATCTTATTGCTCATTGAATCAACTTAGCGCAGAGTACTCGTGCTGCAAGAAAGAGTGAATCAAGGTTTCCTGATGCGCGCCAATTTTCGAATTCTGCGCGGTTGCCGCTGGAGCAGTTGCCAGGTAGTCGACCGCTTGGCAGCACTTAGATGCACGCCAATTCGGGTTCGGGGAACACCTCGAAGTAATCCGTCAGGTCCGGGGCGCAGAAGCTGTAGAACGCTGCGAGCCCTCCAGATGTACCCTCCGGGCAGAGGCGACTATTCTGCGGCTAATTTCCTATGCAATCTATCGATCCAGCTCAACGTAGTGCGAAGCTAGTCTTTGCAATCCCTCAGCGATGGTTACTTCAGGTTTCCAATCCAAGATTTCGTGCGTTTCGCGCTGATCAAACCAGTGTGCGGTCGACAGCTGCTCCGCAAGGAACCGCGTCATCGGCGGTTCGTCGTGTACTAGATCCTTGGCGCCAGCCGCAAGCCAGACGCGTTCGATGACTGATCCCGCACCGCGTGCAAGCCAGCCCGGAACGTTTAGCCGGGGGGCCGGTGCGCCGCCCGCTTGGCAGATCCCTGCAATGAGTTCGCCCACCGGGCGCGGCTCACCATTGGTGACTACCAGGGCACGACCGTGAGCAAACTCCATGCGCTCGAGGCCGCGAACTATCGCCGAGGCTGCATTGTCGATGTAGGTGGTGTCAATGAGCGCTGCTCCATGATCCAGCAGCGGAAGTCGTCCGGCTTTTGCTCGGTGAATGACACGTTCAACCAGCTGCGTGTCACCGGGACCCCAGACCACATGGGGTCTGATCGCGGTTACCCGGAAGTCAGACGAATCTTGGGCAAGGGCATTGAGCTCCGCCGCCGCTTTGGAACGCGCATAGTTTCCGCGGGCCCGCTCAGGATCTGCCACACCGGCGGTTGCGCCGGCCAACGGTTCGCCGAAGTGCGCCACCGAAGGGGAAGAAACAAAGACGAAGTCTTTGACTCCGGCCTCTTTGGAAGCCCTGAGCAGATTATTAGTTCCGTTGATATTCGTGTCGACAAATTCTTGCCATGCACCGGTGAATGAAACTTTGGCTGCCAGATGGATGACAGCATCCATGCCCTTGGTCGCTTGCCTTACTGCCTCAGAATCCGTAAGCGAACCCAAGACGTCGTCCGTGGCTCCCTGCGATGGTCTGCGTTGGAAGGTTCGGACAAGATGGCCTTGGGTGCGTAACCGCTCTGCTACGGCGCCGCCAAGCATTCCGCTGGCGCCGGTGACTAAGACGCGACGGGTTGGCGCGGAACTTTGGTTTTCACTCATGGCTTGCCGATCCTTCCGCCGGCCAGCGTGGTCGCCGCCCAGCCTGCCAGCGCCGCACGGTCAATCTTGGAATTGTGCCTAATATCGGTTGGCAGATCCGGGACGAGGAGTACAGCCGAAATTTCCAGACCAGTTCGTTCCACCGCGGTGCGCACCGCGTGCGCAAATGCGGCCGGGGCGGGAGACGCGCGGCGGGCCGGTGGGACTGTTTCCATCACCACTACGGCGGCTTGAGTCCCTGCCGGTCCGACACCGACCACCGCAGCTCGTCCGGCGCCGGCTACAGATTCGGCTGCCTGCTCCGCTGCCACAGGTGTTTTCGAGCCCGTGGCGGTGTGCAGCACATGGCCGAGGCGGCCTTCGACCCATAGCCGTCCATGGTCATCGAGATGACCCACGTCTCCGGTGCGGTGCCAGCCAGGAATGGAGGTGCTAACCTGCTCGGTGATCCAGAGCCTGTCGTAGCGATCCTTCACGTGGGGTGCGCGCACCAGGATTTCACCGGTGAGATTTGGTTCTTCCAATGGTTCGTTGCCTGCTTGGCCATCGGAATCAAGCGGCGCAATGGCTACTTGAGCCCCCGCGACCGCAGTGCCAACGCATACTCCGTTCCCTGATCCGGCGGCGCGAATACCTGCCAAATCTATATCGGTCACGGGAAGCGCCTCGGTCATCCCATACGGGGTGTGCACCCGGGCATTGGGTACCAGGCCCTGGACCCTGGCCAGCAAAGGCTCTGGAAGCGGTGCTCCGGCCGAGAGCATCAGGGAGACGTTTTCGAGGATCCTGCGTTGGCGTCCGTCTAGAGCCTCTTCAGTTTCCAGCACATTCGCTAAGGCGGCAGGAGAAGCGAACACGGTGGTTGCGTCAACGGCTAAAGCAGCATCCGCCAGCGCCGCGGCGGTCAGTGTACGCGGTGCCGTAACATCCATATCGGGGGTGACCGAGGTTGCGCCCAAAGCTGGGCCGAGAAGTGCGAATGGTGCAAATCCTGCTACCAGAGCCGCGCCGGCCTTGAGGTTGTACGTCTCGCGCAGCGTATCCCGCATGGCAGCCAATTGCCGGTGCGTGTAGACCACTCCCTTGGCTGGGCCGGTGGACCCGGAGGTGAAGAGTACCGCGGCATCGGCATCCGGGTCGGCTTCGCCAAATGTCGGCGCATCGTGGGCAGCGGAATTACCGGACTCGAGCAGCTCGGGGACGGTATGTGCCACCCCGAGGAGTTTGCGCTTGGTGGCCGGCAAGTTTTCCACGGCAATTCGGGTGCCGGGCCAGCCAAAGAACCTGGCTCCCACGAGTGCACGATCGATCCCGATAAGGAAACTAGGGCCCGCCCCCTTGATGGCACGTCCCAAGCCCTTGGTGCCCAGGCCTGCATCTGCCACCACAATGACCGCGCCCAGACGCAGGCAAGCATAAATCAGCGAAGTCAATTCGATGCCGGGAGGCACCAAAAGATTGACTCTGGATCCGGCGGTGACACCAATCTGCGAGAGGCCAGCTGCGAGAGCATTGACCCGTTCGCCGAGCTCAGACCAGGACAGGGAGCGCGGGGGATTGATATCCACTACCGCAATGCTGTGGTCATCTGTGCGTGAATCCAGCTCGGCGAGCATCGGACGGTAGTCGCTCAGGGCGGTGGCGCGTGAGGAGTTCTTAGAATCCCGTTCGGCGTCCAACCAATTAAAAATGGGGGAGGCGATATCGCGGTCTTCAGGCAACAGGTGGCTGGCGCCTTCGAAACGGTGCACCTGAGCGTGGGGCAGACGGCCCATCAGATCTCTTAGGTAGCGATCGGAGAACACCGGGTCCTTAGGGCCCCACAGCATGAGCGCCGGAACGGAGAGCGAGCGAATTGCGTCGGAGATCTCCTCCAATGCAGGACGGCTCGGGTGATCTTCGCTAAAAGGAATATCCGCTACGAAGTTTGCGACGCCTGTGCGCTTGTCCGCGCTGGTGTAGGGAGCCATGAATGCCTTGCGGACGTCTGCCTCCAAGGCCGGCTGAGCCAGCGAATGAGTCACTCGAAGGAATGCGTCAGTGCTCTTGGTGCCCCACCCATGGACTGCAGGGTTCGAAGCCAAACGCAGGGCGGCTGGTAGCTCGAAGCCCGCAGGGTGTACGGCGGTGTTGGTAAGGATTGCGTTCGCCAGCTGCTCTTGGTGGGCTACGGCCCAGCCCAGGGAAATGATTCCTCCCCAGTCGTGGCCAACCGTGGTGACTTTGCCGTTGAGTCCGAGGCCTTCGATCAAATCGCCTAGGTCGTTGACTCGATCGGCCAGCCGACGGAACTTCCCGGTGCGGGCAGAGAATCCCATATCAAGCTGGTCTACGGCGATGACACGCCATGGCAAGGCGTTGTCCGAAACGTGGCTCAGCAGGCTGCGCCACAGGTAGGACCATGTGGGATTGCCGTGCACGCACACCAGGGTGCCGACTGGGTGGATACCACGCGCGATGAGTTCTTCTTCGTTGTCCAGCAAATGCCACAGGTGGGTGGTTCCTGGATCGTCTACCTCCGAAGTAGAAGGGACGTCTAGGTAGCCCGAGTATTTTGCATCTACGCCGGGAAAGATCTCGGTCACCAGGCGATCTCCATCATCGCGGTGTTCAGTCCTGAACCGACGCCCATGCAGAGCACGCGGTCACCAGGCTTTAACGAGTCGGCCTCCTGCGACAAGGTCATTGGCAGGGAAGCAGGCCCCACGTTGCCCCATTTGGAGAAGGTGATCGGCACTCGGTCCTTTACTAGGCCCACGGCTTTGATAATGGCGCTGGTGTAGGACTTCGAGACCTGGTGGGTGACGTAGCGGTCCATGGACTTCCAGTCCCAGCCGGAATGATGTGCTTCATCCCAAGCATCAACTACCAGCTCCAAGCCGTTGTCCAGCAGGCCTTTGGTGTCGGTGTACATGCCGGTCGGACCGCCGACACAAAGCTCGTGGTGCTCGGTTCCTGCGCGGGAAACCCCGCCGAGAATGCGGTGTCCGTCAGGGTGAACATCCGCCGGTCCAATGACGGCGGCGGCCGCGCCGGAGCCCAGAGTCAGAGTTGCAAATTCGCGCATGTAGTCTTCACGGGTGGAGTTCTCGGCGTTGAGGCGCTGGAACGTCGTCTCCTGGGTGGGCCGGGAATCTTCGCCGGCCACGATCAGCGCGTACTTGATCTGTCCGGAATCAATCATGTTTGCAGCCAGGCTCATACCGTTGACGAACCCCAGGCAGGCGTTGGCCACATCGAAGTTCATGGCGGAGGACGGCAGGCCCAATCCGTTGTGAACCTTTGAGGCTACCGAAGGCTCTAGGTTGCGTCGGGTCACCGAAGTGTTGATCAGGAGGCCAATTTGGCCTGGTTCAACGCCGGCCTGAGCCAGCGCTTTCTTGCCAGCGAGAATCGCCGCATCAT
Organism: Arthrobacter sp. MYb224; assembly: GCF_002975455.1. NCBI lineage: Bacteria > Bacillati > Actinomycetota > Actinomycetes > Micrococcales > Micrococcaceae > Arthrobacter > Arthrobacter sp. MYb224. Next base: position 36,796 of record NZ_PCPU01000013.1, on the reverse strand, counting down.
CAAATTCCATGCCTTCGGACCACCAGCGGCGTTCTTTGACACCCGACACGCGTTCAAGCAGCTTTTTGGAGAGGCGCAGACGCTTGAGGCTAGGAGCCAGACGCTCGTCGAATTCTGCCGAACTCATGACCTCAGGTGCAAGTACGCTGTTTACCGCCAAGAGGGCCACATTGTGGTGTTTAAAAGTGGCATTGCCGTTCAAAATTTAGCCTTTGTGTCGGGGCTGTCGCGCCGTTCACGGACGCGACGAAGTAACAATCGTTTGATGCGTTAGAGTCATCAACGAAAAAACGTCTACCTCTACCGTATTCCTTGTTGGAGCGCACTGCGTACACGGGCGCGCTATTTTCAGCGGTTAGCAAGAAACTCTCAGGGTTTTCAGCTAAATTCCAGTGGTTTTTCGCTCGGTGAGTTACTGCACAGTAACTTGTTTCTTGCATTTCAGCTAAATGAGGTATCGAATTCCTGAGGTTCTGCTGGGGTTATTGCTAATTTCCTTGAGCAAGATTTTCCGAACAAGCTAAATTGCGTGATGGGCTCTGGTCTTCGTAGCTGAGCTCAATGCAGGCTACATCTGAAAACTCCAAATGATCGAGTGTGGAAGTTGAACGCCAGGTCATTCGAAAGTACTTATTTTGTCGATGCGACCAGAAGCGGTTGGACCCTGCAGATAGCAGGAATGCCGCTGGTATTTGTCGCGGTAATGAGGTGCGCCGCCGCTAGCGATGCTAGAAAGTAGTCGGTTTATACCGAGCCACCCTCTACCAACGCAAAATTGATTTCGGACAGCTCAAAGGACAAATTGCGGCGGGAATGCGCTAAAAGCTAATCGACCGCTGTCCGCGTTCGGGTCAGGAACGAGCCTTGACGACAGCTAATCTGTTCTGGAGGACCGGGGTGTTGAACGAGTTGGCCGCGGTTCCGGAAAAAGTCGGGGCTGTGGTCTCGTGGCCTTAGGTAACGGAGTTGCGGAGTTTTGCCCCTGGGCCGGGGGAGACTTGCGATTCTCGTGGTGAATCAAGAACATGCGCACCGGCGCACTGGATAATTGCTGACACCGGTTCGCCGCACTCCCGATGCGTGACGAGTAGCGGTGGGCCAGCCGTATCTGCTTCGTATTTGTCGCCCCACTGGAGCAACGAGATAAGTACGGGATAGAGATCCAAGCCCTTTTGCGTCAGGCGATACTCGTTTCGAGTACGGTGGCCTGGCTCCTTGTACGGTGTGGCCGAGAGAATTCCAGCTGCCACTAGGGTGCGCAGTCTGGCAGCGATGACCGCCTCGGAAGCCCCTAGATGATTGCGGATCTCGTCAAATCGGCGCACACCGTTAAAAGCTTCACGAAGCACCATGAGGCTCCACTTTTCACCAATGGTGTCCAGTGTGCGCTGAATCGAACAATTCTCGGTGTCATAGTCGAGCCATTGCATGATGAAGAGCGCTCCTTACCGTTGACATGTCCCGTCGATCTAGCTAGCTTCAAATATAACAGTTAGCTTTTGAGAGGCCAATCAATGAAAACAAGCAACGACGTACTTCCTGACATGGGGCTCGATGCGGCTAGCGACTTTGTCGCCGCTTCCGGCTTTATCGTTGAAGAGGTCGGCAAGACGTTCCTCCGTGGGCACGTGGAGCTAGGGGCAAACCACCACACCCCATGGGGAGTGGTGCACGGCGGGCTGTTCACCACGATCGTTGAAAGTGCCGCCAGCATCGCGGCGAGCTATGCGGTGAAGGAACTTGGCCAATTTGCCGTCGGTGTACATAACGCCACAGATTTCTTGCGGCCAGGCAGTGCGGGACTGGCAAGGGTGGAAGCCACCGCGCTACACCAAGGACTTACTCAGCAATTGTGGGAAGTCATCATCACAGATGTTGCCAGCTCCAAGGTGCTTGCCCGCGGACAGTTGCGGTTGCAAAACGTGCCGTTGCCTTCGCAAGTTACTGAAGCCCGGAACGAAGAGGGAAAAACAGATGGAAGCTAGACAGGGCGAACACGAAAAGGTCGTGAGGTGGCGAGATCCTGCTAGCGCGCTGCAGCAGCTACCGTTGTTTTCCGGGCTCGAGTATTTGAAACTGATGGCCTCCGGCGAAATTCCGGGGGCGCCCATCGCAGGGCATCTCAATATGGATGTAGCCGAAGTATCTGAGGGGTCGGTGGCCTTCACCTGCACTCCGGAGGAGTCGCACTACAATCCGATTGGTGCGGTGCACGGAGGGCTGGTGTGTGCACTGCTCGATTCGGCGCTCGGCTGCGCAGCGCACTCGACGCTTCCTGCAGGAATGGGCTATACCTCTATCGAGATCAAAGTGAACTACCTGCGTCCAGTGCTTGCCGACAGTGGGCCGTTGCGATGCACCGGGAGGGTTACCAAGCCGGGCCGGCGAGTGATCTTCGCTGAAGGGGAAGTCGTAGATAAGAACGGCAAGGTCGTTGCGACCGCATCAAGCTCGCTTCTCGTATTCCCTCTTGATTCGAACAAGTAGTAGCTTCCGGCCATCTTGTCGGGCGCGCACGGTAATTTAGACACACAGCAGTAGCTGAGTATGAGTCAAATTTTCTGGTGGAGGGACCGCATGGAGTTTTCGTCTGGCATGAAGAGCCGTATCTGTGGAGCACTCGTGGGCATGGCTGCAGGGGACGCACTTGGCGCTGGCTATGAATTCGATGCCCCGATGCCTCAGGACGCCCCGGTTGCCATGATCGGCGGAGGGCTCGGAGACTTTGCGCCGGGGGAATGGACGGACGATACCTCGATGGCAATCGTGATTGCACGGGCACTCGTAAACTCCCAAAGAACACTCAATAGTGACGCAGCGGATTACATGGTGCGGCAGTGGGCCATTTGGGCTCAGAGCGCACCGGATGTTGGCAGCCAGACGCGTGCCGTCCTCGGCGAGGCCGAAAAAAGCGCGCGTGAAAGTAACCGCCACGAGCCCAGCGCAGAAGACGCACTGAAGGCTGCCGAATCCGTTCACCTGCGAACCGGCCGCTCGGCTGGCAACGGAAGCCTCATGCGAACGGCACCCGTCGCCTTGGCCTATCTAGAGCGCACGCCGGCCGAGGCCTATCAAGCGGCAACTGCCATCAGCAGGCTGACTCACTTCGACGAGGAGGCAGCAGAGGCTTGCGGCTTGTGGACTCTTGCCGTGCGTCACGCTGTGCTCACCGGTGAACTGGATATCCGAATTGGGCTGCAGCTTTTGGAACCCGCTCGCGCAGTAGTTTGGGAACAGCGCATTCAACAGGCCGAAGACAAGCGGCCGCGCGACTTCTCGCGTAACGGGTGGGTCGTGGAAGCTTTCCAAGGAGCATGGAGCTCCATTGCCGTTTCCACGGATACCGTAGGGGAGAAGTCAACGCATTTAGTTGCTTCCCTGGAAGCAGCGGTACGTGGCGGAGTTGACACGGATACCGTAGCGGCGATTGCTGGATCGTTGGTAGGTGCTGCCTATGGGCTGCCGGCTATCCCAGAGGATTGGCTAGACAAGCTCCATGGCTGGCCGGGGCTCGACGCTAAGAGCCTAGTAGATCTCTCACTTAAACTTGCAGGTTAGAGATCGCAGCAATCTGCGCGCAACCCTTTGATTCGGACCAACGGGCCACCTGCCTTTTGGCACACCCGAGCGCTTTTGATTAGGACCGTCGCTCGACGAGTTTCTGCGGTGGTTCCACGCTCACCGCGTGGCGTACTCCGCGGACGCTCAGTCCCGTCAGATCAATCGCCAAGAACCATGGACCGGACTGAGGGACTTTGAGCCTGTAGGGTGCCTTGCGCGCCATTCCGCCATGGAAGTCATATTCGGCACCGTCTTGGAAGGCCGCGAAATTTTCTGGATCCATGAGCCTGAGGTTGGCAGGTCCACTGAGCGTTACCAATAGCACGCTGCCGCGTTCAAGGAAATCCCACTGATATTCGGTGAAATCGGGAGCGGTCACCGTACTTCCCCTAATTTCTCGGCAAGCAGTGGCGGGGCGTTCAGATGTAGATGCAAGTGTTTCCTCCAAAAACGGCGTTCGAACCACTCACTCTTCGGTCAATAGTTCGAACGCCGTGTGCACCTCAGTCGATCAAGTTTTGTTCGCCTAGACGAGCGTCGCTGTATCGATCACGAAGCGGTAGCGGACATCGGACTTCATCACGCGTTCGTATGCTTCGTTGATCTGCTCGGCGGCAATGACCTCAATTTCTGCGCCAATTCCGTGCTCGGCGCAGAAGTTCAGCATCTCTTGGGTTTCCTCGATGCCGCCAATCTGCGAGCCGGCGAATGAGCGGCGACCGCCAATAAGCGCGAAGGCGTTGACCGGCAGTGGCTCTGCCGGCGCGCCAACGTTGACCATGGTGCCATTGACGCGCAGCAATCCAAGGTAGTCGCTGACATTGATCGAGGCGCTAACCGTGTTGATGATCAGATCGAAGCTCTTTTGCAGCTCCTTGAAGGTGTTCTCGTCGCTGGTGGCGCGGTAATCGCTTGCCCCCATGTGCAGCCCGTCTTCCTTTTTCTTCAAGGACTGGGACAGCACGGTTACTTCGGCACCCAAGGCACTGGCGATCTTCACCGCCATGTGGCCCAGACCGCCAAGGCCCACCACTGCAACTTTCTTGCCCGGTCCGGCACCCCAGTGCTTCAGCGGAGAGAAAGTTGTGATGCCTGCGCAAAGCAGAGGAGCGGCGACATCGAGTTCTATACCTTCAGGAATGCTCAGCACGAAGTTCTCGGTGACGACCACGTGGGTGGAGTAGCCGCCCTGGGTGATGGTGCCGTCGCGGTCCGTGGCACCGTAGGTTCCCACCGACTTGTCGCAGAATTGCTGGTCTCCCGCGAGGCAGTTCTCGCATTCCATACAGGAGTTGACCATGCAACCCACACCCACGCGGTCACCGACCTTGTGCTTGGTGACAGCTGAGCCGACCTCCGCAATGATGCCGGCGATTTCGTGGCCAGGAGCCAGCGGATAAGTCTGCGGGCCCCATTCGCCACGTACGGTGTGGATGTCGGAATGGCAGATGCCCGAGTACTTGATGTCGATTAGTACATCGTGAGGCCCGACATCGCGGCGTTCGATCTGTGTGGGAATGAGTCCCTCGGTGGCCGAAGGGGAAGCATATGCGTTGACCATGGTTGTCATAGGAGTTCTTTCCCTAGTCTTGATGTAAGCCTGTCTCCGCGCGCCGGATGGCGGCACGCGGATACCAAACGTCTTTAAGTCGTCCATGGGTAGAACATGCGTAATCCAGAGAATAGTCCCGTTCTGGGGAACAAATTTGGGAGAATGCGAAACGGCCGTTGGATCCATACTTTGTCGTATCGATCCAACGGCCGTCCGGTTCGCTTCAATTGCACGGCTCTAGCAGTGCTTTCGAAGTTTGCTGTTCTGCCTAGCCGTGGCGCCCGCGTCGACGCAGGCCCAGTGCGACTGCGCCCAAGATGACGAGTCCTAGCGCTAGGCTGCCCGCAATGAGCAAACCGTCGCTCGCGCCGGTGTCGGCGAGCTCGTCTTTATTGGAATTATCGTCCTTTGGGCTGTTGTCCTGTTCTGGCGCTTCGTGTGTAGGAGGTGCCGTAGCGGTAGGGGCCTCGTCGTCCGTTGGCTCCGTGGTTGGATCGCCCGTAGGTTCGTCCGTTGGATCGTCGGTAGGATCCGCCGTTGGTTCCGCCGTTGGGTCTTCGGTAGGGGTTGGTGTTACCTCAGCCGCTGGGGCGAACAGTCCGAACCAAGTAGACACGCTGACAACTGGATCAGCTGCAGGCTGGGCAAACGCTGCTGCGCTGCGGTTTGCGTCATCGGCCTGCTGTTCACCATAGAGGAAGTAGGTACCGGCCGTGAGTTCTGCGACTCGTGGATCGTTGACGATCAGGGTTTCACCCTCGACGGTAAAAGCCACGTCCGAAACGGAAACTGGCTGTCCCTGGGTGTCGACGAACTTCACATCAAATCTGAAGTTGTCTTCAGCCACAGTTGGGAACCCTGCGGGTACATCGAAGCCCAGCTCAACTGCTCCAGCTTCAACCAGTGGTAGCCCCAAACGGTTATCAACGATATCGGACTGCAAAGCTAGAACGCTGGCGCCGGAGAGGACGGAAGAGATGGTTTTGCCCTCAGCGTCTTGCACAGTGATGAGCAGCTGGTTGAAGTCCTTTACGGTGTCGGTGAAGGCATCGTCGCCTTGCAAAGTGAGTTTGCCGTCGCTGACATTGCCGGTGGTGGTCTGAGGTTCGGCATCAGGTGAAGTGCGGTAGTTGACGGTAATCGCGCCGTTTTCAACATCGGTACCGGTGTTGAAAACGAACTTACCCTCGTCAGGTGCAGAGGATTCACTGTCATACGACAAGTTTTCCTCGCCTGGGGCTACCTGATCGCCGGACTCTGGTTCTTGAGCTTTGGGGACCTCTGGGGAATCAGTTGGTTCTGCCGTCGGATCGGCGGTCGGTTCCTCTGTTGGCTCTGCCGTTGGCTCAACTGTTGGTTCCTCAGTAGGGTCCACGGTCGGTTCCGCTGTTGGTTCCTCGGTAGGTTCTACGGTCGGTTCCGCTGTTGGTTCCTCGGTAGGTTCTACGGTCGGTTCCGCTGTTGGTTCCTCGGTAGGTTCTACAGTCGGTTCCGCTGTTGGTTCCTCGGTAGGTTCTACGGTCGGTTCCGCAGTTGGTTCCTCGGTAGGTTCTACGGTCGGTTCCGCTGTTGGTTCCTCGGTAGGTTCTACGGTCGGTTCCGCTGTTGGTTCCTCGGTAGGTTCTACGGTCGGTTCCTCTGTTGGTTCCTCGGTAGGTTCTACGGTCGGTTCCTCTGTTGGTTCCTCGGTAGGTTCTACAGTCGGTTCCTCTGTTGGTTCTTCAGTAGGGTCTACGGTCGGTTCTACGGTCGGTTCCGCCGTTGGCTCCTCGGTTGGTTCGGGAGTCGGTTCAGGAAGCTCGCCGTACAGACCCATGTAGGCGGTGGCAAGCTGATCCTCGCCCGCTCCTCTAAACGTGACGAAGTAAAAATCACCTTCGGAGAGTTTCGGTAGTACTTCATCGGAGACCGTAAGCTGACCGTTTGCAAAGGTCTTGTCGCTTAGCTCGTAGTTCATGAACCCTTGATTAGGTGCATCCGGAGCGTCGCTCCAGTATGCGACTTCGACCGTGGCATCTGCGATCCATGACGGCGACGTAGGAATGTTAAAAGTCCAAGACTCAGTACCTACCGGCAGTAGTGGAGTGTCGCTGGTCTGCTCTATTTTGTCGGCCTCCAACGAGGGAGCGCCAGCGGGCACGAAGTGAGTGCCGCCTTGGTGGATCCCGTGGTCAGGGCCTACAGAAGCCCCGAAACTCACCTGCTTGGTATCCGATGGCCACGTTTGGTAACCATTAGGGGTATCGCGTGGGCCGTTGTACACAACTTGCCCATTTTCGTATTTTGCCGGGGTCGAACTTCCGGTCTGCGGTAGGGATGACGAACTCAACCACACTTCGTCGCCCTCGTTGATGAGCCCAGTTTTGTCGTTGAGGATCACAAGTCCCTTGGCGGGGTCGCTGTTTTCATAATCGAAAGAGAACAGTTCCTCGCCTGGGTTGACGACCTTAAGTTCCTCATCGTTCTTGATAGGTGGCACATCCGCGGAGGGATTCGCAGCATTGATCGTGGCTTGTTGGACTGCCATGGCCGGAGAAATGACTGCTGCTCCGCCAACAACGCCGCCTAAGGCGAGCGAGCCGGCCGTGATGACGGCAAGTGGCAATCGAGCTCTACGCGCGTTGGATTTCGGGGACTGGTTCATAGAGAAAAGCTTTCGTCTTCAAGAAGATGCGGGCAAGTGTGAACCCAGTACCGTCGAGGTACCCGGAACTCCGGCCAGTAGATCACGAATAGATAACGAGTTCAACCAGTTGATGTACAAGAAGTGCGACAGACTGTTTTGACTAGGTGTTTTATAGGAGAGATTAATGTGAAGTAATTTTAATGGCCATTCGAATGAATGATCCGCTTGCGCGCTGCAGGCGTCCTTAGGGCGCGACTCTGAAGGTAAATGGATACGTTGACCTAGGAGCTTGATGAGGCACTAATCGGTGCATCTCGATCTGAGTATTGCGTTTCAGTGCGGCAAGTTTCGGCCATTGCTTATCGAGCGCGTGGCCTCTCCTTGATTTAGAAGGGTATTAAGAAGCAGGTGAAGGTCGCGACAATACAAGGTGCGGAATAGTCGGTGTCCGCCTAGCGTCTCATCGCTAGATCGGGACCAATTATTCGTGGCGTGCATTTAGCCTGAGCGCCGCGAAAGTTTTCTAACAATGGATCCTAGCCCGGTCCGTGGGCCAGTTCCTTTGCCTCTGGGTGCACTGTTTTCGGGGGAGGAGGGCAGGCGAACTTCGACGGCATCGCCGTTGGGCGCGCGCCAGCTAGCAGGCATTTGGCCCATGCGTTTCGACTTTGGAGTCGGGCGCTAGCCTTCCATCGGCGGCCACTGCGCGCGAGTGGCAACGTAGCTGTGTTTCCCGTCTTGCGTGAGGACCGTGATCCTTTCTAGATTGGGCTCGCGTTCTCCAATGCGCAGCATGGTGTTGCTTCCTACATACGCGAGGTCGTCGGTCGGGCTCGATTCCCATTTGTAGGGTTCTAGCGTGATGACCAGTTCGCCGTATGCGGGCGCCGCGACCGAGACAATATGACCGTGCGGGTCCGTCGGATACCACTTGAGGAAATCAGATGGTTGATGGATGTCCATTGCAACGTCTTCCCAGCCCTCGTTGATGTCGTCCATCCACTGCTGCAACTTCTCATCTGCCCAAACAGCGAGTTCTTCCTCAGTCATTTCCTCCGCTGCTGCGGGAGTCGGGGATGCCTCGGGGGAGTCGGGTTCTGCAGTTGGGCTAACGGCTATATCGAATGCCTCCTCGGTCGACGTAGGTCCTTCGGTAGAGCCGGCGGCGTCTGTGCGATCTGCTGCTGGCGTCGAACATGCCGTCAATGCGAACAGGCAGGCGGTCGCTAGTGCCGCCGCAAGGCGATGGATGGACAATTTAATACGACTCCTTCATTCCTGGTTTGGGTTTGGGCGGGAGTCCGCTGCAACGCGTCAGAGAACCCTCGATATTTGGGTTTGAGCACCAAGACACCCGCCCGATCCGACAAAAACTGCACCTTTGACTAATTCCCGGTAGGCTTAGAGTCAGGTCTTGGCCTTTGGTCAAGCCCTCAACGATAAAAACACTCCCTTGACTGCGTCACCGTGAGTCCTGACCGCCAGTATCGCGGTCCTCGGTAGTGGCTTTCGCTCTAGTCTATTGCGGCTAAAGTGCGAGTCTCGATCGAAGACCAGATCTGGGTAGGCCTGCACGGATCGCTTGTCACTTTGGGAGCGATCGAAAGGAGAACCCCCTTAATGGAGGGTCCAGAAATTCAGTTCGCCGAAGCACAGATCGACAACGGTCGCTACGGTACCCGCACCATTCGTTTCGAGACCGGCCGCCTGGCCAAGCAGGCCGCGGGCGCTGCAATGGTCTACATCGACGAAGAGACCGCACTGCTCTCGGCCACCTCGGCCGGCAAGCACCCACGCGAAGGCTTCGACTTCTTCCCACTGACCGTGGACGTCGAAGAGCGCATGTACGCAGCTGGCCGTATTCCGGGCAGCTTCTTCCGTCGCGAAGGCCGCCCATCGACCGAAGCCATCTTGGCTTGCCGCCTGATGGACCGCCCGCTGCGCCCAGCCTTCGTCAAGGGCCTGCGCAACGAGGTTCAGGTTGTTGTCACCGTTCTGGCCATCGATCCAGACGAGCTGTACGACGTCGTCGCGATCAACGCTTCCTCGATGTCCACCCAGCTTTCGGGCCTGCCATTCTCCGGCCCAATCGGCGGCGTCCGCGTTGCACTGGTTGACGACGGAGAAGGCGCCCAGTGGGTTGCCTTCCCGAAGCACAGCCTGCTGAAGAACGCCGTGTTCAACATGGTTGTTGCCGGCCGTGTGGCAGGCGACGACGTGGCGATCATGATGGTCGAGGCCGACGCTACCGACAACGCTTGGGAACTGATCCAGGGCGGCGCCACCGCGCCGACCGAAGAGGTCGTTGCCCAGGGTCTTGAAGCCGCTAAGCCATTCATCAAGGTTCTCTGCGAGGCGCAGGCCGATCTGGCTTCGCGTGCCGCAAAGGAAACCGTCGAGTTCCCTGTGTTCCGCGACTACGAAGATGACGCCTACGCAGCGGTCGAGGCAGCAGCCTCCACCCGCCTGGCCGAAATCTACGCCATCGCTGACAAGCAGGACCGCGACAACGCCGCAGGCGAGTTCAAGAACGAGATCGTCGCACAGCTGACCGGTGAAGGCGCAGCCTTCGCCGAGCGTGCAGGGGAAATCTCCAAGGCCTTCGGTGCGGTTACCAAGCACATCGTGCGCCAGCGCATCCTGACCGAGCAGATCCGTATCGACGGCCGTGGCCTGGCTGACATCCGTCAGCTCTCCGCCGAGGTCGAGGTCCTGCCTCGCGTGCACGGTTCGGCAATCTTCGAGCGTGGCGAAACCCAGATCATGGGCGTCACCACCTTGAACATGCTGAAGATGGAACAGCAGATCGACTCGCTGAGCCCGGTCACCCGCAAGCGCTACATGCACAACTACAACTTCCCGCCATACTCGACCGGTGAAACCGGCCGCGTAGGTTCGCCGAAGCGCCGCGAAATCGGCCACGGTGCCCTGGCAGAACGCGCCATCATGCCTGTTCTTCCTTCGCGTGAAGAATTCCCATACGCAATCCGCCAGGTCTCCGAGGCATTGAGCTCCAACGGCTCGACCTCCATGGGCTCGGTCTGCGCCTCCACCCTGTCGCTGCTGAACGCCGGCGTGCCACTGCGCGCACCGGTTGCCGGTATCGCCATGGGTCTGGTTTCGGACACCGTCGACGGCGAAACCCGCTACGCTGCCCTGACCGATATCCTCGGCGCCGAAGATGCCATGGGCGACATGGACTTCAAGGTGGCTGGTACTCCTGAGTTCATCACCGCGATCCAGCTGGACACCAAGCTAGACGGCATCCCGGCCTCGGTGCTCGCCGCAGCGCTGACCCAGGCCCGCGAGGCCCGCCTGCACATCCTGAACGTGGTCAACCAGGCCATCGACACCCCGGATGAGTTGTCCACCTACGCGCCACGCATCATCTCGGTGAAGATCCCAGTGGATAAGATCGGCGAGGTCATCGGCCCGAAGGGCAAGATGATCAACACGATCCAGGAAGACACCGGAGCTGACATCTCGATCGAAGATGACGGCACCGTGCTGATCGGCGCCACCAATGGTGAGTCCGCCGAAGCCGCACGTTCGGCCATCAACGCGATTGCCAACCCTCAGGTTCCTGAGATCGGCGAGCGTTACCTGGGTACCGTCGTGAAGCTGACCACCTTCGGTGCGTTCATCTCGCTGACCCCAGGCAAGGACGGATTGCTGCACATCTCCGAGCTGCGCAAGATCAACGACGGCAAGCGCGTCGAGGATGTTGAGGACGTCGTCTCGGTAGGCCAGAAGCTCCAGGTCGAGATCACCAAGATCGATGACCGCGGAAAGCTCTCGCTGTCTCCAGTTGTTGAGGGAGACGACGAAGCCGAAGCAGAAGCAGAAGCCGTAGCGGCCGAGTAATTCTCGTCTTCTAGTTCGTTTTGATAGGTCCCGGCCCGCACACTGTGCGAGCCGGGACCTATCGGCTTAAACCGGTTGCAGTCCGTGGTTGCAGGTGAAAACAGCTGCTACGTGTGCGGGCGGCAAGGCGATATTTCGCGTTGCTACGGTTCCTTCAGGCCAGCGCGGCCGGTCGGCGTGCTTTGCGAGGCCTGCTCCAGGAGCGGATGGAGCTTACTGCGAAGGCCGGGCACCGCATGGTGCCCGGCCTTCAAGCCTGCCAGCTTGAGACTAGCGCTTAGCCTCCTGCCGGCGATCTTTAGAAGCGCAAGGTGCGCAGGTAGTTGTAACCCACCTCGGCGGTCTGCAACGGGGTGACGTCCGGGCGGTCGTTCTCCACGATGAACTCCTTCGGGCGGTGGGCCGCGAAAATGCGTGAGAAATCGATGGCACCGGTGCCGAGATCCGCGAAGTCGCCCGCGGTATCGCGATCTTTGACGTGGTACTGCAGTGTCTTCTGCGGTGCCTGGGCGATCGTGTCAATCGCGAACTGTATCGGATCTTCTGCGCCGACGCCCACGCCGCCGGTGACGGCCCAGTAGAGGTCGACCTCTAGGTGCACGAGGCGCGGATCGAGTCGGCTGGTGAAGATGTCCCACGGGGTTTCGCCATTGCCGAGGTCGGTCGTGAACTCGTGGGCATGGTTGTGGTACCCGTATTTCAGGCCCACTGCGGCCGCGGCCGCGGCCTCTTCGTTCATCTGGTCGGCCCAGCGGCGCCAGTCGTCGGCGTTGTCGGAGACGAGGTAGGGCACGTTGATATAGGTCTGGCCCAGCGTGAGCGCATCGGTGAGCTTTGCCTCCAGATCCGCGGCTGAATTGCTGATGCCATTGTGGCTGGATGACGGGGTGAGGCCCAACGAGTCAAGCGTGGCACGCATTTGCCCTGCGGTGCGGCCGTAGAGGCTTGATAGCTCTATCTTGGTGTAGCCGTAGTCGGCCAGGGAAGCCAGGGCGCTGTCGACGCCCTCGCCTTGCATGATCGAGCGGAGCGTGTAGAGCTGGATGCTGATCTGTCCTGGAGGCACCGGTCGGCGGCCAGTGGGTGCAGCCAGCGCGGTGGTTCCGCCGAGAGCGACGAGTCCGGCGCCGGCGCCGAGGGCTGCCGCGCTACGGAGGAAGCCGCGCCGCCCCACGTCCTTCTGCTCGAGGGAGCGTTTGAGAGCCGCGGGGGCATTGAATCCGAAGCACATAGTGATGCCTTTCTGGCGTGTGATAAACGCCAGCGGCAATCAGCACCAGCGCTTGGAGTATGTGACGCATGCAACACTATTTCCAGACTTTGTTGTCTGTCAAGCAAAAATCGTCGACAATCGACAAAAGGTCGTTTCTTCGCTTGGCTTAGTCTCCCTTGAGCCCATTCACGAGGGCATCGATATGCTTCGGCGACATGGCGTGGTGGATGGCCAGCATGCTGGCGCCGAGCACACCGGCGTCCTGTCCGGCTCCGGACTGGACGATCCGCAGGTGCTGGGTTGCGACCGGGATGGCCCGCGAGTAGACCACTTCGCGTATCCCGGCGATGAAGTGCTCGCCGGTGAGTGTCATCGAGCCCCCGATGACGATGACGGATGGGTTGATGAGGCTGACGCAGGCGGAGAGGACCTCGCCCACATCGCGGCCGGCTTGGCGGACGGCGTGCACGGCCTCGGCGTTGCCCGATTTGACGAGCGCGACCACGTCTTCACTGGAATTTGCGTCCAGGCCGAGGGCGTTGAGCTTCTTGGCCACGGCGGGTCCCGAGGCGACCGCTTCGAGGCAGTCCAGGTTTCCGCAGTGGCAGGTGATGCCCGAGCCGTTATGCACGCGGATGTGCCCGATATCGCCGGCGACGCCGTCGGCTCCCCGCTGCAGTCTCCCGCTCGAGATAAGGCCCGAACCGATGCCCGTGGCGATCTTCACGAAGAGCATGTTGTCCACCTCCGGCCACGAGACATTGCGCTCGCCCAGGGCCATGATGTTCACGTCGTTGTCGACGAGCACCGGGACATGGAAGTGGTCCTGCAGCAGCCCCGGAACGTCGAATCCGTTCCAGCCGGGCATGATGGGCGGGTTGAACGGGCGGCCGGTGCGGTGTTCTACCGGACCGGGGATCCCGACGCCCACCGCCAGCAGGTCGGTCAGCGCGTGATCGCTCGCCTCCAGCAGCTCCTTGCCCAGCTCGACGGCGGCTTCGAGGACGACATTTGGACCCTGGGATACCTCGATATTCCGCCCGTCCTCACGCAACCGATGCCCGAGCAGGTCGGTGAGTGCCACGCGCACGTGGGATGCGCCGATGTCGATGCCGAGAACCACCTTGCTGCCTGCGTTCAGTGCAATGCGTGAGGAAGGGCGCCCGCCGGTGGAGGTGGCGTCGTCCACGAACCCCACGAGCCCGAGGGCCATAAGCGCTTCGATGCGCAGGGTGATCGTGGAGCGGGCCAAGCCCATCATCTCCGAGAGCTCCGTGCGCGTGCGCGCTCGTCCGTCGCGGAGGATCTGGAATAGTTCGCTGGCACCTGAGCCGCTGAGGCCGCTGAAGTTGCTTATGTCATTCATCGACTAATTACAGCATACTAATCGACGGAACGCGCTCTGCGCTCCATGGGCACGGCTCACCAAGGGGTTTGTGGTGTGAAGCGACATATGGAAACGGCCCTGCGCCTCGCGCGCAGGCATGGGCAAATTGGCGCTAAACCGCAGAATCGCGTCTTGCGGCGATGGAAGGTTGCGCATAGGTTTCGAAGACGCATCGTCAAACTAGATAGATTCGTTACTTATCCTCATTTGTCGTGCTAGTTTCATGTGACCGGGATCTCATATGGCCGGTAGGTGCGTTTTTGCACGCTCTGCCGGCTGCGTCGCACCGTGCCACTACATCACGAGAAGCGCATGACGAAGGGCAATTATGATCGGCCGGGCAATGCGCAGGCAAGGGCGTGCCCGCCAGCAAGATCTCCACCAGATTTTCAGCTATTTGACGTGGGGAAACGAGGTTGGGACCGAGTCGGTGCTCGCCGAGTTGGCCGACATCGGATACCGAAACATCGAGCCCTTCGGCGATACCATCGAGTTCGCCAAGACCGTTGGCCAGAAATACGTGGGTTCGGGCGGTGCCGCCTCCCCGGGCATTGGAAACCTTGAGGACACCCTTGCCACCGTCCAAACCCTCAACCGGCTCGGCGAGCGGTCCAAGAAATCCGATACGGGCAAGATCTTCGTGCACAACCACCAGGGTGAATTCACCAGCCAATACCCCACCCGAAGACCGGCGAGCTCATGAGCGCCTGGGAGCTGCTGGCCGAATACACCGATTCGCGGTATGTCAGCTTCGAACTGGACGTGCTCTGGGCGACTGACGCCGGCGTGGATGTCGTGCAGATGCTCCAGGAGCGCGCCATACCGACCGATGATGTGGGGGGAGTGGCAGATCGACTGGTCGCCCATCCTGGATGCGGCGCGCCGCCGCGAAACAGCACTTTCGCACGAGCATCACCGCTCGCACCACAGTATGTGAAAGGACAATGAGGTGGGAACACCAGCCAACCTGGACATTAACGAGGACGAAATCGCGGACGGGGAATCCCTGGCGCTTCCACGGTGGGGTGGGTGGGCCTCTGGCTCGTCGGCGCCCGCGGTTCGGTGGCGGCCACGACGGCCATCGGTTGCGCAACCGATCAGGAGGGCTTCGCCTTCGGAGATACCGTCAGCTACGAGGTCCAGGTCTCCTGCGACCAGCCGGTTGACTGCGTGCGCGTGGAAGTGAGCTGCATCTTGGGCCACCACCCGCAGGCGACCACCAGCGGCTGCACCGGCTCCTTCATCACCACGGTGCCTGCTAGCTGTTTAAACCCGGACGCAACCTACCGATTAATTTTCCCGGTCCGCGGATGCCGCGCGCAGCACGCCGGCGGGATCAGCCAACAGCGGGGCGAAGGCCAGCTCGGCGGCACCCACCAGGATGAGGCTCTCGCCGAGCGGGGCAAGCTCGATGCGCACCTGCTCACGAGCGCCGCGCGCGGCACCGAGGGACACGGCCCCCTCCACGATATCGGGCATCGCCTCGGCCAGGATGCGCAGGAATCCGCCGAGCACGATCAGCGACGGGTTCACCTGGTGCACCACGCCGCGCAGTCCCACCGCGAGCAGGCGGGCCTGCCGGGAGAGAACCTCGCGCAGCTGCGCGGAGGCCTCGCCGGATGCGAATAATCCGAGCACGCTTTGTTCCAGGTCCTCGGCCCGGTCCACCGGCAGCTGCACAGCCCGAAGCAGTTCTTCCCGGGTGACTTCGGCTTCGAGGCAGCCCGAGGAACCGCAGGAACAGGCTGCTCCGTCCGTGCGCACCAGCATGTGCCCCAGTTGCCCGGCGAACCCGGTCGCCCCGTGCATCAGCTTGCCTCCGCTGACGATCCCGCCGCCGATGCCGCTGGCTCCGCCGAAGAGGTAGACGAAGTCCGCGACTTCCCGGCCCGCGCCGAAGGCCGCCTGCGCCCGGGCTCCGACAACGGCGTCGTTCGCGCAGGCCACCGGCAATTGCAGGGCCTTGGCCAGCTGCGCGGCGAGCGGCTGCTCGCGCCAGCCGAGCTGCGGTGCCTCGATCACCGTCCCATCGGCGGGGTCGACGAGCCCGGGGACGGCCACACCGATGCCGACCACACGGAAATGCGCGGGCAGGGCCGCGGCCATGCCCGCGTAGACGGCGGAGACGATATTCACGACCTCCGGCATGGAGGGGGCGCGGACGGTATGGAAACGCACGGGGTTGACGATATTCCCGCCGAGGGCCACCAGTGCGACGCCGACGGCGTCTACATCGGGGTTGACGGCCAGGGCGAGCACCGACGGGCCGGGATTGATCATGATGCTGGGGCGGCCGTGCTGCTGGCTCTGGTCCAGATCGCTCTCCACGACGAGGCCGAGCTGCACGAGTTCGCCGACAAGAGCGGCGATGGTGGAGCGGTTCAGCCCCGTGGTGCGGGTGAGCTGGGCGCGGGAGAGACCCGCGGAGCTGTGCACGAGGCCCAGTACGGTGGAGAGGTTGTGCTGCCGCGTCGAGTCGCGGTTGTTGCCCAGCCCGGCGCCGGCCGGACGCACGCCAGCGGGTTTCGACGAATTGCTATCCACTTCCGGACCGTCACTTTCTGGCAGGCTGCCGTGCCTGCTTCCGCTTACATGCTATCTGCAGCGACGCGCCAAACAGTGACCTTCGATCGGCGATTCAAGTGATGATTCCGGCCGGATAGACGCGGTCAACGGCGCAAAGCAGAGGTTCGCGCAGCGCCCTGGGAAGGGTCTCCGGGACGCCGCCGTGCTCCAGCTGCGCCAGGGCGAAGCCGGCGTGCTGTGCGGCGAGGTCGATCGCGAAGTCCTTGGCACCGCAGCCGACCAGGACTGAACGGACGCGCTCGGCGCCGTCCGCGGTCAGCTCCGGGGACCCGATGAGATCGGCGATGCCCGCGTAGCGGCCGACTGACTTCACGCGGCGCACACCGGCTCGGGAGCCTGGGCGAGTTTCGCCCCGGCTTGCAACGGGGCCTCGAAGGAGTACACAGAGGTCTCTGCCGTGCGGTCTTGACGATGTCTTCCAGCTCGGGCATCGTCTGGGAGCTGCTGATCTCGATGTCGAAGATCTCGCCGCCGACCGAGGCAAATTCCGCCTAGTCGAGCACCTCGTGCAGCTTCCGGTGGATGGGCTCGGGCACCTCGATCGACCTCAGCAGCCGGGCGCCGCCGGCCGCGGCGCGCTCCAGGGCTTCCCAGAGCTCCACGTAGGCTGCGCCAACCAAGTTTGCGCGAAGCTTCGCTTCGGTGAAAAAGCGCTGGAGGGCCTGTTCGGCCAGTTCGCCGCCCGCTGCCGGATCCATGTCGTGCCCCTAGGCCTTCACCGGTTGCTTCTTGGCCTTGCGCTCCTTGCGGACGGCGAAGCGCTGCTGCAGCAGGACGGCGAGCACGATGATGGCGCCCTTGGCCAGGGCCTGGACGGAGGTGTCCATGTTGTTCTGCGTGAACACGTTGGTGAGCGTGCTGAAGATGAGCACGCCGAAGACGGTGCCCATGACGGTGCCGCGGCCGCCTGCGAGCAGGGTGCCGCCGACCACGACCGCGGCGATCGCATCGAGCTCGTAGAGGTAGCCATGGGTGGAGGTGCCCGAGGTGGTGCGCCCCATCATCATCAGGCCGGCGATGCCAGCGGCGACGCCGGCCAGCACGTAGAGCGAGACGATGTGGCGCTTGACCTTGATGCCGGCCAGGCGGGAGGCTTCGAGGTTGCCGCCGATGGCCACCGTGCGGCGTCCGAACGTGGTGCGGTTGAGCAGGAACCAGCCGGCGGCGGAGACCAGGGCGAAGATCCATACGAGCACCGGCACGCCGAGGAAGTCGGCGCGCATGAAGCCGGTGAAGTCGGTGTTGGTCACCAGCAGGGTGCGGCGCTCGGAGATGATCTCGGCGAGCCCGCGGGCGGCCACCAGCATGGCCAGCGTGGCGATGAACGCCACCACATTGCCGTAGGCGATGATCACCCCGTTGATCAGGCCCGCGAACGCGCCGACCAGCAGGGCCACCACGACCATCACCAGCCACGTCGATTCCGCCGCGGCCGTTTGGACGACGGCGAGGCTGCCGACCACCGAGGTCAAGCCCAGCACGGAGCCGACCGACAGGTCGATGCCGCCGGCGGTGATGACAAAGGTGACCCCGATGCTGAGCACCCCGATGATGGAGGCATGGCGCAGGATCACCAGCATGTTGTCCGAGGACATGAAGCGGTCCCCGCTGGTGATCAGGCCGATGGCCACCAGCACGGCCAGCGCGAGAACCAGGCCGATGCTGCGCGCGGCGGGGCCGTGCAGGAGATTGCCGAGGAGTCCGCTGGCGCCGCCGGAAGTGGCGCCGGGGTCCGGGGTCTGGGCCGAAGAGTGTTCGATGACCTGGGTCTTTTGCTTGCTCACGCGGCACTTCCCTTCATGACGAGGTCGAGCACGCCGTGCTCGTCGATATCGGTTGCGGTTCTCTGGGCGAGGACATGCCCGTCGTCGACGACGAGCACATTGTCGGCGAGGCCGAGGACTTCCTCGATCTCGCTGGAGATGACGATGATGGCGGTGCCGGCGTCGGCCAACCGCCGGATGAGCGTGTAGATCTCGGCGCGGGCGCCGACGTCCACGCCGCGGGTCGGCTCGTCCAGCAGCAGGACCTTGGTCCCGTGGACCAGCCAGCGGGCCAGGAGGATCTTCTGCTGGTTGCCGCCGGAGAGCGTCCGGGCGGGCCGCTCCGGATCCGCAGGGCGCAGCTCCAGGGCCTCGATCTGCTCCCGCGCGGCTCGCCGCTCGGCGTTTTCGTCGAGCAGCCCGGTGCGCGCGAAGCGTTCGAAGGTGGACAGCGTGACGTTCTTGTAGATCGGCTCGTCCAGGATCAGGCCCTGGCTTTTGCGTTCTTCGGGGGATAAGCCGATCCCGGCCTCGACGGCGGAGCTGACCGATCCCGGAACCAGCTTCTTGCCGTTCACCGTGACCTGGCCTGCGGTTGCCTTGCGGGCGCCGTAGATGGTCTCGACGATCTCCGAGCGCTGCGAACCAACCAGCCCGGCGATGCCGAGGATCTCGCCGGCGCGGACCGTGAAGCTGAGTTTGGCGAAGTGCCCCTCCAGCTCCAGGGCCGCTACGTCGAGCACCACGGGCGCATCGAGCGGGAGGGGCCGGCGCTCCGGGAACACGTTTGCGACATCGCGGCCGGTCATCCGGCGGATGAGTTCCGCCTTGGGGGTCTGGGCGACGTGCAGGTTGTTCGCCGTGCTTTGCCCGTCCTTGATGACCGAGATCCGGTCCCCGATCTCGCGGATCTCCTCCAGCCGGTGGGAGATGTATACGACGGCGATGCCCTGGGCGGTGAGCTCGCGGACCACGCGGAAGAGGTTCGCGACCTCGCCGGCATCGAGGATGGCGCTGGGCTCGTCCATGATGATCAGCTTGGTGTCCCGGGAGAGGGCGCGGGCCATGCTGACGATCTGCTTGTTGGCGGTGGAGAGCGTGCCAACCTCGCGCGCTGGCGACAGGTTGCCGTGTCCGAGGCGCTGCAGCAGCGACCGGGCGGTCGCGTGGGCCCTTTTCACGTGCAGCACGCCCCGGGTCGCATGCTCGTGGCCCAGGAAAATGTTCTCGGCGATGCTCAGCCCGTCGACGACGTCGAGTTCCTGGTACATCGTGGCGATGCCCAGATCCAAGGCCGCGGTGGGCCCGGGCAGGCTGATCTGCTGGCCTTCCCAGAAAATTTTGCCCTCGTCGGGTTGGTGGACCCCGGACAGGGTTTTGATCAGGGTGGACTTGCCGGCGCCGTTCTGGCCCATGACGCAGTGGACCTCGCCCGGGAGCACGGAAAGGTCGACGCCCTTGAGTGCTTGGACGGCTCCGAATCGCTTGGTGAGCCCGTGCACCTCGAGCAGAGGACGGGGCTTTTCATCTTGCAGCATGTGATGAACCTAACACATTATGTCGGCAATCGGTAGAAGTTCGTCGATTTTCTCCGATCTTCTGTTATTGTGATTGTAATCACGCTGGCTGGTGCCCGAATAATTCGGGCTGCACACGGCGGCGTTGTACCTAACTCATTGAGGAGATAGACATGTTTGCTGTTCATTCCGGACGGAAGATGCTCATCACCACCGGTGCCCTCTTGGCGGTTGGCGCGCTCGTCACCGGCTGCTCGTCGGGCTCCGATGGCGGCAGCGCGCAGCCTTCCAACGCCTCGATCGAAGGCAATTCGGCCGCGGGCGAGGAGGTCGTGATCGGCTTCTCAGGCCCGGCGGCCGACCACGGCTGGCTCGGCGCCATCAACTCGGCCGCCATCGCGCAGGGCGAGGCGTTGGAAGACGTGGACCTGCGCGTCGCCGAAGGCACCAACGATGCGAACCTGCAGATCAGCCAGGTTGAGCAGTTCATCAACGACGGCGTCGACGTGATTGTGCTGCTGCCCACCGATGGCACGGCGCTGACCGCCGTCGCAACCAAGGCCATGGACGCCGGTATTCCGGTGGTCAACGTGGACCGTGAGTTCTCCAACCCCGCCGCCGCCCGCACCACGATCCTTGGCGACAACTACGGCATGGGCCGCAGCGCCGGAAACTATATCTGCGAGCGCCTGGGGGACAAGCCGGACGCGGTGGTCGCCGAGATCCCGGGCATTGACTCCCTGCCGCTGACCCAGGACCGCAGCAAGGGCTTCGAAGACGCCTTGAAGGACTGCGGCCTCAATGTGGATAACCGCGTCCCGGCCGACTTCACGGTAGCCGGCGGCGAACAGGCGGCCTCGCAGCTGCTCTCCGCCGCCCCCAAGATCGACGCGCTCTGGAACCACGACGACGATCAGGGCCACGGCGTGCTGGCCGCGATCGACAGCGCCGGGCGCGACGAGTTCTTCATGGTCGGCGGCGCCGGCTCCGCCAACGCGATGGAGCTGATCAAGGGCGGGGAGTCCGTACTCGAAGCCACGGTCCTCTACCCCTCCACTCAGGCCGCAGACGGCGTTCGCCTAGCCCGACTGATCGCCCAGAACAAGGCCATGAGCGATCTGGTCGAGGTCGAGGTCCCGAAGCGCATCGTCTTGAACGCCCCGGTGGTCACGGTGGACAACGTCGATCAGTACCTGCCGACGGCGTTCAGCTCTTAACCGGCCCAGGCAACGGATCGGGGCGGTTCTCCGTTCACCGGCGGACCGCCCCGGCCAGCGCCCCCACGTCTACCCCTCGCAGGAGGAAACACATGCCCAACCAAAAATCAGCCCTGAGAATCGCCCTGATCGGGCACGGCTTCATGGGCGCCGCGCATTCGCAGGGGTGGCGCGTCGCGCCGCGATTCTACGATCTGCCGATGCAACCGGAGATGACGCTGCTGGTCGGCCGCAATGCCGCCGGCGTCGAGGCCGCCGCCGCGAAGTGGGGCTGGGCGGAGACGTCGACCGACTGGCGCGAGGCTATCGAGCGCGAGGACATCGACGTGGTGGACATCGTCACCCCGGGCAACTCGCACGCCGAGATCGCGATCGCCGCGCTCGCCGCCGGAAAGCACGTCTTGTGCGAGAAACCGCTGGCCAACACGCTCGAAGAGGCCGAGGCGATGGCCGCGGCCGCCGAAAGCGCAGGCAAGAGTGTCCAGGCGATGCTTGGATTCACCTACCGCCGCGTGCCCGCGGCGGCGTTTGCGCGGCAACTGGTCGGCTCGGGCACCATCGGCCAGGTCCGCCAGGTCCGCGCCTCCTATCTGCAGGACTGGCTCCACGACGCCGACGCCCCGCTGACCTGGCGGCTGCAGAAGGAGCACGCCGGCAGCGGCGCGCTCGGGGACCTCGGGGCCCACGCCGTGGACCTCTCCCAGTTCATCACCGGGCAGAAGCTCACCGGCGTCAGCGGCATTCTCGAAACCTTCGTCCACGAGCGGCCGCTGCCCGGAGCGGAGTCGCAGCGCGGGGAGGTCAGCGTGGATGACGCCGCGATGTTCACCGGCCGGTTCGACGGCGGAGCGATCGGCATCTTCGAGGCCACCCGCATGGCCACCGGACGCAAGAACTCGCTGCGGATCGAGGTCTCCGGCTCCAAGGGGGCGATCACCTTCGATTTGGAGAACTACAACTCGCTGGGCTTCTACGATGCCACCGCGCCGAATACCCTCCAGGGCTTCACGAATATCATGGTCACCGAGCCGGAGCACCCCTACATGTCCGCGTGGTGGCCCACCGGGCACGCGCTCGGCTACGAGCACGGTTTTGTGCACCAGGCCAAGGACTTCGTCGAGGCGGTCGCCGAGGGCCGGCAACCCGAGCCCTCATTCGCGGACGGCCACCAGGTCCAGCGCGTGCTCGACGGCGTCCAGCGCAGCGCGCAGAACGCCAGCGCCTGGGCCCAGACGCTCTAGGCCCAGCGCACCGCACCGCATCTCAGCACGAAGGAACCGAGCAAAGGAGTACAAGGATGGCACGCGATTTCACCCTGTTCACCGGCCAGTGGGCCGACCTGCCGCTGGAAGAGGTGGCCCGCCTCGCCGCGGGCTGGGGCTACGACGGCCTGGAGATCGCCGTCTCCGGAGAGCACCTCGACGCCTGGCGCTGGGACGATGACGACTACATCGCCGAGCGCCTCGGCATTCTGCAACGCCACGGCCTGAAGGTCTGGGCCATCTCCAACCACCTGAAGGGCCAGGCGGTCTGTGATGACCCGATCGACTTCCGCCACCAGGCGATCGTCGGTGAGCGGGTCTGGGGCGACGGCGACCCGGAGGGCGTCCGCCAGCGGGCGGCCGAGGAAATGAAGAACACCGCCCGGCTGGCCCAGCGCCTGGGCGTGGACACCGTCGTCGGATTCACCGGGTCCTCGATCTGGCAGTACGTCGCGATGTTCCCGCCCGTTCCGGGCGAGGTCATCGAGGCCGGCTACCAGGACTTCGCGGACCGCTGGAACCCGATTCTGGACGTCTTCGATGAGTGCGGGGTGCGGTTCGCCCATGAGGTGCACCCCTCGGAGATCGCCTACGACTACTGGTCCACGGTCAAGACGCTGGAGGCGATCGGGCACCGTGAAGCATTCGGGCTGAACTGGGATCCGAGCCACATGGTGTGGCAGGGGATCGACACGGTGGCGTTCATCTCCGACTTCGCGGACAAGATCTACCACGTGGATTGCAAGGACACCCGGATGCGCATGGGCAACGGCCGCAACGGCGGGCTCGGATCCCACCTGCCCTGGGGCGACCCGCGGCGCGGCTGGGACTTCGTCTCGGCCGGACGCGGAGATGTGCCGTGGGAGGACGCCTTCCGCGCGCTCGCGGCGATCGGCTATGCCGGCCCGATCTCGATCGAGTGGGAGGACGCCGGCATGGACCGACTCTACGGTGCGCCCGAGGCGCTGGCGGCGCTGAAGAAGCTGGACTTTCCAGCGTCCTCCACGTCCTTCGACGCGGCCTTCAAGCAAGGCTGAGCCGGAGCGTCTGCGCCGCCG
Source organism: Arthrobacter sp. MYb224 (assembly GCF_002975455.1). Classification (NCBI taxonomy): domain Bacteria; kingdom Bacillati; phylum Actinomycetota; class Actinomycetes; order Micrococcales; family Micrococcaceae; genus Arthrobacter; species Arthrobacter sp. MYb224. Next base: position 13,190 of record NZ_PCPU01000013.1, on the reverse strand, counting down.
CGCGGGATGCGCCCGCTGCGATCTGGGCTTGCAGCTGAGCCCAGATGGCTAGTCCCGGAACTCTGCCCCGCACAAACTTCCGTGGTCAGTAGCGACCACGGAGTGTTTGTGCGGGGCATCGGTCTTCTAATTGGGCCAGCTCCCAGCGCCATCGCCGGCAACCACTCGTTGGTCCGCGCCCCGTGGCGTTCGGACCCGGGCTGGCCGAATTATGGCTTCCCGTTCTTCCGGTCCGGACGCCGCATATGGCCTTTGGACTCCTCGGGGAGGAAGCATCCGAAGTCCTTGCCGGAAGATTCCATGTCGGCCAGGAACTTCTGATTCTCGAAGACCGGGTGCCGGCTGCCGCACAGGACCTGGTTGAGCGTTGCGCGTTCGCCAAACACTCGGAGTCCCCTCCGGGCTTGCCAGCAGAAATTGGCGTAAGCCCAGGAAGAGCTTGTGGTGCGAGGCGCAGCATCCGTTGCCCGAGTGCCCGGACCTGGCCGGCGCGATTGGCCGTTCTACGCGATCCGCAGCGAGGGATCGGCTATGCAGCGATTCGGCTCGGATGGACGAAGTGTGAGTGCTACGGGATGTCGGGGGAGAAGCCGCGCAGAACATGCTGCTTGCTCCGCGCGGAGTGCTTTCGGGCCACTGGGCGATCGCCAATCGAATACTGGGATCAACCGGATCATTGCTCTTCACAGTTCAGGCCGATCTGATGAAGCGAATTAGTGCCCACTCATTGATCGAGAGCGTCATTTATGGGTGGAAGCGTCACCGATATCGTGCGACAAAACGGTTCTCAATATGCAGACATAGCTCATTGGACTGGAACTTTCCGTTGTGGCATTCACGCTGATGTGCAGCGGTATAAAACAGTCCTCTGGTCGAGTCGCTGGCGTGATACCGCGATCGGTCGAGCTATGTTCGGAAAAACATGGTTAGCATCGGGTCGTGGTTTCCGAGTGCTCGAACGTCTTGCCCGCGAATCAGCACCTGCCCGCTTAGGATAGAACTTGAGCTCTGTCAACGTGGCCGCGGAGAAAATGGAGGACATCGTTTCAGTGGATATCGGGGGAATGAAATTGCAGCACCAGAACTTACTGGTGACGCTCTACGGTTTGTATGGACAGCCCTCCAGCGGCTCCTTCCCGGTATCTGCAATCGTTGAGATGTTCGGCGCGTTGGGGATCAAGTCCCAAGCGTCCCGGTCGACGATTTCGCGTTTAAAAAGTCGTGGTGTGCTCATCAATGAACGCACCGGCAGCGATTCGCATTATCAACTTTCCGCCGAGATTCTCGATGGCTTCCGCAAGGACGATCAGCGGATTTTCGCCCCGTCTCGCTCCAGCTCCGATGAATCTCTGATCCTGGCCATATTTTCGGTGCCCGAGAGCGAGCGGAATCGCCGTTACGAACTGCGTTCGGAGTTGGCGAGCATGGGTTTCGGAATGGTTGCAAGCGGTGTCGCCGTCGGGCCCCAATTGGCATTTGAGCAGGCCAAAGCACGGCTGAACGCACGAGGATTATCGGGGTATGTTGAATTTTTCCGTGCCGACTACATGTCACCGGAAGATATTCAAGATCGGGTGGCGCAATGGTGGGATCTCCAAGCGCTTGACCAGCAGTACACCGACTTCTTGCAACTGTACGTAGGGCGCTTGGGGGCTTGGCAGGAAAAGCTGGCAAAGCCAGTGGAATCCGATGAGCAGCGCATGGATCTTGAACGAGAAGCTTTCGCTTTCTATGTACCAATGCTGACCCGTTGGCGGCATTTTCCGTATCGTGATCCGAACCTTCCCTTCGAATACCTGCCCGAAGGATGGAAAGCACCGCAGGCCAAGAACACGTTCCTGGCATTGCATGAGCTGCTGGCGCCGCAAGCGGAGCTGTATGCCAATCAGTTACTCGGCCTGCGCATTGGCTGACGCCCGGGTCATCCAGTTTCGGACCGCGTCCCAATGGTGCTTCTTGGGATCAATGGCCTCGAAATGGTCCAAGTGCGGATGAAACATGGCTGTCTGCTGAGCTTTGTCTCCCAGTGATTGAATATACTGCCGTGTATGTTCCAATGGCACACGGTCGTCATCTTGACCGTGGACCAGGAGCATGGGCACCGCAGGGGACGGCTGGTGGCAAGGTGAGGCCTGCCGGTATGTCGTTGGCGCATCGCTGGGTGTACGTTCAAAATATTCTTTGGCCGCGGAATCACCGAGGTCTTCTTCAAAGACCTTGATGGCATTGGTGACCGGTGCAAGTCCTACTACGGCATCGGCGCGATCGGCATTGAGCAGAACCAGCTGCCCGCCCACCGAATGCCCGATAAGGACCAAGCGATCGGGGCGATCTTCGCGGCGAAGTGTGCTCCGGATCAGCTCGATCGCCAAAGCTACATCCACGGATGGTGTGGGCCAGGGATGCTCAGGGCCGCGCCGGTATTCCACGTTGGCCACGTTCCAGCCCGCCTGCAATAGATCCTCGAGCATGGGCTGCATGACCGCGGCATTGATCCGCTGCCTCCAGTAGCCGCCATGGACCAGAACCGCGGTGCCGCGTGAAGGCTGAACTCGTGAGTGCACCAGGGTGAGATGCTGATCGGGGTGGTCGCCGTAACTCAATACTTGGCTATCTTGCGAGTTTTGCGTCACGGGCCGTTCCCTTCGCCGGTAAACGGCCAGCAGGATGTTCCTGCCGGCCGTCTGGAATTTCTATAGATTCTAGTCTGCTCCGGGCACCGATCCCGGTGGCAGGAAATTGACGTCACGCAGCGCCGAGCGGCGTACAACTTCCTCGGGATCCGCCAAGTCATGGAGCTCATCGAAGAGGGTGGCGAGTTGTCCCGCGGGGCTGACCCAGAACAGCGATTTCGCCGGTTTTTCATCTTTGATGTAGTAAGCGTGCGGAAGACCCATGGGCATGCGAACGGTGTCGCCGGGACCGGCCTTGAACCATTCGCCGTCTAGATAGAGGGTGTAGGTGCCCTCCATGATGTAGAGGTGCTCATCCTGGGTCGGGTGAACGTGTGGCGGGACACCGGTTCCTGAAGGATCCAGAGACAACCACGCAAAGCTGCTGGAGCTTTCAACCTTGGAAAGGTACGTGTGGCCAAGGACGTTCCATGTTTTGTTGCCCATCGACTCGCTTGCCAAGGTAATGCCCTTGGGCAGGTCGCCCAGGATGATTTCTTGACCCTGCTGCTGCTCCATTTTGACTCCTTTGTGGGGTAACGAACTCTCGCGTTCAGCATGGCATAGATCACATTGGATATGCAATAGGTCTTGCGATCGCAAAATATGGTGTATATGATTTCTATCACTTCGGTCATCACTGCCGAACGCTTTCACACCCTCGCAATTCACGCATCGCGGTCGATGGGACCCTTTGCTGCCCACAACGAGTTAGGCATCAATGTGAATACCAAACAGAGAACAGGAATGAGCGTTTACACGCTCGGTACCGGAGGCGGCCCTATAGTCTCCAGTTCCCGTGCTGGGACCAGCACGGCGATTCGAGTCGATGGGGCAACCTATGTCATCGATTGCGGAATGGGAAGTATCCGCAACTACCGGTCGCACGCCGATTGGGGCGAGTTGCGGGCCGTGTTGTTGACCCATCACCACTCTGATCACATCTACGATCTCGGTGCGTACTTGGTGACCGGATGGCAAGTTCCGGGTGAGTCCTTTACCCGTCCTATTCAGGTTTACGGTCCCGGGCGGCCGAATCGCATGCCTGCCCTCGACCGAAAGCATGAGGAGCAGATCGCCGCGCGCGTGGCCGACCGTGAAATGACAAGCACGGAAGAAATCGTGGACGCCCTGCTGGACAAGGTCTTTGCCTCGGACGTGGTCATCCGCATGGCTGACGAAGGGCGAGATGAGCCCCATGAATGGATCCAGGCGCACAACATCCAGATCCCGGAACCTGTGCGGGCCTGTGCCGTGGAGAACCGGCACCCGGAGATGGAACCATTCGAAATCTACCGCGATGAGCTAGTCACCATTTCAGCAATCCTTGTTGACCATCGCTTGTGCTTCCCCGCTTTCGCCTATCGTATTGACTCGCGCTATGGGTCTGTAGTGGTTTCGGGTGATACCGCGTATTCCGAGAATTGCGTGAAGCTCGCCCAAGGCGCCGACCTGCTCCTGCATGAAGTCATCGATCTGCCAGGGATTCTGGCTACGTTCCCGGACGGTCCCACGCGAGACGGGATCGAAGTGCATCTGCGCGAGTCGCATACTCCATATAGCGAGGTTGGCAAAGTGGCGCAGAAGGCCAACGTTTCTTCCTTGGTGCTGCACCACATTGTTCCCAACACCCCAGGCGCCGCGGATCTGGTAGCCATGCTAGATACCGCACGTGAAGATTTCGCCGGTACCGTATCCGTTGCTGAAGACAACGACGTCTTTGAAATTGGAAGCGTAAAGTTGCAACTTGCCGGCACCGAAACCAAGAGGAGCTTGGTATGAGCGCTACACAGAACCTCTCCGATCACACCTTGAGTGCTGCCATTCGCAATGGCAAGATGAATCGACGAGCGTGGGTTGTCACCGGCATGCTCGTGCTCTTTCAAATAATCAACTTTGCGGACAAGGCTGTTTTGGGTCTGGTGGCCGACCCGGCGATGCGCGAACTGGGATTGACCGCCGGACAGTTCGGATTCATCGGCAGCGCGTTCTTCTTCCTCTTTGCCATCGTTGGCGTAGCGGTCGGTTTCCTGGCCGGTAAGGTGTCGACGCGTTGGATCCTCTTGACCATGGGCATAGCGTGGGCTGTCCTGCAGTTCCCCATGCTCTTTGGCGGAGGCGCCGCGGTCCTGCTGGTGACACGTATCTTTTTGGGCGGTGCCGAAGGTCCCGCCACGCCCATTTCACTGCAGCATGCCCACGGATGGTTTAAGCCTAAAGAGCGCGGGCTGCCCAGCAGCATTATCGCCGCAGGCTCTACCTTAGGTCCGATTCTCGCTGCACCTGCCCTGGCCTGGATTATTGCCCACCCAGCCTTGGGCTGGCGTTGGGCCTTCGGCTTCTTGGGACTTGTCGGATTGCTCTGGAGCGTGGCCTGGCTCATTGTCGGCCGCGATGGACCCTTCAGCCATTCCAAAGACGGCAAAGCGCGGTCTCAGGACAAGACCCAGGATGCGCGGCCGATTGCACCTGAGGCACCGAAGAAGGCCGAGGACCCCTCGGAGCCGGTGGCGGAATTCGAGCCGAACGGTACCGGCAGTATTGCCGATTCGTCGGATCTGCTGAAGATAGTGCCAATCCGACGCGTTCTAGGATCTTGGATGTTCGTAGCCGCGGTGTTGGCTGGTGCTGGATGCTTCTGGGCGCAAGGTTTCCTGACCACTTGGTCCCCGAAATATCTAGGTTCTGTGGTGGCGCTGTCTCCAGAAATGATTGGCCTCGTCTCGACATTCCCCTGGGTCGTCGGCGCCATCGCGCTGTTGATTCTGGGCTTTGGCTCGCGCTACCTGATGAAACGTGGGGTTACCGTGCGTTGGGCGCTCGGTGCACTTTTCGGGGCAACCTTGCTGATCTCGGGCGTGTGCTTCTCGATTCTTCCATTCCTCTCGGGGTACGCCGCGGTGGCCATGTTGACCTTGGGAGCCGGCACGGCCATGATCTATCCGCTGGCACCAACTGCGATCGCCTTCAGCGTCTGTTCCAAGCAGCGTGCGGCAATTATGGCCACGTTGACGGGCCTGGCGTCGGTGGGCGGCGTGATCGCTCCAGCCATGGTGGGTGGTCTGATGGATCGGGCGGGGTACGTGCCCAGCCCCAAGGGCGTTGCGGATACGGCTGAAATGGCTGCATTGCTGGCACAGGGGATGAACTCTTCGTTCGGGATGATCGGAATCTACCTGGTCGTCGTTGGCATCTTCTGCGTACTGATGCTCAATCCGGACCGGACGGCCCGTAAGCTGCAAACCAGTTTCACGTTCACCGGCTGACAATCCAGTAGGGGTTTTGGGTATTCTCTTTGCTCCCGTGGCTCGCTGGCTTGCGCAGCGATCACCGCGGGAGCAAAGAGGGGTTCAGGCTTGGGACGAACCCGGAATTCTCGTGAGACGAGATCCCATCCAAAGAACATGGGGAACGCCGGGCGCGGCAAGCTCAAATTACCTGCGCACATCGCCGGCCCATTCGATGATTTTTGTGTTTTTTATGGGCGATTCGGAAGTCGCCCAGAGCGCAATCCACCAAGGTGGATCCAGCGGTCAATGGCGAGGTGCGCGAACTGCAGGTCCTGAATTCTGCGGAGCTAGGCTGGATCGGTGGAGTTTCCGTTTCAGCAACGGCGGAGTTTCATCCGCGATGTGCGGTGAACTCCGGAGCGTCAAACGCAATGGCACTGAAGCGAACCAGCGGCGCCGATGAGTGCATTCGCGGCATGAACTGCGCCAATACTGCGGCCGCCTATCGAACCTCGCCGATAGGAATTGGGGAATGTGCCTTGATCAATTTGCGCCACCAGGTACGAACTGCGATCGGTCGCTTCGGTTCCGGAGATCATGGCACGGCGGTGCAGAACCTGGAATCGACCCGGGCAGCGGTGCTTGCATCGGCTGCTGCTCAGCCGAGTGCATGGGCAAGTCGCGGTAGAAGGTTTTTCCTTCTTGCACGCAAGCGAACACGGCCTCGGCCCACGCGAGAATGCGTGATCCGAAGCCGTGCCTGCAAAAATACGGGGGTAAATTCCTGCGGATTAGTCCACTGCTAGCTCGCGTTCGACGGCGGTATTTGGGGACCGGTTCTCCACGATTCGCGGTGGTATCAGGGACACCGCAATCGCCGCTACGACTCCAACGATTGCGAAGAAGACAAAATTGAATTCGAAGCTAATCCCCGTTGCCGCGATCCAGCCACCGATGATGGGACCCGATATTGCACCAATGCGGGCGAAAGACAACGCCCAGCCGGTGGCGGTGCCGCGTTGGGCCGCCGGATAGTAGTCGGCAATGTAGCCGGTGAGCACCAACGAGGTGGAGATCGAACCAATACCGGCGAAGGCGACAAAGCACAGGTTGATAAACATGGTGTTCGGAAACATCAGCAGCAAGATTCCACCAGCCCCCAGCAGATAGAAGATCACCAGGATGGTCTTCTGGCCGTATTTATCAGCCAGATATCCGAGGATCAATCCGCCGACGGCCGAGGCCAAGGAGAAGACCAACAAGAAAGTCAGCGAGGACCCGAGGTCGTAGCCAGCTTTGCGCATGATTTGCGGCAGCCAAGTGTTCAGGCCATAGACCAGCACCATGCCGCAAAACAGTGAAATCCAGAAAAAGACCGTGGAACGCAGGTATTTACCAGAGAACATCGCCGACATGACTTCTCGCCAAGGAATCTTTCTGCCTGGCTGAGCCGGAGCGACCGGCTGGTAATTGGGCACCTTGAGCTTCGAGGCCAGTGCCTTGGCTTCGGCCAGGCGTCCCTTGGACACCAAGTACTCCAAGGATTCAGGGAGAATCCAGGCGATAATCGGCAGCAGCACAACCGGCAATGCGCCGACAGCTACAACCCAACGCCAGCCAAGTACCGGAAGGAGCGCCATGGCAACCAGAGCAGCGGCAACAATTCCCAAGGAGTATCCCGAATACATGATGCCGTAGTTCAGCGATCGTTTTCGAGGCGCGGAATATTCGATGGTCAGGGCCGCTGCCACCGGTATGATCCCGCCCATTCCCAGGCCGCCGAGGAACCGGAACAGTCCGAAGATTTCAGGTGTGGGGGCAAATGCCGCACCTGCTTGGGTGATAGTGAAGATCACCATGGCGAGCAGTAGCATCCGCTTGCGGCCGATAACGTCGCTTAGGGTCCCGATAAACAGGGCGCCAAACAGCATGCCGACCAGCGCGTAGGCGCCGAGGCCGCCCAGTTCGAGAGGGGTGAGCGACCATTCTTTGTACTCGGCGAGGGCCGGGAGGACCGCACCGAGCACGCCGACGTCGTAGCCTTCGGCCAGAATTGCCAGCCAACAGGCAAAGAGCACCAATCCCGTGGTGCGTTTTGGGATGTTCCATTCGGTTACTGCGGTGGGTGAGGCCATACCGTTCTCCTGGCGTAGGGGTGGTCGTTAGCGCCCGAATGGGCCTAGCCAGTATTATTGCCTTAAAGTGACGTGCGTTACAATAGTTCTATAAAAGAAAGGTGAACATGACTTTCCATGGACGGGAACCAATGACTGGTGCGCCTGAAGCCGTTGCGGCCGAGGTGTCCGAGTTCCTCGGGGCTGCGCTCGCCGGAAGCTCGCTGGAACGAACTGTCGAATGGGTTGACACGGACGCTGCAGGTCATCAGCACAATTCGGTGATCATGCGCTTCGTTGAAGCCGCCGAGTCGAAGCTCTTTAGAGAGCTCGGCCTGAAGGGTTATTTTCCCATTTCACCGCGGGTCAGGCAGGAAATAGATTTCAAGTCCAAGCTGTATTTCGGGCAGTCTGCAACGGCGGCGATCCGCATCGACAGATTGGGGACCAGCTCCATGCACTTTGCCTTTAGGGTGTGGGGTCACCCGTTCGAGGGCAACGGTCTGGCAGTTGCTGCCGAAGGCAAGGTCATTACCGTCTGCGTGCCTGAAGGGTCATCGGGATCCGGGCCCTGGCCTGCGGAAATTCGGCAGACCATTGTCGACGCCCAGGCAAGTGGTGGGCGGCAGTAAGGGGTTGGCCCAATGCAGGGCTTTGCCCGGTCGGTGCCGCGAAGCGCGGGCGGGAATTGGTGCGCGCCTGATGCGCATAGCTCTTCTCGGAGCATGGATTCGGTGGTAGGTTGAAGTCGTCCAATGGCTATGACGGCCGTCATACATGTTCAATGCCCAGTCAAGTTTTCGCCAGTTATCGGAGTTCTCATGACCCAGCTAGCCCACGTTCTGTCTTCACTCGCCAGTGGAACTGTGACTGTTCACGACCTGACGGCGCCGCTCTCCGTCAATACACCGACCCTTGTGCTGCCGGAACCCTTCTCCAACTTAATAGACTTCAGCATCGAGGAAGTTTCCGCATATGACGAACCCGGCCCATTCTGGAAGCACCATAACATCCATACCGGAGAGCATATCGGCACGCACATCGACGCCCCGATCCATTGGATTTCGGGGCGGGACGGCAAGGACGTGTCACAGATCGATCCGCAGCGACTGGTCGGGCCGGCGGTGGTCCTGGACTTCAGCGCCGAGACCGCCGAGAGTCCGGATTACCTGATCACAGTTGATGATCTGAAAGCCTGGCAGGCTCAACATGGCGAGTTCCCGCCCAATTCATGGCTGCTCTTCCGCACCGGATGGGACCAATACGGAGAAGACAGTGCAGCGTTCCTGAACACCGATGAGCAGGGTTCGCATACCCCGGGATTCACCGCCGAATGCGCCCAATACATAGCCCAGGAGCTGGTGATCTCCGGGGTGGGCGTGGAAACCGTGGGCATCGACGCGGGCAACGCTGCCTTGCTCGATCCGCCTTTCCCGATGCACAACTTCTTGCTCGGCCATGACAAGTACGGCATCACTTCGCTGAAGAACCTCGATAAGCTGCCGGTCTTCGGAGCGCTGCTCGTGGTCGCCCCGCTGCCGATCGTTGGAGGCACCGGGGCGCCCGCGCGGGTTCTCGCACTGAGCTAGCGGCCGCCGCCGACTAGCTTGTCCGATTCCATATGGGTAAGGCCAGCGCTGCTCGCGTGGGCTGTTGCCCGGAACCGCTGGCGGCCAGGTACGCCCAGGCCGTCAGCGACAAACTACAAGCCTCTAAGGAATTCCTGATGAACGTCGCAGAACTCGTTGGCAAGACCCTCGCGGACCTCGGTATCGGACATGCTTTCGGCGTGGTGGGCAGCGGGAACTTTGCCGTCACCAACGCGCTGATCGAGTACGGAGTGCCCTATACCCAAGCACGCCACGAAGGCGGCGCGGCCACGATGGCCGATGCCTATTCACGCACCAGCGGCAAGGTGGGCGTGGTCTCCGTGCACCAGGGGTGCGGGTTGACCAACGCAGCCACCGGAATTGGCGAGGCCGCCAAATCACGCACCCCGCTGCTCGTCCTCGCCGCGGAGGCAGCACCCAGCGCCGTGTACTCGAATTTCGCCATGGACCAGGAAGCTTTCGCCACGTCCGTTTACGCGGTTTCCGAACGTGTGCACAGTGCGCAAAGCGCCGTGGCCGATACCGTCCGGGCCTACCGCACGGCGATCAACGACCGGCGCACCGTGGTACTGAATCTGCCGTTGAATATCCAGGTGCTGCCTGCCCCGGAAACGACCCAGGAGATCGAGGTGATACCCCGTGAACCGGTGCGTCCTTCCCGGGATTCGATCCGTGCGCTGGCGGTGCTGATCGAGAACGCCAGCCGCCCGGTTTTCGTCGCAGGACGCGGAGGACGCGGCGCCAAGGAGGAAATACGTTCTCTGGCCCGCCACACCGGCGCACTGGTGGCTACCTCGGCCGTCGCCAAGGGTTTGTTCAACGAGGATGAATTCAATCTCGGAATATCCGGCGGCTTCTCCTCGCCGCTGGCCGCCGAGCTGATCTCGGACGCGGATCTGATCGTCGGGTTCGGCTGCGCCCTGAATATGTGGACCATGCGCCATGGCCATTTGATTGGCGCTCGAACCAAGGTCGTCCAAGTGGATCTGGATGAACCGGCCTTGGGCGCCAACCGCCCGATCGACCTGGGAGTGGTTGGGGACTCCGCCGAATGCGCCCGCGACGTGCTGGAGCTGCTGCGCCGCGAGAAGGTCTCCGCCTGTGTTGGCTATCGCACCCCCGAGATCAGCAAGCGCCTGACCGAACGGATCCACTGGCAGCAGGTCGAGTTCGAGGATCTCTCCACGGAGTCGGCAATCGATCCGCGGACACTGAGTAAGGCGCTGGATGAGCTCCTGCCCGAGCGGCGCGTGGTCAGCGTCGACTCGGGGAACTTCATGGGCTACCCGAGCCAGTACCTCTCGGTGCCCGATGAGCATGGCTTCTGCTTTACCCAGGCGTTCCAGTCCATCGGCCTTGGCCTGTATACGGCGATCGGCGCCGGGCTGGCACGGCCCGATCGGCTGCCGGTGCTGGGCACCGGGGACGGCGGATTCCATATGGCCATCGCCGAACTGGACACCGCGGTGCGGCTGAAAATGCCGCTGGTCTGCATCGTCTACAACGATGCCGCTTATGGTGCCGAGGTGCACCACTTCGCTGAGTCGGGGCAAACCCCGGACATGAGCTCGGTGGTCTTCCCTGACACCGACTTCGCGGCCCTGGGCCGCGGCTTCGGCGCCTCGGGCATTACGGTGCGCACGGTGCAAGATCTACAGGAGGTGAAGCGCTGGCTGGATTCGGACCCATCGGGACCATTGGTCATCGATGCGAAGATCGCCTCGGATGGCGGGGCCTGGTGGCTGGCCGAGGCGTTCAAGGGGCACTAGAGGCGCGCTTCAGGTATCCGGTGAGCGGCAGCCGCCTCGACCGCTTCCACCCAAATGGAGCCTCCAATCTGCTGAGCGCTGAGAGCTCGGCATCCGGCCTAAGACCCGAACCTGCTGCCTATCGCCAATGAGCGAAAGGTGCTCCGGCGGTGCGAAAATTCCGGATGGCGTCCCAAGAAGTATCCACGCGGAGCTAAAAATAGTCGTGGCGTGCGCTGAGAAATCCTGCGCACGCCACGCCTTTGAACTCATTCCCTGGGGACCGGGCAGCTCATCGGTGAGTTCGGTCAGCCCACTCCTACCGAGGTGAGGGAATCTGGCTCATCTTCGGCTGCCTCATGGGATGCATCGGCTTCTTGAGCGGCCCGCATGCGTTTGCGCATGAGGAAGTAGAACCCGGCCACCACGGCCGCGAAGGGAATCCCGAAGATTAAGGTGAGTCTAAATTCTTCGATAAAGAGCGTAGTGACCAAAAGCGCCAGCATGAGCAGGACTCCCAGGACCGACCCGAGGGGGTAGAAGAAAAGCTTGTACTTCAGCGGTTCCCCGGTGCGGGCATGCTGGCGACGGAAGAACAGGTGAGTCAGGAAGATCAGCAACCAGGTGGCCATAGCCCCGAACATCGACAGGGCCATCATGAGGGTAAAACCCTTCTCCGGGTTCGTCGCGTAGATGATAGTCGCCACCGCGATTCCAGCGGCCGAGAGCAACAAGGCATTAACCGGTGCACCATTCTTGCGCAGACGGCCCAGGGCAACCGGAGCCTGCCGGGCGCGGGCGAGGGAGAACATCATGCGCGTGGAGATGTATAGCTGGGAATTCATCGCTGACAAGGCCGCCACGATCACCACGAAATTCAGCAGCGAGTCGGCAAACGGAATGCCAATGACCTGCATGACCGTGACGAATGGGCTGTCGCCTTGGAGGATCTCGTCCACCGGTGCAATTGCCAAGATCAGCGACAAGGTCAGGAGATAGAACAGAAATAAGCGCAGCAGGGTAACTTTGAAGGCCTTCTTGACCGCCGATTCCGGCTCTTTGGCCTCGCCCGCGGCGACCGCAATCATCTCGATGCTCAAATAGGAGAAGATCGAGAGCACGACCGCAAACCATACGCCTTGGATTCCGCCCATGAAGAATCCCTCGCCGGCGGTGTAGTTGCCCAATCCATAGGAAGGATCGGTTTTGCCGAATACCAATATGGCCGCCAGCAAGATGAACGCCACGATCGCAAACACTTTGACGGCCGAGAACCAATATTCCAAGGTCCCAAAGGCTTTGACGTTAAACATATTGACCCCGATGAGCAGCACCGACAGCCCGACAACCCAAATGATCGGCGGCACCTCGGGGAACCACATTTGCATGTAGTCGCCCACCGCAGTGATTTCGGTGCCGACCGCCAGAACAATGCACGACCAGTACAGGTACTTGAGCATGAATCCGGTGAAAGGATTGATGTAGTGCTCCGCGAAGGCGCCAAATGAACCTGTAGTCGAGTGCGCCACCGTCATTTCGGCGAGTGCGCCCATCAGCAGTACCGCGATAAATCCGCCGATGGCGTAGCTGATGATGACGCTGGGTCCGGCAAAGGAAATTGCGAACTTGCTGCCTAGGAACAGACCGGTGCCGATGGCCCCGCCCAGTGCAATCATACTTAGCTGTTTGGCACTTAATTGGCGCGAAAGCCCTGCTTCGTGATTTTTGATGCGCTCTAACCCAGGTATTTCATCGAGAGGCCAGTAATTAAGCGTCATTAACAAAGAAAAAGTGATCCTGAACTGCGAAAATAAAG
>NZ_PCPU01000012.1:0-101808 GCF_002975455.1 Arthrobacter sp. MYb224 | reverse complement strand
AATTCAGGAAACCCACCGGAAGTCCGGCGTGATACCGATCCGGTGGGCTTGAGAGTCTCCATGAAAAATCTGGGCTAATGAGGAGCTCATTTTTAACCTCGTGGTTGTCGTTAACATACATATCTGCGGGAGGTGAACTGCACGGTTTTCCGCGGGTCCGTGCGGCGGGACGATTGAACAATGCACAGCCCAATAATCAGCCCAATGGACGCCACTTCGGGCCGGTTGCGCACAGTCCTCTGCGGTTGATTGGGGAATTTTCTAGCTTGGGCCCTGTCCCGGGCCGGATTTTAAGGCAGGAAATTGCCGGGTTCGCAGAACGATGTCGTTCGGCGAACCCGGCAAGTGCGGCATTGCTTGGCTAATTGCCGCCTAGTGGCTGGCTGTCAGGGCCGAGGCATTTGCATCCGGGGTCCAGCGCACATGGGTCAGATCCTCTTCCTGATTCTGCGGCAGCAGGGACAGGCGAGGGCGTACCGCATCGGTGCGCGCGCTTGGCGGCTTGCGGCGCCCGGCCTTGTACTGCTTCGGCCAGAGAGCCGCGGCACCGGCGTAGTCCTGCTCGGCCGCGGCCTGCAGCGTCCACTGCGGGTTGTACAGGTGGGTGCGGCCCAGCGCTATCAGATCCGCACGGCCGGCCAACAGGATAGAGTTCGCGTCATCCCAGGTGGATACCGCGCCGACGGCGATCACGGCCACCCCGGCCGCGGCGGCGACTCGGTTGCGGATCTTGTCCGCAAACGGGGTCTGGTAGCTGCGCCCGAAGGCGGGCTTTTCGCTCTTGACGACCTGTCCGGAAGACACATCGATGAACTGGGCGCCGTGCTCGATGAAGGCTTGGGAGATCAGCACCGCATCATCATCGGTGTTCCCACCCTCGGCCCAATCGGTGGCCGAGACACGTACGCCCAAGGCCTTGTCGGCCGGCCAGATCTCGCGCACCGCGTCGAGTACCTCCAGCGGGAAGCGCAGCCGGTTGGCGAAGCTGCCGCCGTATTCATCGGTGCGCTGGTTCGACAGCGGGGAAAGGAAGGAGGAAAGCAGGTAGCCGTGGGCCATATGCACTTCCAGCGCGTCGAATCCGGCGGCGTCGGCGCGGCGGGCGGCGTCGACGAACTGCTGGCGGACCTCATCCATTTGGGTGCGGTCCATTGCCACGGGGACATGGCAGCCTTCCCCGTAGGGCAGCGCGCTTGGAGCCAGCACCTCCCAGTTGCCTTCTTCCAGCGGCTGGTCGATGCCTTCCCACATCAGCTTCGTCGAGCCCTTGCGGCCCGAGTGCCCGATCTGCGCACCGATCTTCGCCTGCGAGTTGGAATGCACATATTCGGTGATGCGCTTCCAAGCGGTGGCCTGTTCATCGCTGTACAGCCCGGTGCAGCCCGGGGTGATGCGCCCGATGTCGGAAACGCAGACCATCTCGGTCATCACCAGCCCTGCGCCGCCCTGGGCCTTTGAACCCAGATGCACCAAGTGGAACTCCCCGGGGACGCCCTCGGAGGCCGAGTACATGTCCATCGAGGAGACCACCACTCGGTTGGCCAGTTCGATGCCGCCTAGGGTGTAGGGCTGGAACATAGCCGGGGCGCTGTGCTGCTGCCCGTTGAGCCTGGCGAAGTTCGCCTCAACGGTCTGCGCGAATCCGGGATCGCGCAGCTTCAGGTTTTCGGCGGTGATGCGCCGGGATCGGGTGAGCAGGTTGAAGCAGAACTGCACCGGGTCCTGGTCCTTGTACTGGCCGATATTCTCGAACCACTCCAGCGAGGCCTGGGCGGCGCGCTGGGTGGATTCCACCACCGGGCGGCGTTCGGTCTCATAGGCGGCCAAGGCGCGATCCACGTCCGCGTGCTCGTGCAGGCAGGCTGCCAGGGCCAGGGCATCCTCCATGGCGAGCTTGGTTCCCGAGCCGATGGAGAAATGGGCGGTATGCGCGGAGTCGCCGAGCAGTACGATGTTCTCGTGGCGCCAGTTCTCGTTGCGCACCGTGGTGAAGTTGATCCATTTCGAGTTGTTGGTCAGCACCTTGTAGCCGGCCAGTTCGTCGGCGAAGATTTCGGTGACCTTGTCCACCGCCTTCTGATCGCTCACACCGGGGGCGAAAACCTCGTTCTCGGTCTCGTCGAACCCGGCTGCGCGCCAGACATCCTCGTGCATCTCCACGATGAAGGTGGAGCCCTCATCGGAGTACGGGTAGCCGTGGATCTGCATGGTACCGGCGGCGGTTTCCTTGACGAAGAACTTGAAGGCCTCGAACACCTGGTCGGTGCCCAGCCACATGTACTTGGAGGTGCGCGGATCCAGCGAAGGCTTGAAGGACTGGGCGTACTTGGTGCGCACCGCGGAGTTCAGCCCGTCGGCGGCCAGCACCAGATCGTATTCGGCAGATAGCTGCTCCACGTCCGGAGCCATGGTGGAGAAGCGCACATCCACACCCAGCTCGATGCTGCGACGCTGCAGCAGTTCGAGAAGTTCCTTGCGGCTCATGGCGGCAAAGCCCTGCCCGCCTACGGTATGCATCTGGTCGCGGAAGTGGATGTCGATATCGCTCCAGCGGGCGAAGCGCCGTGACATGTACTCGGCCACCACCGGGTCGGCGTTGCCGATGCCGCCCAGGGTTTCGTCGGAAAACACCACGCCGAATCCGAAGGTATCCGATGCTGCGTTTCGTTCCCACACGGTGACCTGGTGGTTCGAATCGAGCTGCTTCATCAGGGCCGCAAAGTAGAGTCCGCCCGGGCCTCCGCCGATAACTGCAATTTTCATGATGTGTCCTTTCAACAACCCCAAAGAGGGGAGCGGGGGCCGGCAAGGCCCAGATAAGTTATTAGGGGGTTAAGCGACCGGTGATCCGTTGGCCGCTTCACGGAGCTTGAAATGCTGCAGCTTGCCGCTGGGATTGCGCGGCAGCTCCGTAACAAAACGGACCTCGCGCGGGTACTTGTAAGGTGCGATCGTGGCTTTGACGAAGTCTTGCAATTCCTTGACCTTCGCATCGCTGGCCTCGGCACCTTCGACGAGGACCACGAAGGCGCAAACGATCGATCCGCGGTTTGGATCCGGGCGGGCGATCACGGCGTTCTCCAGCACGTCCGGGTGCTGGTCGAGGGCCTGTTCGACCTCCGGTCCACCGATGTTGTAGCCGGAGGAGACGATCATGTTGTCGCTGCGCGCTTGATACACAAAGTAGCCATCTTCGTCTTTGTAGAAGATGTCTCCGGTGATATTCCAGCCGTTGCAGATGTAGTTATGCTGCCTCTCGTCATCGAGATAGCGGCATCCGGTAGGCCCGATGACCGCCAACCGGCCTGGCTCGTTCGGAGCGGCTTCGTTGCCAGCTTCGTCCAGGACCGTTGCTCGGAAGCCAGGAATCGCTTTGCCGGTGGCGCCGGGTCTGATGTCCTGACCCGCTGCGGAAACGAAGACGTGCAGCAGCTCGGTCGCGCCAATGCCATTGACCAATTCCAGCCCCGTGGCGTCCTTGACCTGATGCCAGGTTTCTGCCGGCAGATGTTCCCCGGCGGAAACCGCGACGCGCAGCGGCTTGAGCAGGTCCTCTTTGCCGTTTTTGAGGATCGCGCGATATGCGGTGGGAGCGGTGAACAAGATGGTCGCACCGGCTTGATGGGAATACTCGGCCAGCTCCACCGGTGTGGCTCGTTCGGTCAGCAGCGAGCTGGCACCGAAGCGGAAAGGGAATACGACCAGGCCACCGAGGCCGAAGGTGAATGCCAATGGGGGAGACCCCGCAAAGACGTCATCCTGGGTGGGTTGGAGGATGTAGCGGGCAAAGGTGTCCGCGTTGGCCAGCACATCGCGGTGGAAATGCATGGTGATCTTGGGAACGCCGGTGGTGCCCGAGGTCGGTCCAAGCAATGCCACATCGTCGGCGGCCGTATCCACCGCAGTAAAATCACCTGATTTGCGCTCGGCCAGCTTGACCAGGTCATCGTTGCCCGCGCCGCCGTAGCTGAGGACCGGATACCCGCCGTTGCTAGCCTGCCGCGCGTCGTCGGCGAAACGGTGATCGGTGATGAGCAGCAACGGGCGCGTCAGCTCGGCCAACTTGCTGATCTCCGCGGCACGCAGCGCCGCCATCGTGGTGACCACTACTCCGCCGGCCTTGAGCACGCCAAGCCAGGAGGCGACGAGCCAGGAATTATTCGGCCCGCGCAGCATCACCCGGTTTCCGGGACGCAGGCCATAGTCCTCGACCAGCACCTGGGCAACCTGATTGGCCTGGCGTTGCAACTTGCCGTAGGAAAGACTGGTGCCATCCGGAGCCAGCAGCGCGGTGCGATCCGCGCCGAAATCCGCCACGGTCTGGTCGATCAGGACCTGCGCGGCATTCATCCGTTCCGGGTATTGCAGCTCGGGCAAGGTGAATTCCATTGTCGGCCACAGCTCCCGTGGAGGGAGGTGGTCTCGGGTGAAGGTATCTTCATGAGCTGAGGGTGATAGTTCCATAAGGCAACTCCGTTTGGTGATTCGTTCGGATGTCCTAGTCAGTGGTGGTCCGCGCGGGGCGGATCATCCCTTCTTGGGCGACGGTGGCCAAGAGCTTTCCTTCGCGGGTGTAAAAACGCCCAAGGGCCAGACCGCGGTTATTTTGGCTGGACACGGCTTCTTGGGCATACAGCACCCAATCGTCCATGCGGCCTTCCCGGTGGAACCACATGGAGTGATCCAGGCTGGCCGTCACCAGACCCTGGTCTGCCCAGCTCAGCCCGAGGCTGCGCATGATCGGCTCCAAGATGGTGTAGTCGCAGACGTAGGCCAGGGCCGACTTCTGGATGATGGCGTCATCCGGAAGGGGCGAGAACGCGCGGATCCATACGGCCTGCTTGGCGGTTTTTTCACGCTCACCGGGTAGATAGATTGGCTCGGGCACGTGGCGCATATCGAAGCTCCGTCCGCCGGCCCAGTACTTGGCGGCATCGCTTTCGACTCCCTGCAGGACGTCGGCAGCGCTTGCCAGCGTTTCCGGATCTAGATCCAGCGATTCGCCCGGAGCGTCCTGGGAATATTCGGCACCGTCTTCGGGGACGTGGAAAGAGCCCAACGCCGCAAAGACGGGTTTGCCATTCTGGAACGCACGTACTTGACGGGTGGAATATCCGCGTCCATCGCGCAAATGCTCCACCTCGTAGCGCACCGCCTGGTGCATATCCACTGGGCGCAAGAAGTACGAGTGCATCGAGTGCAGGGAACGATCGGTGTCCACCGATTTCATCAGGGACAACGCGCCTTGGGCAACCATGTCTCCGCCGTAGGCCTTGGGCCATGGAACGTACTGCGGAACCGCGGTGAACGCCTGGTCGAAGACTTCGGCCTCGCACTGGGTGAGTTCGATGGCGTCGAGGAATACTTGCGCGGAAAGTGCGGTGGTGTTCATGCTCGGCGGTATCCTTCCAGCGAGTCGTCGGAAACATCGGGCAAGTTCACCACGATGTTTTCCGGGGTACGCGCGGTGAGCCACACCAGCTCCTCGGTTACCGACATATTCGCTTCCACATGCGGCATGAAGGGCGGGACGAAGACCCAGTCTCCGGCCTTCATATCTGCGTACTGTTCATAGTTTTCGCCGAAGTAGATCCGGCCATGGCCGCGCAACACGTAGCCGCCAGTTTCAGCTTCGCCGTGATGATGAGGCAAGGAGCGGTAGCCAGGCACATTGGAGACCTGACCGAACCAGATCTTCGTGGCGGGCGTGTGCTGGATGCTCACACCCGAAACGCGGATGCAATCCCCGGACTGCGCGGTATTGGTGTCTTCCGATCCGGCGCGGGTGACCACAGGGACGACCTGGCCATTTTCGGAGGCGTAGATCGAATTGTCGCCTTCGGTGCGGTAGGTCATTGGTGCTTCAGTCATGGTGTTCTCCTTCGAAATGAATGATGCTTGATAGTTGGCTATTAATGTGTTGCCGCCGGAACGTCCACGCGTAGCCGGAAGCGGTTTATTAGGGTTCCGATTCCTGGAATTTCTGTTTGGAGCTCGTCTCCGTCGCAGAGGAAGCGTGGTGGATTCATGCCCATGCCGACTCCGCCAGGCGTCCCGGTCAGCACGATGTCGCCGGGACGCAACGTGGTGAATTCGGAGATGTAGGCGATGAGCCGGGCCGCTGAGTAGACAAAAGTTGAGGT
Organism: Arthrobacter sp. MYb224; assembly: GCF_002975455.1. NCBI lineage: Bacteria > Bacillati > Actinomycetota > Actinomycetes > Micrococcales > Micrococcaceae > Arthrobacter > Arthrobacter sp. MYb224. The sequence goes on along the minus strand of NZ_PCPU01000012.1, from coordinate 95,665 downwards.
GTTGCCGCGTTGGACTTCTTCGCCATTAATTCGGCAAATGACCTCTACGCCCATCTCCGGGTCGATTTCTTCGGCAGTGGCGAGCACCGGGCCCAGCGGCGTCGTGCCGTCGAAGGCTTTGCCTTGGAACCATTGCAGTGTGCGGCGCTGCCAATCGCGCATCGAAATATCGTTGGCCACGGTGTAGCCGGCAATGGCGGCTGTGGCTTCTTCTTCGGAGGCGTTGGAGATCTCGGCTCCGATCACTACCGCAAGTTCGGCTTCCCAATCAACGTCGCTTGAGACGGTGCTGATGATTTCCGAATCCGGGCCGGTGAGGGTGTCGGCGAACTTGGCGAACAAGGTGGGGTATTGAGGAAGTTCGCGTCCCATCTCCAAGATGTGATCCGCGTAGTTCAGGCCACAGCAGATCACCTTGGAGGGCGCGGGAACCGGGTTAAGCAGCTGAACTTCGTCGGTTGGGATCAGTGAGTCCTCGCCGTGATTTTCAAGTATCCGGGAGGCGGTGGTGAACCAAGCCTCTTCTTTCAAAAGCTCGCTGAGATTGCTGGCTGGAAGCGGGAGGTAGCCCTGAGCAACCTGGATCGCGGCCAGGGACTTCCCTCCAGCTTGAATCGTTGCGAGTTTCATTAGTGTGTTCCCCTTGGTCGTTCGGCACTGAATCTATGTGTCGACTTTTTTACTGCCGTCACGTAAGCTCAATGTAGCACGCATCACAAAGATGGCGCTAGAGCCAAATGGGGCAAATTTGATTGGCCCGGAACAGGAGCAGGACATGACTGAAACCAAGCTTCACCGCAATGAGACGATCAACCCGGCTTCCATGGCGAAGCCCTCTGGCTATGCCCATGGAATGAAAGCCGGAGACACGGTCTACCTTGGCGGACAGACTGCCCTGGACAAGGATATGAATATCGTTCCCGGCGGAATTGTCGAGCAGTTCAAGCAGGTGTTCTCCAACGTGCTGACCACTCTGGTTGAAGCGGGCGGGCACCCGGAGGACCTGGTAAGCGTCACCATTTACCTCACCGACGTTGATGACTACATGGCCAATGGCCGCGAAATTGGCCGACTGTGGCGTGAAATGGCTGGCACCGAGTACCCGGCCATGGCCGGAGTTGGTGTCACGCGCCTGTGGCAGAAGGAAGCGCTGATCGAAATTCAGGGCGTCGCGGTGATTCAGGATCGCAACTAGGCACTAGAAACAGCAAAGGACCACGAAATCACCGGGTGATTTCGTGGTCCTTTGCTTGCGTGGGGAGCTCGGTTAATTTATACGGGTTGTATCAGTCTTCCGCACCGATCACACGTTGGGCATGGCGGGCCGCCATTGGCGCCAAGAGAGTGTGCAGGTCGTGGAATAGATCCTCGGCCTTTAACGCATTCCATCCATCTGGGAGCAGTTCTGCCGGCAGCCCGGGGTCGGAATAGGGGAGCCGGCGCCACTGGGTCAGCAGAATCAAATGATCTGCGAATGCCCGAGCCTCAAGCTCATTGCTGTCCCCGCTGCCGACGCGTTGCCGCCAGCTTTCCAACCTGCCGCGATTTTCGTTCAAAAATTCAGAATAAAGCTGATCGAGTGAGTCCAGATCCCACCACGAATCAAGATTCTTCTGAATTTGCGCACCGCCGATGTGCTCGGCAAGGAAAAACTCGAAATACTCATTCAAGCCGTGCCGGGAGAAATAGGCCAATGCCGCGTCCTTGGCATGTTCTGGGGCAATCCATAGTCCTGGAACCACCGAACCGAAGCCCATCCGCACCAGCGAAGAGCGGATTTTATGCCGAATATTCCGCTGGGTTTCGGGCACGGTAAACGTCGCCAGCAGCCAGCGGTCTTGGGCCGTGGCCCGGCGCGGATGGAAGATGCGCTCATCGCCTTCGGCGAAAGTGGTCAATACCGATTCAGCCAACGAGTACCCGCTTCGGCCTCGCACCTGAATGCTCTCGATGACTCCCCGTTTTTTCAACCGAGATATCGAGGAGCGAGTTCCGGCTGATTCAACTCCCACATCCTGCATCAACGTGATGATCGTGGCCACCGGCAGCGCTCCACCGTGCTGGCGAGCATAAAGTCCGAACAGCGAGACAATCAACTGATGATGACGAGGCACAGAGAGGTCTCCTGCACTGACACGTGCGTTTGACGGTGCCGTCATGAAACTTTCTCCGTTCGATGCATGTGGTTCGATTCTAGTGCGAACCGCAGGTGAGAGAACGCAAGGCAACGGGATTGCGCCTGGTGTTCGGCTCATCGGCCGCAGCCGATGTTCAGCCGCTCACCTGTCCGACGAAACCGCCCAGCTCTTGAGCCCTCAGTATTATTTAGCGGCGTCGATTGCCGAGCTCAGGTGCGCATCATAGAACTCGCGAAGCTGAACGCTCTTGGCCACGACAATCGCATCCCAGTCATCCATGCTGGTGGCGCTGTCGGCGTAGTCCGATGGCACCTTGAAGATCTGCAGCGGAACGTCGAACCGCTGGCACATGCTGGCATAGGCGTAGCCCTCCATATCCACCAAAGCCGCGTTCAGCCCGGAGATGTGCGTGCGCTGCTCGTCATTGCTGACAAATACGTCGCCGGTGGCCATGGTCGCCTGCGTATCTGGCAGCAGGATCTCACCGGCAGGCACTACGTCGGCCGAGGCCAATGGGAAGTCGTGCTGGATCAATCGGGTGACCTGATAGATCGTGTCCAAGCTGGGGCGGTCTTCGTCGGCGCTGCCGACGACACCGGCGGTGCCCAAAACGATTACTCGCTCAACGTTGCCCTCGGCGAGCGCACCGGCAAGAGCTACCGAGGCGTTGACCTTGCCTACCCCCGAGACCACATGCGGTACGTCCGTAAAAGCTGAGGCTTCGTCACTGTGCGCGAATACAAGCAGGGTCTTCTGATCCGACATTGGGTTCCTCTCAACAACAAACAAGTCTTTGGCACGGGCTGGAAAATACGGTGAAAGAGCAACCAGTGTTCGCATCAGAGTTTATCGGTTACGGACGATGAAGTTTTTCGATTTTGCTCACGGGGGAGCGGATAGACTGAAACTATGAGTGATATTGAACTTGCCGAAGTCGAAAGTTTCGCCCTGGATCACACCAAGGTCAAGGCCCCCTACGTGCGTCGCATCGGGGTGGACCATGGTCCCAAGGGGGACGCCATCTCCAACTACGACATCCGTTTTGTCCAGCCTAATCATGGTGAGATCCCTACTGCGGGCCTGCACACTATCGAGCACACGCTGGCCGGCCTGATCCGTACCCGTTTCGAGGGCCTGATCGATTTCTCGCCTTTTGGTTGCCGTACCGGGTTCCATCTCATCGCATGGGGCGAGCCAACGCCTGAAGAAGTTGCCGCGGCGATCAAATCTTCCCTGGAAGATCTGGCAGAGCGCGTCACCTGGGATGATGTTCCGGGCACCGAGGCAGTCAGCTGCGGCAACTACCGTGACCACAGCCTGCACTCGGCCAAGGAATGGGCCAAATTGATCTTGGAGCAGGGCATCAGCCTCGACGCGTTTGACCGTACCAACATCGCATAGCCGGCGGCATCGCATAGTTTCTCTGCTCACTGCCTTAGTTTGTGCGCACCGGATCCCTTCGTGGCTATTGAAATATCCTGCGTGGAGTATTTGAATGGACGGATAGCCGCAATAGCGGGGAATCGTTCACCGGAGCTAAGGGGAAAATAATATGGAATCAACCGATCCAGATTTTCCGAGAGAACCAGGCTGGCCATCTCCTGCCGAGCCACCGCGGCCGAACGTGCCGGACCATCCAACGACTCCCGCCGCTCCTCCAGATCCGACTACTCCACCTGACCGACCCGACCCGGGCGGTCCCAGCATTCGACCACCGTTTGATCCGACCACGCCTAGCGATAGCTGAGCAGCTGAACCAGCGGCAGGTTCTTGGCTCTCAACTCCGTCTGTCGATGCGTTTCACTCAAGGTCCGGCTCACCTGTTGGTGAGCCGGACCTTGATTGCCGTTGCTTCGAGTCGGGCTGCTTAGGCGACGTATCTTCGGAAAGCCTTGAAAATGAAGCGCGGCCAGCAATTGAGAGGTTGCCCCTAGTTCCACGTATTCGACTGCGGGGCTGTGGGAGAATAGGGACAATGTTCTGCCCGGACCAAGGCTCCGGGACCCAATGATTTAAGGATGTTTCTCTGTGGTCATGATTCCGTTGCCATTGCACTCGGTAGAGGCTCAACAGTTCTCTCCGATTGACCCGGCTGACCCCTCGCTGGTCCACCGCGGTGAAGGTGGCGCGGAAGTTCGCCGCAGCATTCTTCCGGGAGGCGTCCGTGTACTGACCGAAGCCATGCCAGGCCAGCGTTCGACCACCGTTGGTTTCTGGGTCCCGGTGGGATCCCGAGATGAAGAAGCCGGACACTACGGCTCGACGCATTTCTTGGAGCATCTGCTGTTCAAGGGAACCAAGAAGCGCACCGCACTTGAAATAGCTCAGTCCTTTGACGCGGTAGGTGGCGAATCGAACGCCGCGACGGCGAAGGAATCAACCTGCTACTACGCGCGAGTGCTGGACACTGATCTGCCGATGGCGATGGATGTCATCGCGGACATGGTGACTTCCGCGGTAATCGATCCGCTGGAGCTGGAGCAGGAGCGCGGGGTGATCATCGAGGAACTTGCCATGGACGCCGACGACGCCACCGAGGTCGCCCACGAACGCTTCGTCGCCAAGGTTTTGGGCGATCATCCGCTGGCTCGCCCGATAGGCGGAACCCCGGCCGAGATCATGGAGATCTCCCGCGAGGCAGTGATGGAACACTACCGGGCCCACTACCGCCCGAGCGAAGTGATCATCACCGCAGCTGGTTCGCTGAACCATGATGAATTGTGCTCCATGGTGCTCACTTCGTTGTCCGAGGCTGGCTGGGACCTAGATCCCATGGCCGTGCCCGAGCCTCGCCGTTCTTCGGAACCGGCACAGATCGTTTCGGTACCCGGCATAGAAGTCATCAACCGTCCGGTCGAGCAGGCCAGCATCATCATCGGCTGCCCTGGCATTAGCGGACAAGACGACCGGCGTCAGGTCCTCGCGGTCCTCAACGCGGTCCTCGGCGGCGGCATGAGTTCACGACTCTTCCAAGAAATCCGTGAAAAGCGCGGTCTTGCCTACTCCACTTATTCATTCTCGGCCGCATACACGGATGCCGGTTACTTCGGCATGTACGCAGGTTGCTCACCGGCAAAAGCCGGGGAAGTCATCGGCTTGCTCGAATCCGAGCTGGACCGTTTGGCAAGCGACGGCATCACCGATTCCGAGCTGGCTCAGGCCCAAGGCCAGCTCGCCGGCGGAACGGTGTTGGCACTGGAAGACCCGGGAAGCCGTATGTCGCGTCTGGGTCGGGCCGAGATGGTCACCGGCGAATTCCAGGACATAGATGAGGCGCTGAGCCGCGTAAACGCGGTCACCACCAAGGACGTACAGGCATTGGCTCAAGAGCTTGCGGCCAAGGAGCGGACCATCACCGTGGTTGGCCCATTCGAGTCGGCGCAGGCGCTCGGACGCTAAACGCAAGCAGAGAATTTGCAGGGACGCGAGGTCGCACTAAATGTTGCTTGACCTGGCGTCCCTTCATTTGTGCCGGAAAAACGCTATCCCTTGTTGTATTTGCCTCGAGTGGCGACGTACGAGGCCGCGGTGCAAGTGTCGGGAGCGTTGTTGATTGCCTTGCAGGCTCGCACGCGGAACCCGTTGACGGTGAGCGAATAGTACGGAATGACGCGCTTGGAATCGTCTCGATAGTATTTTGTCGTTCCCGCACCACACACGTTGGTGGTCAGCCGGGACCATCCGGTATCCGGAGCATTGTTGCGTACTCCCTGGTATTGGTAGTAGACGCACTTGCCATCGCGATTGTCATCGGTGAGCGCCAGATTGAAACCGATGCTTCGATTGTCATCGCGCCATACTTTACCGCTGCTTTTCGCCCAAGAATTGTCCATGTTGTAGCTCTCGTAGGCCTGTGCGGGAACCGCCAGAGTCGTGGCTGCCAGGGTAAGCGCTGCCGCTGCTGCAAATGTTCGCAGAGTGCGCCTCATCGCTTACCTCACATGCTGGGTTGATGTTTCTCAGGGCAACCCTATGCCGAGCGAAACTCTAATTCAAGGGGTTGGAGATACAGGTTTGGACAGTCCGCCAATACACTTCTTGCTTTTGAACGTCAGCACGTTGACGCTGAAACAGCCGAATTTTTTGCTTTGCGTACAAGCTCAGCGAGCTCTTCGAAATGCGAGTAATTAAAACCGTGAGCAGCGTTCTGGAACACCGTCAGTTTCGCCTGCGGGGCCTTAGCCGTCAGCCGTAGCCCAAATTCAGGCGGTGAAAGTGAATCTTGCGTACCGCAGACCACATCCACGGGAACGGGGACGGTGCGCAACAGATCAATGGTCGAGTAGTCGAGCATTTCCGAGCAGCTCTTAGCCCACCACGGAATCCCGCAGCGTAGGTAGTCAACGAGCAGGATCGCCTTGACCGCGTTCCACTCTTGAGGGAAGTCTTGGATTAAACGGCGCGCTTGACGAAAAAGCGTGTCTTCCCGGTCATTGACCGCGGGTGCGGCAATGATGAGGTGTTCGAGCAGTTCGGGTCGGGTCCGTGCAATCTCAATGGACACCTGTGCCCCCATCGAATGCCCGAGAATCACCGCATTTTTCACGTTGAGCGTGCGCAGCGCTAGGGACACTTCGTGGGCGAAGCGTGCCACGCTGACTGGGCGTCCATCATCCATATTTTTGCCATGCCCGGGTAGCTCGGGCACAATCACTCGATGGTCACAGGCCAACTCCGTGGCCAGAGGAGTGAAATAGCGGCTTGAAGCTCCCAACCCGTGGATGAGAACCACGTCCGGACCTTCGCCGGCCACGCGCACCGATAATCGAGTGCGCAAAGACTCCGGGACCTGTCCAAAATAACCGTGCCGCACACATAACCTTCCGTCCGCGGACGATTCCACGAAAAATCTAGTATTCAGTTAACTGAGGATCAAGGATAGCCAATCATCGCGAGCAATGGTGCATTGCAGCTTTAAGGCAGACCCACCGCGTGTTGCTCGATTGCCGGCCAAAGGTCCTTGGGGAAGAGCTTTTCAACGTTTTTTTGATAGTCGCTGCCGTCACCGGGAGTGCTTACTTCACTGCCATCGGCACGGAAAGGGTAGGAATGCCCCTGGTCTATTTCCTGATCGGGTGCCGAGGCTGCGGTCACGCAAGTCGCCCAGCCATAGGTGGTATCGGCGTCCTGACGGAAAACTTCGACTTGGCATGATGGCGTGTCGATCCACGAGCTTTCCTGCTCCAGCAGATCAACGAGCCTAGAGCGCTCTTCATCGCTTAACGACGTCGGTACATCGCCGGAACCGCAAGCGACAGTTCCACAAGCAACAGCAAATAAGATGAATGTGATAGCGCGCCATCGCTTCAGGACGGTCCCCATTACTTGACAACTCCTAGAAAGATCCTGTCTTCCATTTTTCCTTGTGAAGAATTGAATTACAAGCTACACGCCGTATATCTCGAGATGATCGCAAAATCTTGGAGGTGGATCCCCGCGGTGCCGTCGCGACTGGATCAGGCGCAGATCACGTCACCGATGCGAAGACCTGCAGGGTACAGGCGATAGGCTTAAACCCATGAGTGCACAGATTAAGGTTGCGGTGCTTGGCGCCGCAGGACGAATGGGCGCGGAAGCGGTTAAAGCCGTCTCCGAAGCCGCCGATATGGATCTCGTGGCGAGCCTTGGACGAGGCGCAGACCTGAAAGAAATTCTTGAGGCAGGCGCAACCCACATCGTTGACCTGTCGGTACCGACAGCCACCGAAGCCAACGTGCGCTTCGCCGTGGAGAATGGCTTGCACGCAGTAGTGGGAACCACCGGGTGGGACGACGAGCGCCGTGCGAAGCTTGAGCACCTGCTCGCGCAGCACCCCGAAGCAGGTGTGCTGATCGCCCCAAACTTTGCTCTTGGTTCGGTGCTTGCCAGCGCCTTCGCGGCCACGGCCGCAAAATACTTTGAGTCGGTAGAGATTATCGAACTGCACCACCCCAACAAGGTGGATGCACCCAGCGGCACCGCGGTGCGCACCGCCGAGCTGATTGCCGCAGCCCGCAGGGACGCCGGCGTGGCGAAAAGCCCGGACGCAACGGAAACCCAACTTGACGGTGCCCGAGGCGCCCTCGTGGACGACGTGCACGTACATTCAGTGCGTCTGCGCGGTCTGGTGGCCCATCAGGAAGTTCTTTTCGGCGGCCCCGGCGAGCAGTTCACCCTGCGCCACGATTCTTATGACCGGGCATCCTTCATGCCAGGGGTGCTGCTCGGCCTGCGTACCGTCGCCTCGCGCCCAGGACTTACCTATGGGCTCGACGGCTACTTGGAGTTGGGCCAGTGAAAACCAAACTATGGGTAGGCGGCATTCTGCTGCTGTTCGTTTTGTATATTGCCATGTCCTTCACCCAAGCGATGCGCTTCATGCGCACCGGCGAACCGATCGCCATCGCCATAGGCGTTGCGGTCTTCGTCATTCCTGCGCTGGGCGTGTGGATCTTGATCCGCGAGATTCTCTTCGGACTGCGCACCGAGAAGATGGGAAAAATTCTCGCAGAACTCGGCGAACTGCCGGAAGACTTGCCACGCATGCCCTCGGGCAGGTTCGTGCGAGAAGCTGCTGACGCTGACTTCCCGATCCACAAGCAAGACGTCGAGGCCCATCCTGAATCCTGGAAGTCTTGGTACCGCTTGGCTTTGGCTTATGACGCCAGTGGAGACCGGAAACGTGCACGAGCTTCGATGCGAACTGCCGTGAATTTCTTCGTGGCCGAGAAGAACGCGAGCACAACGAGCAAGTGATCTGAACACATGAAACGGCAGGAGCTTCGCAACCTACTCTTGGTTTCGAAGCTCCTGCCGTTTTAATTGAGATATTTCAGAAGTCTAGCTCTAGTGGATGGGGAGCCAGATGCAGCGCTCTACGGAGTCGTCATTCTCCACCACGTTGTAGAGCCGCCACCCGCCGGGTTCTCCGCCCTCAGTGCCTTGATCTTCAAGTCCAGCAATGCTGATCCCGCGGATCTCACCAGATGAGAATTCCTCCTTGGCTTCCGTCGTGGGCGCCAGGTAGTAGGGCTCGTCAAAGGGCACGACATCGCCGGGCAGTTCTTCATTGCAAACGCCGCCGTAGCCGCGTTCGGGGCCCGTTTGAACGGGAAGCCAGATCTTGTCCTCGCCAAATTGCTCGACGGCGATGGTTCGCGTTTCCTCCCAGGTTCCTCCCTCTGCGCATGATCGGTCCTCATCGAAGATGGTGCGACGAGTTTCCGTAATCTCTATGCCACCGGGTATGGCGGTCACCTCATTGATGAAATCACCGCAGCTTCTGCTGGCCGCTACAGGGTGGATTAATTGTTCTGGCTGTTCGATGGCCGCTAGCCAGATAAACCAAAGCGAGGAGAAGCTGTTGCCGTCTAGCATTTCGACCGGCGCTAAGGCATCTTCGACTCCATCGCCGTTCATATCCGAATAGACTACGTCCCCAATGGAGTATTCGGCGGTGTTGAGGTTCGCCTTGCCGTTCTTGAACTGAAGCGCTGTGGATTCTTCGGAACCGTATCCGTCGCTTAATTCCCATAACGCGTTGTCAAGATCAAATTCGCGAAGGCTTGGGGCAGCGGGGGATTCGGATGGTGCAGATGAAGGTTCGCGCGGTGGATCGATGGGCGCCGAAGAGCATCCGATGAGCGCAAGAGCAAGCAAAATGCACGAAGATTTGAGCGGAATATTATGCAGCCTCTGCCGGGAATGGACGCGTTTGATCATAAGGAAAGTCTAACTAATCCCTTGTCAGTTGGCCTAATAGCGAGATGCATATTTCTTGCCTTCGGGGACTGGCGGAGAGCTTAGCTTGGGTTCTCTTTGTGGTCCGCATTCGGCAATTCACTCAGGTAGCGAATTCCAGCTTCCAGCGGGCCTGCCCTACGGGTGTGGTGCAAGATCAACGCGGTGAGCAGCATCAGCACGCACAATACCCACCATTGGGTCCACTGCGAGAGCCCCAGCTGCAGCATCGGCAACAAGATCAAATGACCGATGTAGAGTGTCAGCGGAGCCCTCCCGGCGCTTGCAATGAGCTGGCCGAAATAGCCCAGATAGGGGATTGAGAGCAGCGATACCGCCAAGAGCGCAACGGCGCAGGCGGCTGCATGAATGGTGAAAATCAGCGACCCTGAGTGCGCGGTGGGAAGCCAAATATAAGCGGATTGAGTCATGAACGAGTCGAGGTTCCCGGACGGTGAGCGCCCGGTGACCAGCGCGGTAAACAGCTGCGAGCGAGGAACCCCGGAGACCGCGCCGATCCCATCGACCCAAGGCAGGATCTTCAGCCATCCAATGAGCAGGCTTAGCGCCGCGACGACTACCGAGCCAGCTGCCAACCATGCCACCGTGCCTCGGCTAGCCAGTCGAAGTTTCCCCACAGCTACCCCGAGCAGGCCATAGCCGATCCAGATCAGCAGCGGGTAGTACCCGGTGACCAGCAGGTCCTCAAGCAGCAATCCCGGGTGCGCAAAGTCGGTGAAGGTCGGGTTGTGGTTCAGCGACGCTCCGGCATCACCGGCCGCCAGCGGCCGCCAGATGAGTGGAGCGAGCAGCAGCCAGCCACCGGCCAGTGCCCACAGAACTTTCGCTGGCACGAATAACGCCGGGATCAGCACGAGGAACAGCAATCCGTAGTGCACCAGGATGTTCGCGATGGACTCGTTCGCCGGGCCGATCAGCATGCCCAGCGCCGCGATAACCGCCGCGCGGCGCAGCAGCACCAGCGACGAGGACTTGCGATCCATGCCCTTGCGTTCCAGCGCGCGGGCGAACAAGGTCAGCGAAACACCGGCGAGCACCATGAAGAGCACCGAGGAGCGGCCATTTGCCGCGGCTCCGGTCAGGGTTGGCTGCAGCGCACCCGTCGCATCGCGGGCGAAGAGATCAAAGATATGGGCGGCAAACATTCCCAAGATGGCTAGCGCCCTGGCTGCATCTAATCCGGGCAGTCTGCGGGCCTTTGTTTCCACGTCCATAGACATATCGCATCACGGAACAACATGAATATGCCATCAAGACACTTCCGCGTGTAGATTTAAGCCATGGCAACTAGTGAAATTGATAATCAGTCGTTCCCGTTCGGTACCGTGCTGACCGCGATGGTCACCCCCTTCACCGAGGCAGGTGAGGTTGACTATGATGTCGCCGCCAAGCTGGCTGTCAAACTCGTTGATGAAGGCTGCGACGGTCTGGTCGTCACCGGCACTACCGGGGAGACCTCGACGCTCACCGACGAAGAGAACATCGAAATGTTCCGCACCGTCGTCAATGCGGTGGGCGACCGCGCAGCGGTGCTGGCAGGCTCCACAACTAATGACACTCGCCACTCCATCCGTTTGTCGCTCGGTGCTAAGGAGGCCGGAGTTCACGGCATCCTGGTCACCGCGCCTTATTACAACAAGCCAAGTCAGGCTGGAATCATCGCCCACGTGAAGGCGATTGCCGAGGCCATTGACCTGCCGATCATGATGTACGACATCCCTGGACGCACCGGAATCGCGCTGAGCCCGGAAACTATCATTGAATTAGCGCAGATTCCTCAGGTCATTGCGTTGAAGGATGCAAAGGCCGACTACCAGTCGACCACCACCGTGCTGGCTAACACCGATTTGCACGTGTACTCCGGGGACGACGGACTGACTTTGCCACTGATGGCAGCCGGCGCCGCCGGTGTCGTTTCCGTGACGGCTCACGTCGCAGCGGCTAAGTACCGTACGCTTGTTGATGCGATGCATGCCGGGGATTTGGCGACTGCACGCGCTACACACTTCGAGCTGGACCCGATCCAGCGCGGCATCATGGGCCACATTCAGGGCGCAGTTGCCGCAAAATATGGACTTCACTGGCAGGGTGTCCTGCCGAACACCGTCGTTCGATTGCCGCTACTGGCACCATCGGACGCAGAACTCGATGCCATCCGCGCGGACCTACGTGAAGGTGGATGGGATCTTTAACGAAAGGGCTTAACCACTTATGACTGAAAGTTCAGTAGGCAAGGCCGATACTGCGCGTATGCAGAAGCCGACCAAGCTGAAGAAGGGGACCCTACGTACCGTTCCGCTGGGCGGATTGGGCGAGGTCGGCCGCAATATGACCGTTTTCGAGATCAACGGCAAGCTGTTGATCATCGACTGCGGTGTGCTCTTCCCCGAAGAGCACCAGCCGGGCGTTGACCTGATTCTGCCCGACTTCTCCTACATCAAGGATCGTCTGGACGACGTGGTGGGCGTAGTGCTCACCCACGGCCACGAAGACCACATCGGTGCGGTTCCGTACCTATTGCGTCTGCGCGAAGATATCCCGCTGTATGGTTCGAAGCTGACCCTTGCCTTCATCGAAGCCAAGCTGGCCGAGCACCGCATCAAGGCGATCACCAACGTGGTCACCGAGAATGAAGTGGCTCAGATCGGCGAGTTCGAGTGCGAATTCGTCGCGGTGAACCACTCGATCCCAGACGCGCTGGCCGTGTTCGTGCGTACCGAAGCCGGTACCGTGCTGCACACCGGTGACTTCAAGATGGATCAGCTGCCGCTCGACGGCCGCATCACCGACCTGCGCCACTTCGCCAAGCTCGGCGAGGAGGGCGTGGACCTGTTCCTCACCGACTCGACCAACGCCGAGGTGCCGGGCTTCACCGTCGCCGAACGCGAAATCGGTCCGGTGCTGGAAGCGAAGTTTGCTCGGGCCCGCCGCCGGATCATCGTCGCCTCCTTCTCCTCGCATGTGCACCGCGTCCAGCAGGTGCTGGATGCTGCAGCCGTGCACGGCCGCAAGGTTGCTTTCATCGGCCGTTCGATGGTGCGCAATATGGGCATCGCCGAGCGCCTCGGCTACCTGCACATCCCGCAGGGGGTCGTTGTTGACCTGAAGCAGGTTGACCAGCTGCCGGATCACAAGGTGGTGCTGATGTCCACCGGTTCGCAGGGTGAGCCAATGGCGGCACTGTCCCGCATGGCCAACGGTGAACACAAGGTCCAGATCAACCCGGGTGACACCGTGATCCTGGCCTCCAGCCTCATCCCGGGCAACGAGAACGCGGTCTTCCGCGTGATCAACGGCCTGATGCGCTTGGGCGCCGAGGTCATCCATAAGGGCATGGCCAAGGTCCACGTTTCCGGCCACGCCTCGGCCGGTGAGCTGTTGTACTGCTACAACATCGTCCGTCCGAAGAACGTTCTTCCGGTCCACGGCGAAACCCGCCACCTGATCGCCAATGGCCGTTTGGCCGCGCTGTCCGGTGTTCCGGAAGAGAGCGTCATCCTCGCGGAAGACGGTTCGGTCATTGACCTCAAGGACGGCGTAGCCGAACTCGTTGGCCAGGTCGAATGCGGTTACGTCTACGTGGATGGTTCCAAGGTCGGCACCATCACCGACGAGGACCTCAAGGACCGTGTCACCCTGGGCGAAGAAGGTTTCATCTCGGTGATCACCGTGATCAACCGCCAGAACGGCACCTTGATCTCCGGGCCAGACATCCACGCCCGCGGCGTGGCCGAGGACGATGCGGTCTTCAACGAGATCAAGCCAAAGATCGCCGCAGCGATCTTGGAGGCAGTGGCTAACAATCCAAACCACTCCACCCACCAGCTGCAGCAGATCGTGCGCCGCGTCATCGGTTCGTGGGTGTCGCGCAAGCTGCGCCGCCGTCCGATGATCGTTCCGGTAGTGCTCGAAGCCTAAGCTTCAATCCTCGAAATGCCCCAAACCACCAGCGGTTTGGGGCATTTCGTGTATCCAAGGCAAGGAACTCTGCCGATGCTGGGGCCATGTTAACGCTCCGCGCGCAGCGTTCAGCCAGCTTGCTGCTCCCCAGACTGGGCCTGCTCGGCTGCTGGCAGCGGCGGGATTCCCTGACCGCCAAGCTCGGGTCCGTGGGGCAAACGACCTGAACGACTAACCGGCAAAGACTGACGTATCACTGCAACGCATTAAATATCGACAAGTCAAATAGCAATCGGATATGATCACCATATGGTGAAAATTGCTGGGCAGAAGGCCGAATCGTTCACTTTGCCGCTCTTCGGGCTGGCGATCCTGGCCGGCATTGTGTTTGGCGCCGCGCTCGGCGCCGCAATTTTCTGGCCAATTCTGGCTAAGGAATCACCGTTCTCGCTGTCCGGCATTGGTGGGGGGCTGGTGCTGGCCTTGGCCAACGGCGCGTGGATCGGCGCGATCGCCGCGGTCTTTCCCGCCACGGGGGCAACCATCGCCCTGGCGATTCGTGAGAAGAAGCGACCCGCAGCTACCGGAAACTCCCAGGCGCTGATGGGCGCGATCGGTTCCGCCGCCGGCGGGGTCTTCGTGGTACTGGCGCTCGGCGCAATTTTCTCCCAAGCGCTGGACCTCGTATCCGGGCTTGCCTCTGCTTTGGCCTTCCTCATGCTGTGCTTCGCTATCGCGTGGATGAGCATTCGTGGGCTAGCGCAACGAAGGGCAGCAACTTGGATTCGGCCACAGTCGGCAGCACCCGCGGAATAGGCAAGGCTCCAATCGAAGCGCATCTCCTCGGTGCAGGTCCAATCACTAAGACTTTCAAAACCCGACAGGAACGAATCCGTGGAGATCTCTGAGCAAACGCGCGGTGTCGGGAACAATCAACTGGTAACAAAAAACAAATGGCGATTTCTGCCGCTGCTTTGCGGATCAGGATGGGCGATCTTGTTGCTTGTCGTGGATCCGTTGCTTGCCCGTGCCCCTTGGTGGACTTATCTCGACGCGGGTTTGTGGTTTGCACTGGGTTTCCCGCTGCTGCCGTGGCTCGGATTCGCTGGGTTGATGGCGTTCCTTGGATTCGTCGTTTCAACTCGGGTGAGCGTTCTGCTGTTCACGTTGCTCTCGCTGGCTCTGGGAATTATTCCAAGCACCATATGGGCACTGCTGCTGAGCGATGCTTTCCCTGAGGCTGGAGTATTCCGAATCACCGCTGATCTATCGCTGGCTGCCGGGGCAATGGTGATCCCGCTGTCCTTCGTGGCGCTTATCAGAACGATGATCGTGCGATGGAAACAGGCAAAGCTCCGTCCAGCGAACGGTTGTGGAGGTCGGAGCATTCCGTCTTCGGCGAAAAGCGACTAATTCCAGCCCAAGCGATCTCGAAGCGGAAGAACCGATATCGGAACCTGGACCGGAGTTCCTGCATACCCAGGAGTCAGTGTGGTCTCACTTAGAATTTTTCCTGTTTGGACGTCCACGACCGTCATTGAGACCCATTCCTGCTGCATGTTTTCGTCAAGGACCAACCCGGTGGCCGCATCGAGGGTCAGCACCGAATCCCACATTTCTGTCAGTAATTCTGCTTCGGGGCCAGTCACCGCTGGCGCAGAGGCCGTAAAAATCCCGGTGGTCAGCGAGAGGGACGCTAGGACAACGGCGGGGATAAGCAAGATATTCCTCCAAAAGTAGTAACTATGTTTATGTCGATCCTAATGTGGCTTGAAGGTTTAGTGCGTATTGTCTCGAAGATCGAGCGAAAATCAATTCATAGTCTGCCGTGCCGTCAACGGATTTTTAGGGCAGAATTAGGCTCAACGCCACCGCAAGGAGCCAATGTATGCACAGGCACGACGCAGCTGATCACAACGAGCTAGTGGGGAGCAACAGTGCATGATCGAATTTGATACCGTTTCCAAGCACTATCCAGACGGCACCACAGCTGTTGAGGACTTCAGCCTGACGATTCCAGCCCATCGCACCACCGTATTCGTGGGTTCCTCTGGTTGCGGCAAGACGACACTGCTGCGCATGATCAATCGCATGGTTGACCCCAGTGCCGGCACGGTCCGCATAGACGACCAGGATGTATCCACAAAGCCCGCGGTGGGCCTGCGCCGCAGTATCGGCTACGTCATGCAGAACTCGGGGCTTCTCCCGCATTTCACCGTGGCAGAGAACATCGCCACGGTTCCCCGGCTCGAAGGCAAATCTCGCAAGGTTGCCCGAACCCGGGCACTGGAACTTATGGAGACCGTAGGCCTGCCCTCAACCATGGCTGACCGATACCCGCACCAGTTATCCGGAGGCCAGCAGCAACGTGTCGGAGTGGCCCGTGGCTTGGCTTCTGACCCGAATATTTTGCTCATGGATGAGCCCTTCGGTGCCGTCGATCCCATTGTGCGCGCCGAACTGCAGCAGGAACTGATTCGGCTGCAACAAGAACTTGATAAGACGATTGTCTTCGTCACCCATGATATCGATGAGGCATTCCTCCTCGGCGACCAGGTGGTGATCCTGTCCGCCGGTGCGCAGAAGCTGCAGGTGGGTAGCCCGAGTGAAATCATTGAAAACCCAGCCAACGAGTTCGTGGCTTCTTTCATCGGCACAGACCGTGGAGCCAGAGCACTGAGCGTCAAAAATACGCCCCACGGTGCCGTGCTCGTGGATTCCCAAGGCCGGACCCAGGGAAGACTCGTCGAGGACGGATCCAAGGCGTGAACTGGATACTCGAGAATCTGGGACTCATCGGGTCGCTGTCGCTAGAGCACTTGCGGCAGAGCCTGATAGCGATCGTCATCGGATTCCTGCTTTCCATCCCGCTGGGCTGGGTAGCTTGGCGATTTCGAATCGTTCGCGGACCGGTAGTGACAACCACCGGCCTGCTCTACACCATCCCCTCGCTCGCGTTGCTGATGCTCCTGCCGGTGCTCACCGGAATGAGCGCGATCAGTGAAGCCAACCTGATCGTGGCACTGAGCATTTACGCGATTGCGATTATGGTCCGCGGCGTCGTGGACGGACTGGACTCCGTAGACCCTGCCGCGCGCGCGGCCGCAACTGCCGTGGGCTACGGGCCCGGGCGCCGGTTTTTCGAGGTGGACCTGCCGCTTGCCGGTCCGGTGATTCTCGCCGGACTGCGCGTCACCGCGGTCAGCACCATCTCGCTAGCGACCGTGGGAATCTTGGTGGGTGTGACGAACCTGGGATACCTGTTCACGAACGGCCTCCAGCGGCGCATCATCGAAGAAGTCTTTTCGGGGATCCTTGCGGTGGCCTTGATTGCCCTGGCCATCGACTTGTTCTTAGTCCTCCTCGGACGATGGCTGATGCCTTGGACACGTCAAATTAAGCAACCAAAGCGAAAAGCTACGCATGCGGCCAGAATGCGGGTGTCGCTATGAACCTGATTGCCAAGGCACTTGAATGGATTTCCGCGCCAGAGCAGTGGGAAGGCAGCGGGGGACTGCAGGCATTGCTTGGCCAGCATCTGCTGTTCACGGTGGCGGCGGTGCTTCTTGCGGGAGTCATTGCCATCCCTGCCGGTTGGGCGATCGGGCACACCGGCATTGGGCGCGAGATCGCCGTGGGCGCCGCGGGTGTCGCCCGTGCGATACCTTCTTTCGGCCTGCTGATCTTATTGGTGCTGCTCTTTGGCGTGCTGCACAAACCCGAAGCAGCCATGGTCGCCTTTGTTCTACTGGCCATCCCTTCGCTGCTGGCCGGAGCCTATACGGGGTTTGAAGCCATAGACCGCAAGACCCTTGACGCGGCTCGGTCTATGGGGATGACCGAGTGGCAGATCCTCTTCAAGGTTGAAATCCCGCTCGGCCTGCCGCTGGTCGTAGGCGGAATCCGGTCAGCCATGCTGCAAGTGGTCGCAACGGTGACCATCGCGGCCTACGTGAACCTTGGCGGGCTGGGCCTGCCAATTATTACCGGGCTGAATCTGCGGCGCTTCGACATGGTTCTCGGCGGAGCGCTCATGGTGGCGGTGCTTGCGCTGCTCCTGGACCTGTTGTTCGCCGTGATTCAAAAGACGGCAGTTCCGGAGGGCCTGGGAAAAGCTAGGAAGAAGGCACCGCGCAAGCTCGCCCCAGACAAAACCGCCGGTGAAGATGCAAACCCGAAAATAGATCACTCGACATCCCAGGAAAGGGAAAAGCCATGAAACTGAAACGCACTATCCCGAGCGCAGCCGCAATGCTGGCCGGCAGTCTTGTCTTGGCTGGTTGCGCAGGGGGAGACCCGCTGGCAACCGAGAGCAACGCCGAACAAGGCGGCGGAGAAACGATTGTTGTCGGCTCGCAGGCCTACTACTCGAATGAGATCGTTGCCGAGATCTACGCCCAGGCGCTGGAAGGTGCCGGCAAAGAGGTGGAACGCAAGTACAGCATTGGTCAGCGGGACGCGTACATGCCTCAGCTCGAAGAGGGCAGTATCGATGTGTTCCCCGAGTACACCGGCAATCTGCTGCAATTCTTCAAGGAAGACACCGAAGCGCGTGCCGCCGATGAGGTCTACACCGAGCTGACGTCGGAGCTTCCGGATTCTCTGGCGGTCCTTGAAGCGGCCGAGGCCTCTGACCAGGACTCCTACACCGTGACCCGGGCGTTTGCTGAGGAAAATAACCTGAAGTCCATCAAGGACTTGGCGAATGTTAGCGAGCCGTTGACCCTCGGCGGGCCACCGGAGCTTGCCGAACGCCCCTACGGCCCTAAGGGGCTCGAAAGCGTCTATAGGGTGAAGGCTGACTTCTCCGGGACCGGCGACACCACCGTTGAAGATCTGGTCGCCGGCACGGTGAACATTGCCAACGTGTTCACCGCCGACCCGCGCATCAAAACTGAAGATCTCGTGGTGCTAGAAGATCCCGAGTCGCTGTTCCTGGCTTCGAACGTCGTTCCGGTGGTCTCCGCCGAGCTGTCAGCGGATCTGGCCGAGGTGCTCAACCCGGTTAGCGAAAAGCTGAGTGCCGAGACCCTGGTTGAGTTGAATGTGCAAAGCACCGTTGACCAGAAGTCGGCCGCCGATATCGCTTCGGCCTGGTTGACCGCTGAAGGGCTTTAATGCCAGATCCTCTCTAGGCTGGATATCCAGGAGATCGCCCGCCGTACCCGGAAATTCCGGGTACGGCGGGCGATCTATTTTTGTTCCGAGGTGCGCTGCGGCCTATCCGGGCGAGCGGGGCTGGCGTGGGTTCAAGGAGACGGCGGGCCGTCATCGTTTTGACTTTTGAGAATGATTCTCATTAGTGTTTACGATTGTTGGCTAAAAGGCGTACTCAGAGACCTAAGGTCCCCGCCCTGGCCGCACCGAATGGAGCAATGATCTATGAGAAGAATCAATCCTTGGATGGTGGCCATGCCCGCCGTCATCCTGGCCGTGGCCACCGCCTGCGCCGTCCCCGGCGGAACCGTGAACAGCGCGCAGAATGAATCGGCCGCCGGCAGCATCACCCTTGACAGCTGCGGCCGGGAGGTGGTGTTCGACGCGGCACCGCGCAGCGTGCTCGCGGTCGGTTCGGAGGCTCCGGCGCTGCTGTCCGCAGCTGGAGCCGGCGACAAGCTGACGCACTACGCTGGCAGCCTGGAGGTGCCTTTCGACGCGGCCACCAAGGCCGTGGTGGAGGACGCCGAGCGGATCACGGAGGACTCGCACGACGTCTCCTACGAGATGATCCTTGGTTCGGGAGTCGACGTGGTCATCGGCACCGATATCGCAGCCGGAGTCGATCTGGATTCCCTGGCCGAACGACTGGACGAGGCCGGGGTCCAGATGCTGACCGTGAGCGGCTACTGCGCCGGATTCGAAGACCGCTCCACCGGAGGAGTGAGCGGATTCGAGCAGATCTACCGTGACGTGCAGTCCTACGGCCAGTTGTTCGGCACCGATCAGGCGGCCGAGAATGCGGTGGAGGACATGCGCGAGCGTGTAGCGGCCGCCGCGGCGCGCGTTGAGCAGGGCAGCGGAGAGCGCGCGCTGTCCCTATACGTGCCGAGCGCCGGCGGCCTCGGATCCTATGGAGGGGAATCGCTGGTCTCGGAGCAGATGGAGCTGCTCGGCCTGGAGAATGCCTTCGGCGATGTGCCCAAGCGCTACTTCGACCCTTCCGCGGAAGAACTGATCGCCAGCGCCGCCGACAAGGTCTTCGCGATGTACCTGCCTACCGGTTCCTCGGCACTGGAAACCGACCAGGAGGTGCTCCAGGCGCTGCGCGATCGACCCGAGCTCGATGGCCTCGCTGCCATCGAGGAGGACGCGGCCGTGGTGCCGCTGAACTACTACTATTCCTCACCCGGCCCGCTGGCCGTGGACGGCGTGGAGCTGCTCGCGGACCGGTTGTCCGCCCCATGAGCCAGTCAGCACAGCTGCGCCGGACCCCGCGCCACACCGGCCGCCGGCACGCCTCCGCGCTGCCTGCACGTAGATACGCGCGTTCCACTGCGGCCAGGGGCACCACCGAAGTGGACTTCGCGAAGCTGAGCCCGACATCCAACACCACCGTGCTGGTCACCAGCCAGCATCCGCCCCGGCAGTACCGCACCATCGCGGAGCAGTTGTTGCGCGCCGAGCATCTGCATGCCGAACAGGTCGGGTTCATCTTGCCGGCGGAATCCTCCGCGGCGCAGTTGCGCCTGCACATGGCAGGGGACGAATTCTGCGCTAACGCCGCGATGGCGCTGGCAGCGCTGCACGCCTCGAGGCAGGGGCAGACCGGCCGGGTTGAACTCTTTCTAGAAGCCTCGGGCGCCGATCAGCTGCTGAGCTGCCGAGTCGAGCCCCGGGATTCGGGCTACCGCTGCCAGCTGGACAGCCCGCTGCCGCTGAGCATCGAACCCTACCCGTCCCCGGGAGCCCGCTCGGGAACGGCCCTGGTGCGGTATGCGGATTCGGTGCACCTTGTCATTGAATGCGCCGGCCACGGCCAGGGGCTGCGCGAGCACGCCGAACAGGCGGCTTTGCAGCTGGGCAATAGCGAAGGCGTCTCCGTTGCCGGGGTGATGCTCTACGATCCGGCGCGCGGGGCGCTGGACCCGCTGATCAACGTGCCCGCACTGGGCAGCCTGCTCTGGGAACGCAGCTGCGGCTCGGGAACCGCCGCGCTCGGCGCGTACCTGGCCGCGAAGAACCGCGCTCCGGTCTGCGCCAGCGTACGGCAACCCGGCGGCACCATGGACGTGGAAGCCGACTACGGCTCCGGAACGGTAACCGGGCTGCGGGTCGCCGGACACGTGGCCATCGTGGCCGAGGGGAGGGCATATATCCATGACTGAAATATCGATTGGCGCAAGCCCGGAACTGAGCTCCGGTGCGCAGGCCATGCTGGCCACGCTGCGCGGCTGCCTGCGCCACTTCAGCGCGGCGGCCGACGGCTACGACGGCTCGACCCGGCACGCTGGCGAGCTCGAGGAGCTGCTGGCGGACTACGCGCGCTTCGTCACCGATCCGGGCAACGTGACCCCCTTCGCCCAACTTGCCGCGGCCGCCGGCACGGATGAGCTGGTGGACCAACTGCGTTGCCAGTCGGCGCGCTGCGTGGCGGTCATCGAGAAGTACCGCGCGCTGCGGCTGCTGGAGGGGCAGGCGGGAGCGGAGGGATACTTTGCCAATATCGAATCCTGCATCGCCAAGGAATTCGGGGCCGTCGCGCTGACCGGGGATTCCAAGCTGTTGCTCGTCGGCTCGGGATCCTTCCCGATGACGCTGCTGAACGTCGCCTCACGCACCGGCGCGTCCGCGCTCGGGATCGACATCGACGCCGAGTCCATTGCGCTCGGGCGCCGGGTCGTGGCCCAGCTCGGTGAGGGCCTGGACATCGTGCTGGAGGAACGCGCGCTCCACGAGCTGGACTTCACCGCGCAGGCCACCCACGTGGTGATCAGCTCCACGGTGGGCGTGAAATACGAACTGTTGCACCAGATGCATGCGCTGACCCGCGAGGACATCGTGGTGGCCATGCGCTTCGGGGACGGGCTTAAATCGCTGTTCAACTACCCGATGCAGCAGGTCGACCCGGCGCTCTGGCGGCTGGTCGACATCATCCGCCAGCCGGACCAGGTATTCGACATCGCGCTGTACGTGAAGCAGCGCTCAATAGGAAAAGACGTTTAGCAGATGGACGAATTGGGAAATATCCTCATCGCCGGGACCGGTCCGGTGGCCGTGCAAAGCGCGGTGCTGCTCGGGCGGCTCCCCGGGACCCTGGGCCTTGCGGGCCGCGAATCGCAGCGCGCGGCGGCATTCTTCGCCGCGCTGGAGACAACTGCGGGCACCGTGCGCGCCGAGGTGCAGAACCTCGCCCACGCGGCACTGGCCGGGGAAGCACAGATCGAACACGTCTTCCACGGGTACGGATCGGTGGCCGGGGAATGGGACACGCTGCTCCTGGCGGTCACTGCGGATGCCTACCTCCCGGTGCTGCGCCAACTGGCCGGTGAGGTGCTGGCCGGGTTCGAACGCATCGTCCTGCTCTCGCCCACCTTGGGCTCCGGGTCACTGGTGCGCGAATACGCCAACGCCCGGGGCGCGGATCCGGAGGTGATCAGCTTCTCCAGCTACCTGGGCGACACCCGCTGGCCGCAGGGATACCCGGGCGCCGCGGTGTTGACCGCCGGAGCCAAGGCCCGCATCTACGCCGCATCGAATCGCGGCAGCTCGCCGGGACTGGAACGGCTGCGCGCCGTGCATGAGGCGGCGGGCACCGAGCTGGCGGTGCTCGGCCTGCCAGCCGAAGCCGAGGCGCGGAATATTTCGCTGTACGTGCATCCGGCGCTGTTCATGAACGAGGTCACGCTGCGCGCCGTGTTCGCCGCGAAGCCGCCGACGCAGTACGTCTACAAGCTCTACCCAGAGGGGCCGGTCACCCCATCCATGATCCACGCCATGGTCCAGCAGTGGCGCGAGCTTTCGGCCATCATCGCCGCGCTGGGCGGGAAGGGAGTCAACCTGCTGGCCTTCATGCTCCAGGACGGCTACCCGGTCCACCCGCAGAGCATCGACCCGGAGCAGGTGGCGGCATTCGAGCAGCTGCCGGCCATCCACCAGGAGTACCTCGTCTACGTGCGCTACGCCTCGCTGCTCGTGGACCCCTTCTCCGAACCGGATGCCCACGGGCGCTACTTCGACTTCTCCGCCATTCCCATTCGGCCGATCTTCCGCAACGACGCAGGCCGCTGGGACGTGCCGCGGATGCCGAGGGAAGACTACTACCGCACCAAGATCATCCAGGGCCTCGCCCGGCACTTGGCGGTGCCCTGCCCGACGATCGACCGCCTGCTGGCCGCCTACGAGAGCGCGCTGACGCAGGCGGCGCATGCACTGGGCACCCAGCCGCGCTCCGCGGCCTTCGCCGTGCAGGACTTCGGCGAAGACCTGGGCATGATCCGCGCCGGGATCGGAAGCGTCGCATGAGCCGGGCCGAACTGGACACCACCGGCAAGCTGCCCGGCGAGCGGAAGATCATCGCCGAGATCTGGCCCGCCCTGCTGGCCTCGGCCGTGGGCCTGCTGCCCTTCACCGTGCTCTCCACCTTCCTCGTGCCGATCGCCGACTGGGCCGGGGCCGGCTATGCCGAGGTCGGCTCGCTGCGCGGGCTGGCCGGCGTCGGCGCGGTGCTCACCGGCGTTGCGCTGGCCCCGCTGATCGGGCGCATCGCCCCGGGACGGGTGGCCGCCGCCGCGCTGGCGCTGCTGGGGATCGCCGCGGTGCTCGGGACCTTTTCCGGGCTCGCCGCGCTGGCCGCCTTCTGCCTGGCCACCGGCATATCCAACGCGCTGCTCTACCCGGCGCTGTCCACCGCCGCGGCGGACCGCTTCGGGAATACTCCCACCGCGGGCCGCGCCGCCACCCTGGTGATGACCGCCCAGACCCTGGCCTCCACGGTGGGCGCACCGCTGCTGGTGCTGCCGGCACTGTGGTGGGGCTGGCAGGGGAACCTCGTAGCCATCGCCATCGCCTCCTTTGCGCTGGTGCCCGCACTGCTGCGCTACGGCCGGATGGAATCTGTGGCGGGGCAACCGGCCCAACCGGCCCCGCGGTTGGGCTACCTGGCCGCCTTCCGCTCGTTGGCCGCCATCCCCGGGGCACGCGCCCTGCTGCTGGTCTCCTTCGGGCGGGCCGGCGCGCTCATGGGGCACCTGGCCTTCCTCGCCCCGCTGTATGCAGACAAATTCCAGCTATCCACCGGCTGGTTCGCCTTCGTCTGGTCGCTGAGCGGAGGATCCTTTTTCCTCGGGCATCTGCTGGCCGGACGGATGCTGAACGCCGAGGACTCCGAGCGGCGCACCCGGGCGGTGATGGGCATCGCCTTGGCCGCGGCGCTGCTGGCCCTGCTCGGGGTGTACCTTTCCCCGGTGCTGCCGCTGGCGATGCTGTGCACCTCGGTGCTCTCGGCCAGCCACGCGGTGGTCTCCGCCGCGGTGATGACCCTGCTGGTGCGCCGCTGCGCCGAAGTGCGTGGCACCGCGCTGAGCCTGAACGCCGCCGGCATGTCCCTGGGCTTGTTCCTCGGCGCGGGTGCCGCCGGGGCGGCGCTGGGTACGGCGGGGTATCTGGCCGCGGCCGCAGTGCTCGGCGGGTTCACCCTGCTTGCCCTGATTGCCGCGCTGACGCTGCGCACCGCAACGAATGACGAATCGATGGAAAGGCAGCCATGACCCAACTGGATCCCGCGCTGGGCGAACCGCGCGGCGCAACACCACCGGCGGCGCCGCTGGTGTTCACCGGAGACGACCTGGAGCACGGCAAACGCACCCGGCACACCTGGCTGTGGATCGCCGGGCTGCTCGGCGCGCTGCTGATTACCCTGCCGGTGGCCGTGGGCCTCGGGCCGGTGGCCATCGAGGCGGGCACCGTGATCCAGATCCTGCGCCAGCATCTGACCGGCGGCCAAATGATAGGCGCCTGGACCGACTCCGAGGAATCCATCGTGCTGCTGCTGCGCGGGCCCCGCGTGCTGCTGGGCGCGGCCGTCGGCGCCGGGCTTGCGCTGGCCGGGGTGGCCCTGCAGGCCTTGACCCGAAATATCCTGGCCGAACCCTACCTGCTGGGGGTGACTTCCGGGGCGTCCACGCTGTCGGCGGCCTCGATCCTCTTCGGGAGCGCGGCCGGCATCGGCTCGGCTTCGCTGGCCGGCAGCGCCTTCGCTGGGGCGCTGGCCGCCGGGATTGCGGTATTCCTGCTGGCCCGGGTCGGCTCGCAGATGACCTCCACCCGGCTGGTGCTCGCCGGGGTGTCCGTGGGCTACGTGCTGCACGCGCTGACCTCGCTGCTGATCTTCGCCTCCGATGACCCGAATGCGGGCCGCTCGGTGCTCTTCTGGACGCTCGGCTCGCTGGGCCAGGCCACCGTCCAGTCCGCGCTGCTCACCTGGGCGGTGGTGCTGGGCACCTTGGTGCTGCTGCTGCTCTGGTCCCGCCCGCTGGATGCGCTGGCCATCGGCGATTCCACCGCGCAGACGCTGGGGATCTCCCCGGCGAAGCTGCGCGCGGCGGTGATGGTGGTGACCGCGCTGTGCGTGGGCGCGCTGGTCGCGGCCTCCGGCGGCATCGGATTCGTCGGGCTGATCATCCCGCATATCGCCCGGCTGTGCGTGGGCTCCACGCACCGCAAGCTGCTTCCTGTGGCCGCCCTGCTCGGCGCGATCTTCCTGGTCTGGGCCGACGTGCTCGCCCGCACTTCCATGGCCCCGCAGGAGCTGCCGCTGGGCATCGTCACCGCCCTGCTTGGCGCCCCGCTGCTCTTCGTGCTGGTGCGCAAGCTGAACCCGACCCAATGACAACCAATCACCCGAAGGGGCATAAAGCATGATCACAGCCACCGATGTATCCGTGGGCTACGGCGGCAAACTGGTAGTGAAATCCGTCGGCCTGCATGCCGGGCAAGGCGAGGTCGTCGGGCTGATCGGCCCGAACGGCAGCGGCAAGTCTACCTTCCTGCGCACCCTGTATGCGGCGCTGCGCCCGCGCGCCGGGCTGGTCACCCTGGACGCGCAGCCCCTCGAGGAGCTGCGCGGCACCGAGCTGGCCCGCCGGGTGGCCGTGGTCGCGCAGGAGACGCCTACCGACCTGCCGGTGACCGTCGCCGACATGGTGCTGCTCGGCCGCGCCCCGCACCGCAAGGCGTTGGCGGCCTTCACCCGCGAGGACCACCAGGCGGTGGCCGCGGCGCTGAGCCGGGTCGGGGCACGGGATCTGGCCGACCGCCGCTACGCCACGCTCTCGGGCGGGGAAAAGCAGCGCGTGCTGGTGGCCCGCACGCTGGCCCAGCAGGCGGACCACCTGCTGCTGGACGAGCCGACCAACCACCTGGACATCCGCTACCAGCATGAGCTGCTGCGCATGGTCGGGCAGCTGGGGGTCACCACCGTGGTCGTGCTGCACGACCTGAACCTGGCCGCCCGCTATTGCACCAAGCTGGTTATGCTCGAAAACGGCCAGGCAGTGGCCAGCGGCACTCCCGAGGAGGTGCTCACCCCCGAGCTGCTGCTGCGGGTGTACGGGATCCACGTCGAACCGTTTTCCGTGCGCGGCGCCCTGCAGCTGGTCTTCAGCATGGCCGATGAGCATTCCGAGCCGCAGTCCCCGGCGGCGGTGCGCTAGCACCGCGGCGGAATCCGCCGGTTCCAGCCCCGAGGCAGGTAGGCAACTTCCGGCTCAGTCCCGAGGGCTGGCGAATGCTTGGCGAATCTCTGCAATCCGGGACATCAGCGCTGCTTCGACCTGTTCGCGCGGACGTTTTGAAGCCGCCCGACCGGCCCACGCCAGTTGATCCGCTCCTTCATTCAGCTTTTCTCCGCTGTGCCCTTTGACCAGTTCAAAGGCAACCTGCGATTCGGTGGAGTTCCATGCCTGCAGGAACCGGTGCTTGGAGTCCTCGCTGATGCCGCAATAGCCGGTCGCGCACCGGCCATCAAGGGCCAGCGCCTGGGCTACACGATAGGCATCGGCAGAATCAGTATGGATCGTTGCGCTGGCCGGTCCGGTGGTCGCGAGGTATTCCAGCGCCACGACCAGCGCAGCAAATTCGAGCATGCTGATCGTGTCGAAGGATTCCCCGGCGTAGAGGATCGCGTCCCCGTGTTCGCTGAGCAGTGCGACCGCACAAGCGCCGGTGGGATCGGTTGAGGCATCGACCGCCAGGGCGATGCGCGATGGCGTTTGTGAAGCGAGATCCCAATACTCCGGTTGCCACTGCTGAGGCGCCGGATCGTGTTGGGGATGGTGTCCCCGAGGCGGAATGGCCATCGGCATATCCAAGACGCTTCCTGCCTGGAGCGCGGCGCTGGTCTGAAGCTGCTTCGCGAGCTCCACTTCCCGATGCACCACGCCGGATGCTTGATTCACGTCGTTCAGTCCTCGCGTCACTGCGAATCCGGCCTCTTGGAGATATCTGGGCAGGTACCAATGCCTCTTCGGAATCGAAACCCAGATACTGGATTTGTGCTGCGCTAGCAGCTGCTCGAAGTGCTCGATGATTTCGACCAATGGCCGCGGCGAACTGGACTGCCCCTGGTGCGTGGACACGCGCTGATGCTCGTCGCGAATGGCGATCATCCAGTAGATATGCTCCGCGCTGCCGGCGATTTCGGGCGTCGTCCACGCAATAAAAGCCGCATGGAATGCCGACGCGAGATGGTCCGATGTCGGCGCGCACGGAATCGAGGCGGCACGCGGGCGTCGTTCAAGCAGTGCCGTGGATTGCTTGCTCTCAACAAGATCAGCCATGAACAAAGTATCTCGGTGCCCACCGACATTTAGGTTCGACCCCGGAGCAATTCCACGTGATGAGTATCTAGCTGGCGCCAAACCCCGTCGAGACGTGTAAATTCGGCCGGTATCCGGTAGGTGGAGATACCCTAGAACTATGGCCTCACGCACCCAGTCGCAGGGGGCGAAGAAGCCGACGACGCGCAAACCGCGGACGTCGGGCGCTTCGCCTGCCAAAAAAACTCCCGAGAACCCGGAACAGGATCTCGCTCTTCCGCTGCGCGCAATTCGCAGCATGTGGATGGGCATCGCCCGGATCTTCGGCGGCGCCTTCCGCCGGATCGGCGCCACCGTCCGGCCCGACTTCGAGCTGCGCCGCGACGGAACCGGGCTGTTCCTGACGCTGATCGCGATCACCGTCGCCATCGTCGAATGGTGGGGGCTGCGCGACGTGGGCTGGTTCGGCCGCGGAGTGCACTCGGTGGCCGGCGGCTCGCTGGGGTTCATGGCGGTGCTGCTGCCGGTGGTTTTGGTCATCGGTGCCTTCCGCCTCTTCCGCCACCCGGAAGCGGATTCGGCCAATAACCGGATCGGCATCGGGCTGTTCATGATGACCATGGCCGGATCCTCCTTGGCCGCCCTGGCCAATGGTTCGCCCGCGGTCACCGACGACTTCGCGGCGCTCTGGGCCGCCGGCGGCATGGTCGGCTCGATCCTGGGCACCCCGCTGGGCCTGCTGATCTCGGTTCCCGGCGCGATGGCCGTGCACATCTTCTTCCTCGTGCTCTCGCTGCTGGTCGTCACCGCCACCCCGCCGCTGCAGATCGCTTCGCGGGTGCGCATCGGCTATAACCGGCTGCTCGGCCAGGATCCGCACCGCGAGCGCAGCGCGCCGACCGTGGCGCAGGCCCCGGTGCTCGATCCGAACTCCGAGTCGCACGACCAGTCCTACCTCTACGCGGACGCGGAGCAGGAAGCGCCGGCTCCGAAACCCAAGAAGAAGAACTTCTTCGAACGCCGGGCCGAGGCCAAGCGCGTCTCCGAGGTCTACAACGTGGACGGCGAGACCGGCGACGAGCGCACCGGCGACGTCGCCTACGACAAGGCGGTGATCGAACCGAACGAACCGGCCACCAACGCGCTGCCGGTCACCGACGTCTACGACGCGGATTCCACCGCCACCCAGGCGATCTCCCGGCCCGCCGCCGAGGCCAAGCCGGCGGCGCCCGCCGGACCGCCGCCCGGAGTCAAGCGCCCCACCAAGGCCGAGACCGAGATGGCCGCGATCATGGACCAGGTGGGCCTGGGCAATGCCGAGCCGGAACTGGAGACCGACGCGATCCCGACCGTCGCGGTCAACCACACCCGCCCGGCCCCGGCGCTGGCCCCCATCCCGCAGCGCACCGAACAGCTCCAGCTTTCCGGAGATGTCACCTACACGCTGCCGCAGGACGACTTCCTGCCCGCCGGCCCGCCGGCCAAGGAAGCCTCCGAGGCCAACGAGGCCATCGTCGCGGCGCTGACCAATACGCTGCAGCAGTTCAAGGTGGAGGCCCACGTCACCGGCTTCTCCCGCGGCCCCACGGTGACCCGCTACGAGATCGAGCTGTCCCCGGGCACCAAGGTGGAAAAGGTCACGGCGCTGTCCAAGAACATCTCCTACGCGGTGGCCTCCTCGGATGTGCGCATCCTCTCGCCGATCCCCGGCAAGTCCGCCATCGGCATCGAGATCCCGAACACCGATAAGGAAATCGTCGCCCTGGGCGATGTGCTGCGCTCGAATAACGCGCGCAAGACCGAGCACCCGATGGTGATGGGCGTGGGCAAGGACGTCGAGGGCGGCTTCGTCGTGGCGAACCTGGCCAAGATGCCGCACCTGTTGGTCGCCGGTGCCACCGGCGCCGGCAAGTCCTCCTTCGTGAACTCGATGATCACCTCCATCCTGATGCGCTCCACCCCGGATGAGGTGCGCATGGTGATGGTCGACCCCAAGCGGGTGGAGCTCACCGCCTATGAGGGCGTGCCGCACCTGATCACCCCGATCATCACCAACCCGAAGAAGGCCGCCGAGGCGCTGCAGTGGGTGGTCCGCGAAATGGACACCCGCTACGACGACCTGGCGAACTTCGGCTACAAGCACATCGACGACTTCAACAAGGGCGTGCGCGCCGGCAAGGTGATCCCGCCCGAGGGTTCCAAGCGCGTGATGAAGCCCTACCCGTACCTCTTGGTGATCGTCGACGAGCTCGCCGATTTGATGATGGTCGCCCCGCGCGACGTCGAGGACTCGATCGTGCGCATCACCCAGCTGGCCCGCGCCGCCGGCATCCACCTGGTCCTGGCCACCCAGCGCCCGTCCGTGGACGTGGTCACCGGGTTGATCAAGGCCAACGTGCCCTCGCGCATGGCCTTCGCCACCTCCTCGGTCACCGACTCCCGCGTGGTCCTGGACCAGCCCGGAGCGGAGAAGCTGCTGGGCCAGGGCGACGCGCTCTTCCTGCCCATGGGCACCTCCAAGCCGATGCGCGTGCAGGGCGCCTGGGTCACCGAATCCGAGATCCAGCGCGTGGTCACCCACGTGAAGGGGCAGCTGACGCCCGAATACCGCGACGACGTCACCCCGGTGGCCGAGAAGAAGAAGCAGATCGACGAGGACATCGGCGACGATCTGGAGCTCTTGCTGGCGGCCACCGAGCTGGTGGTCACCAGCCAGTTCGGCTCCACCTCGATGCTGCAGCGCAAGCTGCGCGTCGGCTTCGCCAAGGCCGGACGGCTGATGGACCTGATGGAATCGCGCGGAGTGGTCGGCCCCTCGGAGGGCTCCAAGGCCCGCGATGTGCTGATCCAGCCAGATGACCTGCCGATGGTGCTGGCCGCCATGCGCGGGGATGACGGCGCCGCCCACCAGGCCAGCGCCGCCGAGCAGGCCCTGGTCGACGAGGCCAACGTGAACCACGCCGAGCCGGTGGACCTGGTCGCCGAAGACCTCGCCAAGCGCGAGACGGCCACCGAGTACTACGACGAAGCCGACGAACCGGGCGAGGACGCCTGGGACCTGACAGGAAGAAACTAAAGCCATGAGCGCGCACGCCCCGCAGCCGGAGGACTCACCGGCGCACGCCCCGGTCCCGAACCTGAATATCGCCAACGTGCTGACCAGCATCCGCATCCTGATGGTGCCCTTCTTCGTCTGGGCCCTGCTGGCCGACGACCGGGAGCAGGGGCTCTGGCGCTGGGTGGCGCTGGGGCTGTTCGTGGTGGCCATGTACACCGACAAGCTCGACGGGGACCTGGCCCGCAGCCGCGGGCTGGTCACCAACTTCGGCAAGATCGCGGACCCCATCGCGGACAAGCTGCTCACCGGCTCCGCGCTGGTGGTGCTCTCCATCCTCACCGAGCTGCCGTGGTGGGTCACCATCGTGATCCTGGTCCGCGAATGGGGCATCACCCTATTGCGCCTGGTGGTCATCCGCTACGGGGTGATCGCCGCGAATATGGGCGGCAAGGTCAAAACCGTGATGCAGGCGGTAGTCATCGGCCTCTACCTGCTGCCGTTCACCCACACCATCTCCTGGCTGCACACCACCGCCTGGGTGCTGATGCTGGCCACCGTCGCGGTCACCGTGCTCACCGGGCTGGAATACCTGTGGAAGGCCGCCAAGCTGCGCGCCGCCGCCAAGGCCAACTAGCAAAGGTTCAAATTCATGGAACACCACGGCGCCGCGGTGATCGCCGCGGCGATCGCCCAAGGCAAGCAACTTGCCACGGCCGAATCGCTGACCGCGGGACTGATCGCCGCCACCCTGGCCGAGATCTCCGGGGCATCGGCCGTGCTGCGCGGGGGAGTGATCAGCTACTCCACGCAGGTGAAGGCCGAGCTGCTCGGCGTGGATACCCAGCTGCTGAGCGAGGTCGGTTCGGTGGATGGCGAAGTCGCCCGGCAGATGGCGGTCGGGGCCCAGCGCGCCTGCGCGGCGGACCTGGCGGTTTCGGCCACCGGTGTCGCCGGGCCGCAGGCCCATGACGGCAAACCCGTAGGCACGGTCTTCATCGGCTGGGCGCACGGCGAGGACTCCGGATTCGTGGCCCACCACTTCGTCGGGGACAGGGCGCAGATTCGCGAACGAAGCGCGCAAGCTGCAATCAATCAGCTAGCTGCCATTTTGGATAAAGCTTCTTCACAGTAAGAGGCGAGATACTATTATTCCCCTTGATCTTCACAATAATCCGTCTAAATGTGGCGTATGTCGCATATTTGTGATTAGGGTAAGGTGTCGGGAACAAAAGCGTATAACTTGATGTTGTACGAATTGAAGGGCCGCAAGGTCTGGCTCTTCGGATAAGAAGCATCTTTCGAGAAGGACCTAGGAGTAGAGGCTATACACATGGTGAAGCAACCCGTAACTGTCAATGGTGTCGTCCGTTGGCGCGATATGGGAGACGCCCATTCGGTCCAGCCCGAGAAGGAGGAACACAAAATGGTAGTACTCCGACATGAAATCGGTGACGTCCTTCGCGATGTTCGCCAGCGCCAGGGCCGAACCCTGCGCGAGGTTTCCCATAGCGCCCGCGTTTCGCTTGGATACCTATCCGAGGTCGAGCGTGGACAGAAGGAGGCATCCTCCGAGCTGCTCTCCTCGATCTGCACCGCGTTGGAGGTGCCGCTGTCGTTGATGCTCCGTGAAGTGTCCGATCGCATCGCCTTGGCCGAAGGCGTGGTCATCCCGGACACCGTTCCGCTGGATCTGACCAACGAGTTCGCCATGGACGTCGATGGACGCAACGGCAAACCTCTGGCATCGGTTTAACCCCGACCTAAGTTTTCGACCCGAGGGCCTTCGCAAATGCGAGGGCCCTCGTGTTATGCATGGAAGAATACAACTCGTGAAAAACAGTGAATTCTGGCGGAACATGGATCATGAATTCGGTTCGGGCTACTCGCACATGCTGGCCGACTCGCTCGCGCTGACGGAGCTGGGCAGCCTCAACGCCACCCAGGCGCTACGCAAGGGAATCAAGCCCAAGCAGGTGTGGGAAGCGATCTGCCGCGCGCAAGATGTCCCGCCCGAGCGCTGGCTCGGCATGGACATCGAGCCCAAGGAAGCCTAGCCGCACGCGGCGAAGGCGCCCCCGGCGTCTTCGAAGAAACGAAATATTCGAAACACCGCGCCGCAATTTCGAACATCTGTTCGGATTAGGTTATTCTAGAAACAACAGCACGAAGAGTTTGTCCACACCTCGGGCCCAAGCGGTCTAAAGTGTCGGTTGGCGCTCATACTGTCTAGATACAGTACAAAGATTGATTGGCAGGTCGCGCGATGGCCTGCATGACCAAAGGTGAACCATGGCAAGTAATGATCGGGAAAAGGCTCTCGAGTCCGTTCTGGGCCAAATCGACAAGGCTTTCGGCAAGGGCTCGCTCATGCGTCTGGGTGACACCACCCGCGCCGCCGTTGAGGTCATCCCCACCGGTTCGGTGGCATTGGACGTCGCGCTGGGCATAGGCGGACTGCCTCGTGGCCGTGTCGTAGAGATCTACGGCCCGGAATCCTCGGGTAAGACCACCCTCGCACTGCACGCGGTAGCCAGCGCTCAGCGCGGCGGCGGCGTGGCGGCCTTCATCGACGCCGAGCACGCACTGGACCCTGAATATGCCAAGAAGCTTGGCGTGGACACCGATGCGTTGCTGGTTTCCCAGCCGGACACCGGTGAGCAGGCCCTGGAAATCATGGATATGCTGGTGGGCTCCGGCGCGCTGGACATCATCGTGATCGACTCCGTGGCGGCCTTGGTTCCACGCGCCGAAATCGAAGGCGAAATGGGCGATAGCCACGTGGGCCTGCAGGCACGTTTGATGTCGCAGGCGCTGCGTAAGATCACCGGTCGCCTCTCAAACTCGAAGACCACCGCGATCTTCATCAACCAGCTGCGTGAAAAGATCGGCGTCTTCTTCGGCAGCCCGGAAACCACCACCGGTGGCAAGGCGCTGAAATTCTACGCCTCGGTGCGCATCGACATCCGCCGCATTGAAACCCTCAAGGAGGGCACCAACGCCGTCGGCAACCGTACCCGTTGCAAGGTCGTCAAGAACAAGATGGCCCCACCCTTCAAGCAGGCCGAATTCGACATCCTCTATGGCCATGGCATTTCCCGCGAGGGCAGCCTGATCGATATGGGCGTCGAGCACGGCATGGTCAAGAAGTCCGGTGCCTGGTTCACCTACGACGGTGACCAGCTGGGCCAGGGCAAGGAAAACGCACGCCGCTTCCTGCGTGACAACCCAGATCTGGCCAACGAGCTGGAACGCCAGATCCTGACCAAGCTGGGCATCCTTGACACCGGAGAAGAAGGAGAGGCCGACCTGCGAATCGTCGAGGGCGATAAGTAGTGGCCTCAGGCTTTCAGAAACGTAGCGTCCGACCCGGATCGAGATCCGGGTCGGACGCTACGTCCGTCTCCGCGCAGTTTCAGGGCGACTTCGACCAAATGCCGGATTGGGCCAAGCCCACCGAGCAAGAGCTGGAAGAGCTAAAAGAACCTGCGCCCAAGCGCGCCGCACGCCCCGCCAAGTCCAGCCAGCGAACGCAAATACTGCAGGGCACCGCCGAACCGGCGAAACCGCAAACCGTCGATGAGCTTCGCGCCGCGATGGACAGCATCCTTGCCAATAACGCCCCGGCAGCCGAAAGCCCTAGCAAAAAAGAACGCCGGCAGGCCAGAGCCGAACGCCGTGCAGCACGCGCATCGGGCGAACCGGAAGAGCTCAGCGATGACCAGTGGCAGGAAAAGGCCCGAGGCATCATCTTGCGGCAGCTCACCGCGAGCGACAAAACCAGCAAACAGCTCAAAGACAAGCTGCTGGAAAAGGAATGCCCCGAAGACATCGCCGACGAGGTCCTCGAACGCTATGCCGAACTGAACCTGGTCGATGACGAGCGCTTCGCGAAATCCTGGGTCGTCGCCCGGGCCCGTTCCCGCGGCCTCGCCCGAGGCGCCATCCGCCACGAGCTGCGCAGCAAAGGCATCGAAGACGAGGTCGCCGCCGAAGCGCTGGAGCAGATCGACGACGAAACCGAGGAAGCGCGCGCCCGCGAACTGGTGCGCGCCAAACTACGCCCGGCCTCCATGGGCCTGGACCGCGACAAGGCGCTGCGCCGGCTGGTGGGAATGCTCGGGCGCAAGGGCTATCACGGCTCGATGGCCTTCAAGGTGGCGCGCGAAGAATGGGAAGAGCGCTACGGAGCCCGGTAACTGTGTTCTGCAACACCGCCCCACCCGCCGGGCAATTCAGCGAGCGCCGGTCCTTCGCTTGGTAGATTAAGACCTCGGCACGGATACCGGAGCAAGCCCACGTTGCCGCGTTCCGAATAAATAGGGGAAGAAATATGGCCGTGTGGCATGGCAGCAACTGGCAGCTTGAAGAACCCATCGACTCGCAAACCGTCCTCGGCGTCACCTTCGGAACTGGTCTGCTCGATGAGGCGCTGGAGAATACGGGCAGCCTCGCCACCATCGTCGCGGTCATTCGCGCGGAGCTGGCCCGCCCGGTGGAACTGGGCCCCGGCCGCAGCTCGCTGCCCGAAGTGTTTGTGCGCGTGGCCAGCGACACCACCGACCTCACCGTACGCGGTGACAGCCTCACCGTTGCCGAAGCATGGAAACGCCTGCCCGCGCTCTTCGCATCCGCGGCCATCCCGGCCGGCACCTTGCCCATCCAACACGAAAACACCTTCTGGCCAGCCGACGTTCTGCAACGCACGGGAAAGAACGCTGCGGCACTAACCGCGTTGCTGGCCTACCCCGAACAGCTCGAAACACCGGCCCGGGAGACCTTCGCCCGGCTCAACCCGTACTCCGAGCGCACCCCGGCGGTCTTCTATACCAATGACGCTTCGCTCATCGGCCACGTCTATCCGGTGCGCACCGATCCGGTGGGACGCATGACCGCAACCTGGGCCGATGGCACACCCAAACGGCATGGTTCCCAGAATCCCTCCGCGCGATTCGCGACGCTCGATCCGTTCAGCCAACCGGCTGCAGGAAACAGCACCGGCGCTGTGCACGGAAACAATTCTCCGGTCGCTCTCTCGGTTTTGGTCCCACGCTCCGCGGCCGGATTGCTGGCCTCCCAGATACTCAAACGCCAGTTGGCCCAACGCGCCCAAGACATCGTCAACGGGCAATTGAATGTCGGGGTAGAACATCTCGGCATGGGCGAAGACTTCTGCGCGATCTTCCACCTGAGCCACATGCTCGACGAACAGCAGCGTCGGAAGCTGATCCGCGACTTCGCCACCTCAACGTCGCTGATTCCGGATGCCTGGATCGCGGACATGATGGCCTACGCCGGGGATGCAGTCCCGGCACCGATGCAGCGAACACGAGCCGTACTCGGGATGGCACCGGATGGCAGCCCGCTGGAAAGCGACATCCGCGAGATCATTATCCGCGCCTCCGGTACTCTGCATGCGGCCGTCGATCCAGATGACCTGCTAGCCGGGCACAGTCCCAAGCACACGGAATCGACGACCGAGATTTCCGTGGAGGTATTCAACGCTCTGTCCCTGCCAGCCGTTGTATGGCCGCACCGCTACAAGTCCTGGGCCCCACGCGGCTTTAAAGGCGGGCCGTTCGCACCGATTCCACCGCTGGTGGTGGGACGTGACTCAATCTTCATGGAGCACTGGCAGCGGATGAAACGTCCGGGCTCCACGGCAGGCAACGCCGTAGAAACCGCAAACCTACTCGCGGTTCTGGAAGACTCGCTGGGCAACATGTTCATCCTCGATGAAAAGCTGCGCATGGTCACCATCTACCCGCAGCTTTACCTCTTCACAAAATCTCTGCGCAAACGTGTCGCGCAACGCGTCGCTGCCGCCACACCTCGGTTGCGCGTCGCGTCACGGCTCACCCAAGCCGACGCTGCGCACTGGCGCAAGCGCCGCAGAACCGGGCTTGGCCTCATGTGGGGCAGCATTGCGGCCGTCGGCGGCGCGCTGATTGGCGCCGCCGTGATCCAGGGAGTAGCCGAACGCGCGGCGGGCCCGGTCTTCGAACGGCTGAACATCACCGAACCGGCCGAACTGGCCAACGGCACCGTCCTGACCACCTCGGACTTCGAGATCAGGCATCCCACCCTCGAACGCCAAGAGTACGTGGTGAGCGTGGACGTGAATATCTGCGCGGGCGAGGACACCAAGACTGATGGCGTCGCCCCGGATACGCAACGCCGGATTTCACCCAATGACTTCACGATGCTCAACGACGGCTACGTCTATGCGGAATTGGTCCCAACCCCCAATCAGCTGGATGAACGCGTGCT
The DNA here is from genome assembly GCF_002975455.1 of Arthrobacter sp. MYb224. Classification (NCBI taxonomy): domain Bacteria; kingdom Bacillati; phylum Actinomycetota; class Actinomycetes; order Micrococcales; family Micrococcaceae; genus Arthrobacter; species Arthrobacter sp. MYb224. Next base: position 58,808 of record NZ_PCPU01000012.1, on the reverse strand, counting down.
GGCTCCGGGCGAATGCGCCGCCGGTTCGCTGACTTTTGAAGGGGGTTCCTTGACATACCCGCGTCTGGCCTATGAGAACGCGATGGACGATGACGTCGTCTGGTACAGCTACGGCAGAGTGCCCGAACAGTTCAAATAGGATTTCCCGAGCCGGACCCGCAACAAGACCGGCACGAAATGAACCGAGCCCGTAGGCCGGCCGGGGTCTCCGGCAATGCTTCCGTTGCCTGTGGAGTAACCGTTACCGCATAGTTCTCGTGCGCTGGGTGAGGCTCGCCGATTTGTTCGTACACGTAGGAGCGACGATTTCGCCTGTTCGGGAATTCGCGGAAACTAGCGGAATCCGGTTCCTGGGATTATGTCATTGCTGCAGGGTTCCCGCACCGTGCGCTAAGCACAAGTTGGCATATTTCGTCCTAGGCATGCCTACGTTTCCGCGCCCTTCAAGATTCGGTAACCTTGAGGGGTGAGTGAGTTCGACGAGATGACCCCAGCAGATACCGAGAATCCATCGCGCACCTACGAGGTACGCACCTACGGTTGCCAGATGAACGTGCACGATTCCGAACGGCTCTCCGGGCTGCTCGAAAGCGCTGGCCTTGCCCGCAAAGCCGAGGCGGACGACGACGAAGCGGCGGACGTCGTGGTGTTCAATACCTGCGCGGTCCGTGAAAATGCTGACAACAAGCTCTACGGCAACCTCGGAATGCTCAAAAGCGTCAAGGACCGCCGACCGGGAATGCAGATCGCCGTTGGCGGCTGCCTCGCGCAGAAAGACCGCGAAACGATCCTGAAGAAGGCCCCCTGGGTGGACGTCGTCTTCGGCACGCACAATATCGGTTCGCTGCCGGCCTTGCTGGACCGCGCCGAACACAACCAAAAGGCGGAACTGGAGATCCTCGAATCTCTGGATGTCTTCCCTTCCACGCTCCCGACCCGCCGCGAATCGGTCTACGCCGGTTGGGTGTCAATCTCGGTTGGCTGCAACAACACTTGCACCTTCTGCATCGTGCCCGCGCTGCGCGGCAAGGAACGCGACCGCCGCCCGGGAGAGATCCTCGCCGAAATCGAGGCGCTGGTCGCCGACGGGGCGATCGAGGTGACCTTGCTGGGACAGAACGTGAACTCCTATGGCGTCGAATTCGGCGACAAGCTGGCCTTTGGCAAGCTCTTGCGTGCCTGCGGCGAAATCGAAGGCCTGGAACGGGTGCGCTTCACCAGCCCGCACCCTGCCGCGTTCACCGACGACGTTATCGACGCGATGGCCGAAACCCCGAATGTAATGCCGCAGTTGCACATGCCGCTGCAGTCCGGCTCCGACAAGGTCCTCAAGGACATGCGCCGCTCCTACCGCTCGAAGAAATTCCTCGGCATCCTGGACAAGGTGCGCACGCGCATCCCGCAGGCGGCGATCACCACCGACATCATCGTCGGATTCCCGGGCGAAACCGAGGAAGACTTCCAGGCGACTCTCGACGTGGTCGAGGCATCGCGTTTCTCCACCGCCTTCACATTCCAATACTCCAAGCGTCCGGGCACCCCTGCCGCCGAGCTGCCCGACCAGTTGCCCAAGGCAGTGGTGCAGGAACGCTTCGAGCGGCTCACCGCACTGCAGGACCGCATCGCCAAGGAAGAAAACGCCAAGCAGCTCGGGCGCACCGTGGAAGTCATGGTCACCGAGCAGTCCGGACGCAAGTCCGAGGAAACCCACCGCCTGGCCGGCCGCGCCCAAGACCAGCGGCTGGTGCACTTCTCCGTACCGCAAGGCGCCGATCAGCCACGCCCAGGCGATCTGGTCACCGTGCCGATCACCGAGGCCGCGGCCTTCCACCTCGTCTCCGATCCGACGCTCGAGGAGTATTCGCTGCGTCGTTCGCGAGCCGGCGACGCATGGGACCGAGCGCAAGCCGAGAGCTGCGCGGTGCCTGCCGCCGGCAGCGGCGGCGCGGCAAGCCGAACCAACCTGGGCATGCCAACCTTGAAGGCGCGCAGCTAACCGAATGAACTCCACTCAGCTGCCGGTGATCTCCATTGTTGGGCCTACCGGAACCGGCAAATCGGATCTGGCCATCGCGCTGGCCCAAGAATTGGGCGGCGAAATCGTCAACTCCGACGCGCTGCAGTTCTACCGCGGCATGAACATCGGCACCGCAAAGCTCGCCGAAGCCGAGCGCGGCGGCATCGCGCACCACCTGCTGGACATCATGAACATCCGCGAAGAGGCCTCCGTCGCCCAGTTCCAGGCCCAAGCCCGCGACCATTTCGACCAGATTCGCTCCCACGGCAAGGTGCCGATCATGGTCGGCGGCTCCGGGCTCTACGTGCGCGCCGCGCTGGACGTGATCGACTTCCCGCCCACCGATCGCGCGGTCCGGGACCGGCTCGAAGCCGAGGTGCAGGAGCACGGGGACGGCGAGCTGCGCCGCCGGCTGGCACAGGTGGATCCGGTCTCCGCGGACCGAAATCTCGATACCCGGCGTGCCGTCCGCGCGTTGGAGGTCTTCGAAATCTCCGGGCGCCCCTTCAGCTCCTACATGCCCAACCGCGAGTATTTCCAGCCGGCGCTGCAGATCGGACTAAATTACGAGCGCCCCGCGTTACACGAGACACTGGCCGAACGCGTCCGTAAAATGGACCGCATGGGGCTGGCCGAGGAGGTTGCCGAGCTCTTGGGCCACGGGCTACGCGAAGGGAAAACCGCCGCGCGCGCCATCGGCTACCAGCAGTACACCGACTACCTGGACGGCAAGATCGACCGGGGCCAAGCCATCGAGGACACCATCGTGGCCACCCGGAAGTTCGCCCGCCGCCAGCTGACCTGGTTCAACGCCGACCCGCGGGTGCACTGGCTGAACCCGAAAGAACCCGGGCTGCTGGGCAAAGCACAACAACTGCTCCGCCCGAGCGACCCCACCATCTAAAGGAGCGCAATGTACCGCACCGAACTAGCCCAGCTTGCCGGACTGCCCTTCGCCAAGGGGCACGCCACCGGAAACGACTTCGTGCTGCTCGCAGACCCCGAAGCCAAGCACGAGGTGACGCCAGAGCAGGTCGCGGCCCTGTGCCACCGCCGCTTCGGCATCGGCGGCGACGGGCTGATCCGCGCCGTGCCCACCTCCAAGGTCCCCGGCTTCGAGCAGCAGGCCCTGGATCACCCCAAGGCCTATTGGTTCATGGACTACCGCAATAACGACGGGTCCATCGCCGAAATGTGCGGCAACGGCGTGCGCGCCTTCGTGCACTACCTGCTCGCCGAGGGGCTGGTCAACCTCCCGATCGGTGCCAGCCTGCTCATCGGCAGCCGCGCCGGAGTCAAGGAAGTCACCCGCCTGGCCGACGGCTACGCCGCTAACCTCGGCCCCTGGGGGCTGATCTTCGAGGAGCAGGCCGCGGCGGACTCACTCGACTCGATGGTCAAGCCGCGCGGCTGGGAACAGGCGCTTCCCGCGTTGAGCATCACCATGGGCAACCCGCATACCGTGGCGGCCCTGCCCGATGCGCAGATGCTGGAGGACCTCGACCTGCTTTCCGCCCCCGAGGTATCCCCGACGCCGCCGAACGGCAGCAACGTGGAATTTGTGGTTCCCTCCGAACCGCTGATCAACGATGGCGTCGCGCAGCTGAAGATGCGCGTGCACGAGCGCGGGGTGGGGGAGACGCTCTCCTGCGGCACCGGGGCGTGCGCCGCGGCGGCCGCCATGCGCTACTGGGCGCGCGGCACCGCACTGATCAACCAGTGGGCCGTCGAAGTGCCCGGCGGGCTGGTCGGCGTGGAATTCGCACCCACCGGCGACGGCAAGGAAGACACGATCCTTTCGGGCCCCGCCTCGTTGGTCGCCCGCGGCGTGATCGGCGCCAGCTAACCCACGACGAAAACAGCCTGCCACCGAATCTTTCGATTCGGCGGCAGGCTGTTTTGAATAAAGTTCAAATCCGGCTAGGCCGGACGGGAAACTTTCAGCACGCGGAAGGCCTTGGCTGTCGCCTCGCGGGTGATCTTCCAGTCCGCCGGCAACTGGGTTCCCAGCCACTTCTGCAACGAGTCGCTGCCCAGATTCTTCTGCACCACCAGCCAGGCGTCGCCGCCCGGTGCCAAGCGCGGAAGCCACAGCAGCAACAGTTCGTGCAGGGCTTCCTTGCCGATGCGGATCGGCGGGTTTGACCAGATGGTGTCGAATTCAAGTCCCCGATCCACCGAGTCCGGGGTGCCTACAGTGAGATTGGCCAGCCCCATGCTTTGCGCATTCAGCTTGGCAAGTTCGATGGAACGCTCGTTGACGTCCACGCCGAAAACTTCGGACTCCGGGCTCTGCAACGCGGCGGTCAGCGCAATCGGACCCCAGCCGCAGCCGATGTCCAGGATCCGCCCGCGCGGGGTCGGCACATGCTCCAGCAGCACGGCGGTGCCCTTGTCCAGCCCGGCGGGGGAGAAGATGCCCGGCGCCGTCTGCACCTGTCGGCGCTGGCCGTTCAATTCCACCGCGATGCTGCGGCGTTCGTCGGCCGAGGCGGGGCTGGCGCTGAAGTAATGATCCGAGGTCATGCACCAAAGATTATCGCCTGCGCGCAAAGCCGGGCAAACAACGTGAGCTACGCGATATAGGCGCACGGCGCGTTCCACTGATAGAGTTTTACCTATGACTTTGATTTTCGTCTAATACGTAACCCACTCGGTTACCAGGGTTCCCCGGAGAGCCGGCGCTGATTTTGCGCGCCCACCGGACACATGAACCTGCAGACGGCAAGGTCCTTTTCTTTTTCTTTCTGGATTCTTCGCACCCCTTCGTGCCCCGCCGCAGTCTCTTGGTAACCGCCCCTTCACCTGATCACCGACAGCAATTTGTCTTGAGCACAAGGACCGGTATGACCGAACACCCACCGACATCTGATCGCGCCACCTCGCGAAGTGGGGGTACCCCGCACTATTCTGTACAGAGAAGTTCTTCTAAGGAGACCATGACTAACTCCGAGTCACACGAGCAAGACGCGGCATCAATGGATGATGCCCAGATCAAGGCAGCCATCGACCGCATTCTGGCGGCCGACGACGCGCAAGCCCCCGCCGTATTCCACGCCGACGAACCGGTCGAGGAGCACATCTTCTCCGGACAGGCGACCGCGCTGAACCGCTTCTCCGCCGAGCATTCATCCTTCGACGGGGACCAAGACGATTTAGCCGACCGCCGGGCGCTACGCCGCGTGGCCGGGCTCTCCACCGAGCTCGAAGATGTCACCGAGGTCGAATACCGCCAGCTGCGCCTGGAACGCGTGGTGCTCGCCGGCATCTGGACCTCCGGCAGCGTCACCGACGCAGAAAACTCCTTGCGCGAACTCGCCGCGCTGGCCGAAACCGCCGGCTCCGAGGTGCTCGACGGGGTCGTGCAGCGCCGCAGCAAGCCCGATTCCTCCACCTTCCTCGGGTCCGGCAAGGCCATAGAGCTGCGCGACATCGTCGCGTCCACCGGCGCCGATACCGTCGTGGTGGATGCCGAACTCGCCCCCTCGCAGCGCCGCGCGTTGGAGGACATCGTCAAGGTGAAGGTCATCGACCGCACCGCGCTGATTTTGGACATCTTCGCGCAGCACGCCAAGAGCCGCGAAGGCAAGGCCCAGGTCGAACTGGCGCAGCTCGAATACCTGCTGCCGCGCCTGCGCGGCTGGGGCGAATCCATGTCCCGCCAGGCCGGTGGCCGAGTGGGCGCCGCCGGTGGCGGCATCGGTTCGCGCGGTCCGGGCGAAACCAAGATCGAGATGGACCGCCGCCGCATTCGCGACCGGATGGCCAAGCTGCGCCGCGAGATCAAGGCGATGAAGCCGGCCCGCGAGGCCAAGCGCGCCAACCGCAAGCGCAACCAGGTCCCGGCCGTGGCCATCGCCGGCTACACCAACGCCGGCAAGTCCTCGCTGCTCAACCGGCTGACCAACGCCGGGGTGCTGGTGGAGAACGCGCTGTTCGCCACCCTGGATCCCACCGTGCGCCAGTCGGAAACCGCCGACGGGCTGACCTACACGCTGGCCGATACCGTCGGATTCGTCTCCAACCTGCCCACCCAGCTGGTGGAGGCCTTCCGCTCGACGCTGGAAGAAATCGCCGACTCGGATCTGATCCTGCACGTGGTCGATGCCTCGCATCCGGACCCCGAAGGCCAAATCCAGGCGGTGCGCACGGTGCTGGCGGAGGTCGACGCGCTGAACATTCCCGAGATCATCGTGCTGAACAAGGCCGATGTGGCCGACCCGATCGTCATCGAACGGGTGCGCAACCGCGAGTCGAACACCACGATCGTTTCGGCGCGCACCGGGGAAGGCATCGAGGCGCTGCTCGAGCAGATCAGCAGCTCGATCCCGCGGCCCGAGGTGCAGTTGGAAATCCTCATCCCCTACGACCGCGGAGACCTGATCGCCAAGCTGCACCAGAGCGAATCGGAAATATTGGAAAGCGAACACACGGATCACGGAACCCGGATGATCGTCAAGGTGCGAGAATCCCTCGCGGTTCAGTTGGAGACTTTCAACCTACATGGATAAGCAAGAGCAGGTCCTGGACCTTCTGGAAACCGCGGTGACCTCCATGGGCGGCCAGATGCGCGTCGGCCAGCAGCAGATGGTCAAGCATATGGTCGAGGCCCTGGAGGACGAAAAACACCTGCTGGTGCAGGCCGGCACCGGCACCGGCAAGTCGATGGGCTACCTGATCCCGGCGCTCGCCCATGCGCAAACCAGCGCGAAGCCGGTGATCGTGTCCACCGCAACCCTCGCCTTGCAGTCCCAGATCGTGGGGCGCGATGTGCCGCGGCTGCTCGAAGCGCTCAAGGGCAAGCTCTCGCGTCCGATGGACGTGGCCCTGCTCAAGGGCCGGGCCAACTACCTCTGCCAGTACAAGCTCGGCGGCGGGTACCCGGACGACAGCGAGGGAACGCTGTTCGAAATGGACGCGCCGGCCGCGCCCGCCGGGCAGATGTTCTCCCCGCTGGCCGCCGAGGTGCTGAAGCTGCGCGACTGGGCGGAGAAGACCGATACCGGGGACCGCGACGAACTGGTCCCCGGGGTCAGCGACAAGGCCTGGAAACAGGTTTCGGTCTCCGCCATGGAATGCCTGGGCGCCCAAAAGTGCCCGATGGCCGATGAGTGCTTCTCCGAAATGGCCCGCGCGCGGGCCGCCGAATCCGACGTGGTCATCACCAACCACGCGCTGCTCGCGGTCTCCGCCTTCGAGGGCCTGTCCGTGCTGCCGGACTTCGAGGTCGCGATCATCGACGAGGCCCACGAGCTGCAGGACCGGGTCACCAGCTCGGTCTCCGGCGCGCTCTCGGCGCGCGGGGTGCTCACCGCCGCCGGCGGCGCCAAAAGGCACTGCGGCGTGAACGTCGACGAGCTCACCAAGGCCGCCGGCCGGCTGGAAAAATCGCTCACCGGGGTGCCCACGGGCTTGCTGGAGCGCGGGCTGCGCGAAGATATGGGCCTCGCGCTGAACGACATCGTCGAACAGGCCCGCCTGGTGCTGGCGCTGTCCAAGCCGGAGGCGAACGCCCCGGCGGACGGCGGACGGCAGACCGCCCGCTCGCAGATGCAGGCGGTGATGGACGACGCGATCCGCATGCTCGAAGCCGAGGAGCGCCGCGAGGTGCTCTTCACCTCCCGCCCGCGCGAATTCATCGAGGGCCGCGGCTACGTGGAAACCGAGGACAGCCAGCCGGCGACGCTGAACGTCGCGCCGCTCTCGGTGGCCGGCAAGCTGCGCGAGGGCCTGTTCGACGGGCGCACCGTCGTGCTCACCAGCGCCACCCTGGCCATCGGCTCGCAGTTCGATTCGGTGGCCGGATCGCTCGGGCTCATGGGCCAGGGCGCCCCGTCCTGGACCGGGGTGGATGTGGGCAGCCCGTTCGACTACCCGAACCAGGGCATCCTCTACGTCGCGAAGCACCTGCCCAAGCCCGGGCGCCAGCTGGCCGCGGAGACGCTGGACGAGATCGAGGACCTGATCACCGCCTCCGGCGGCGGCGCGCTGGCGCTGTTCACCTCCAAGCGTTCGGCCGAGGAAGCCGCGGCGATCCTGCGCGAGAAGCTCGATGTGAAAATCCTCTGCCAGGGCGACGCGAGCATGAAGTCGCTGGTCGCGGACTTCTCCGCGGAGCGCGACACCTGCCTGTTCGGCACCATGACCCTCTGGCAGGGCGTGGACGTGCCCGGGGATTCCTGCCGCCTGGTGATCATCGACAAGATCCCTTTCCCGCGCCCCGACGACCCGATCTCCAAGGCCCGCACCGAGGACGTGGCCAAGCACGGCGGCAACGGCTTCATGCAGGTCTCCGCGACGCACGCGGCCATCCGCCTGGCCCAGGGCGCCGGCCGGCTGATCCGTTCGGTGCAGGACAAGGGGGTGGTCGCGGTCCTCGACTCGCGCATGGCCACCGCCCGCTACGGCTCGTTCCTGAAAAGTTCGCTGCCGCCGATGTGGCCGACCACCGACAAAAAAGTCATCACCGGCGTGCTGCAGCGCCTGCAACCGGAAAAGTAGCCGGCGCCAAACCGGCCACGCCCGCTTTTCCACACCCTGCGCCCGATCCGCCGGCACCCGCCCGCGGACCGTGCAAGGTGGTGGGTATGGAAGAACTCACCAGCAACCAGGCGGCCCTCGGGGCGATGGCCCAGGCCATCACCACCCTCGATGCCGCCTGCGCGCAACTCTCTTCCCAGGAACTGCCCGCCGGCCAGGCCGCCTACTTCGCCTGGCTGGCCGAACGCACCGCGCAGACCCTGTCCCGCCTGCAGATCCACGCGGCCGACGCGGTTCAGCGCAGCGGCAGCCACCAGCTGGATACCGAATCCCTCGATGCCATCGCCGACGCCGGCGCCGCACCCACGGACGAGCAGCTCGCCGCGCTGCACGGCACCTGCACGCTGGGCCGCAGCAGCTTCAAGGACGCCGCGGACCTGCACTCCGGCTGGCTGGGCATCGCCCACGGCGCGGCTCTCTCCCGGCTCGCGGCCGCCGGCTCGCTGATCGCCAAGGTCTCCGAGGCGGGGGAGCGGACCACCCCCGATTGCCCGCAGCTTGCCGCCCACTTCGCGAACCGCAACGTAGATCCGCGCCCGGCGATCGGCGCCGCCCGGGCCATCCGCAACGCCGAAGCGGACCTGCCCGGCCCGCAGGCCCGCGCCCAGCTCGAAGCGCAGGCGGTTAAGCTCATCGCCCAGGAACCGGCCAGCGCCGCGAAGCACCTGTCCGGCCTCATCACCGAGCAGCTCCAGGCCCAGCGCCCGCCCGAGGCGCTGTTCGCCGAGGCAGGACTCTTCCCTCGTGGCACAAAAGGCGGACTGGTCATCTACCAGCTCAAGGTCTTCCCGCACGATGCCGAACTCATCGAGTCGCTCCGCGCCAAGATCGACAACCCCAACACCATCGCCGGCAACCGCGAGCAGCTCAACGAGCTCGTCCACGCCAGCTATCCCAACCACGCCGAGCCCGCCGCATCGGACGAGCCCGCCCCATCGGTCGAGCCCGGAACCCCGGTTGCGCCAACGCCAACCACCCCCAAGGAATGGGACGATGCGCCGAGCATGCCCGGTTGGGCCCGCGCCCCGGCTGCCGAAGCGACGGAAGCCGAACCACCGAAACCACCCAGCAACCTCGCCCCGCCGCCCGAACGGCCCTTCGAAGACCTGAGCCCGGCCCTGCGCCACCTGACCGGATTGCTCGCGGTGCTGCGTGCCAATCGCGTCGGCGGCAAAAATCCGGGCGCCGGGCTGATCGCCCCGCAGGTGATCGTGCACCTGAACTACGAGAAAATGCTCGCTGGCGCCGCCAGCTTCGCCAGCACCGAAAATGGCCTGCCGCTGACCGCGGCGGAGGCCCGAACGCTCATGTGCAATGCCGGAATCTACCCGGCGGTGCTGGACGGCAAAGGCCAACCGCTGGATATCGGCCGATCCAAACGGCTCTTTCCGCCGCATATGAAACGCGCCCTGGCCGCCCGCGACCGCGGTTGCCTCTACCCGGGCTGCCGGATGCCGGCCAGCCGCTGCGAGGCGGACCACGTCGATCCATGGGAGGAGGGCGGACAGACCCGCGTGGATCGTGGCGTTCTGCTCTGTCCCATGCATCACCACGCGCGCCATGCCGGGCTTTTCAACCTCGTGGTGGCCGAGGGCAAACCTCCGGCGGTGCTGCTGCCCAAATTCTTGGACCCCGATCAACAACCGCGACGCAACACCTACTGGTTCTCGGCCGCCGAAGTGCTCGCGGCCTGATCCCGCCCGCTCGATGTGCTCGATGCCGGCGGGCGAAGCGGCTACGCTGTTGCACACAACCGGAGAATTGAGCAGTGGGAGCCGACTCGTGAATGAAGCGCAGCATCAGCCAGGCAACCACGACCCCGAGCACTGGGAGGCCCTAGCCGCGGTGGCAGGCGAGGACCTGCACGCCAGATTCGGCCATCGGCTCATGGGCCTGCCCGGCACCTGGATCGGCTCGCTGCATGCGACGCCTACCGCGCCAGCGCCTGGCAAACGCCCGCGCCCCTGGTCCGAATGGCACTACTGGTGGCAGGCGCACTATCTCGACGCGATCCTCGACGCGGCTTTCCGCGAGCTGCACTCCGGTCACCGGTGCGCGGCCCAGAGGCACTGGCGGCGGGCCAACCAGCTGCTGCGCGGCATCCTGCTGCGCAATTTCGGCCGCTTCCCGAATTACTTCTACGACGACATGGCCTGGTTGCTGCTTGCCAGCCAACGGCTCAATGGGCTGAGCCAGCAGCTCACCGCCCGCCCGGCGCTGCTCGCCACCCTAGCCATGCGTGCACTGGCTCGACAGCTGGTGCGCGGCCAAGACGAGAAGCTCGGCGGCGGGCTCTACTGGTCGCGCAAACGCGACTTCAAGAACACGCCCACCAACGCCCCGGCGGCCCTGTATTTCGCACGCATCGCGGACTTGAGCACCGCCACCGGGCTGCTGGACTGGCTGCGTCGCGAGCTCTACAGCACATCCTCCGGGCTCTACCTCGACGGCATCCGCCTGACCGCCGGCGGCCCGCGCACCGAGGAAGCGATCTACACCTACAATCAGGGCACCGTGCTCGGCGCATTGCTGGCCACCGGGACCGCTGAGCATCTGGCACAAGCCGCCTCGCTGATTCAGGCGATCAACGACCAGCTCGCCACTGCGGCACAGGGCCTGCGCCTGGAATCCGGCGGAGACGGCAATCTGTTCACTGGAATCCTCTGCCGCTACCTGGCGCTCGCCGCGAACGACGAACGTCTGCCCGCTGAGACCCGCCGCACCGCCGCGCGATTGGTCCGCGACACGGCGAGCCAGATCGCGGACCGGGTCGAGACGCAGCTTTCGGCGGCCACCCAACGCTGGACGATCCTCCAGGCAGCCGGGCGCGTGAGCCTGCCGCCGAGCCACCTCAGCGCAAAATAAAAGCCATCCGGTCTCACCGACAATGGGTGAGGCCGAATGGCTCGTTGGAATAAACTTGCCTGCTACAGCGAACGCATCACCGACACGACGCGTCCCATCACCGTGGCCGCGTCGCCGAGAATCGGCTCATAACGCGAATTCTGTGGCAGCAACCAGGTGTGGCCGTCGCGCTGACGGAAGGTCTTCACCGTGGCTTCCTCGTCAAGCAATGCGGCCACAATATCGCCGTTCTCCGCGGTCTGCTGGCGACGGACGACCACCCAGTCGCCATCGCAAATAGCCGCATCCACCATCGAATCGCCCGATACCTTGAGCATGAACAGCTCGCCGTGGCCAACCAGCTGGCGGGGTAGGGAAAAGACGTCTTCGACGGTTTGCTCCGCCAAAATTGGTCCACCGGCGGCGATGCGTCCGACCAAGGGAACCATTGTGGTGTCTGCCGAGGAGCTCAGCTCAATGACCTTCGTGTCCTCAGCGGGTTCCGGCGCGCTCAGCGGCTCGCTGCTTCCCTCGCCGTCCTCTGCAAGCTGCAGCGGAAGCAGAATCTCCATCGCTCGTGGACGCCGCGGGTCGCGACGAATGTACCCAAGCTTTTCGAGCTGACCGAGTTGGTGAGTAACGCTCGAAAGGCTTTTGAGCCCGACCGAGTCGCCAATCTCACGCATCGACGGCGGGTAGCCATTCTTGCCGATCGCACGCTGGATGGTTTCGAGGATCTTTTTCTGACGTATCGTCAGCGAACGGGCGTTCGACCGGGGAGTGCGCTGTGATGCTGACATGTATTTTTGCCTTCCCTTGCATTCGGTCCTCAGTTCGAAGCTACAAACTGTCGGTGCCCAATGTTGTGATGTATTCATTGATCGACTACTTCGAAATCTTAGTTGATCGCAGGGCTTCTTTCAAAGATTTGTTCGAAAACATCTGGACAAGTTCGATCTGGCTCTGTTAGAAAAGATGTACTAGTATCGAACAGGTGTTCGAAGATTGTATTCGAATATTGGTTCGCATCACCCGTAATCGTTGAGGAGAAAAAGTCGTGGCAACTCTGGCACTTCACCCACAGCAGAGCAAGACACCAATGAGGATCCGCATCAACCGTCGCGGTTGGGCAGTACTGGTAGGCATACCGGTCTTCCTGCTCACGATCGCCGCGGCGTTCATGTTCACCATGTTCACCAGCAGCGCCCAAGCGTCCACGGACCTTCCCACCGGCCCGGCGACGGTGGAAGTCACCGTGATTCCCGGTGACACCCTATGGGGGCTGGCCAGCGAGTACGCCGTAGGCTACGAAGTCAACGCGGCGATGAGCCACATTGAGGAATTGAACTCCATCGATGCCGGTGTGTTGTACGCCGGGGACACTTTGGATATCCCGGTACTCTCGAACTAAGTGCCAGCTCACTATTGTTACCTGTTCTTGTCGTGGATTCACCGGCGAGAGTGCCTCAGCATTAGAATTAATGCGTGAATGACCGTAGTGAACTTCTGAGTCAGCTGCCCTTGCGTGAGAATCTCCGCGGGCTATCCCCATATGGAGCGCCGCAAATTGACGTCCCCATTCAGCTGAACGTCAACGAGAACACCCATCCGTTGCCAGCGACCGTTGTCGATGCCATCGCTCAGGAAGTAACCAAAGCGGCTGCCAGCCTAAATCGTTACCCGGATCGTGAATTTACCGAATTGCGCGAGCTGCTCGCCGACTACCTTGGTCACGGGCTGACCTCCGACAACATCTGGGCCGCAAACGGCTCCAACGAAATTCTCCAGCAGATCCTGCAGGCCTTCGGCGGCCCGGGGCGCAGCCTGCTTAGTTTCGTCCCCACCTACTCGATGTACCCGCTGCTCGCCAGTGGCACCGATACCGAATTCATTGCCGGAAACCGCGCCGAAGATTTCACCCTCTCGGCCGAATCCGCCGCCGCGCAGGTGCGCGAACACCGCCCAAACGTGGTATTCCTGTGCTCCCCGAATAACCCGACCGGAACCGCACTGGGCCTAGACGTCATCGAAGCGGTCTATGAGGCCGCCAGCGAAACGGACGCCATGGTGATCGTGGATGAAGCCTACGCAGAATTCTCGCTGGCAGGTACTCGATCGGCGCTTACCCTGCTCGAAGGGCGCCAGCGCTTGATCGTCTCGCGCACGATGTCCAAGGCCTTCGGCCTGGCCGGAGCCCGCGTGGGCTATCTCGCGGCGGCCCCCGAGGTGACCGACGCGATTCGCCTGGTGCGTCTGCCTTACCACCTCTCCGCGGTCACCCAGGCAACCGCCATCGCGGCGCTGAAGAACATCGAGCTGCTGCTCGCGCAGGTCGAAGACATCAAGACCCAGCGCGACCGCATCGTGTCCACGCTGATCGATCTCGGCTTGAAGCCATCTGTCTCGGATTCGAACTTCGTCTTCTTCGGCGGACTGGAAGATCCGCACGCCATCTGGCAGGGCCTGTTGGATGCCGGCATCATTGTCCGCGACAATGGAATCAAGGGAACGCTGCGCGTCACCGCCGGCACCGAAGCCGAAACCACCGCCTTCCTGGAGCACCTGGCCTTGTTGCTGGGTGCACAGAAGTAGAATTCACACACAAGCGAAGGAAGACATGTCTGCCGAATTGATTGGCGCTCGTCGCGCCCGGATGGAACGCGAGACCAGCGAATCATCAGTTTTCGTCGAGTTGGACCTGGACGGAACCGGGGTCTCGGAGATCAGCACGAGCGTGCCGTTCTATGACCACATGCTCACCGCCCTGTCCAAGCATTCGCTCATCGACCTGACCGTGCGCGCCACCGGTGACACCCACATCGACGTGCACCACACGGTCGAAGACGTGGCCATCACCATCGGCGAGGTGCTGCGCGTGGCCCTGGGCACCAAGGCGGGCATACGCCGCTTTGGCACCTCCTACGCACCGCTGGACGAGGCGCTGTCCCGTTCGGTCGTTGACGTCTCCGGCCGCCCGTACCTGGTGCACGGCGGGGAACCCGCAGGCCAGGAATACCACCTGATCGGCGGGCACTTCACCGGTTCGATGACGCGGCACGTATTCGAGGCCATCACCTTCCACGCGCAGATCTGCGCGCATATCGAGGTGCTCTCCGGGCGCGATCCGCACCACATCGTCGAGGCCCAATTCAAGTCATTCGCTCGCGCGCTGCGTGAAGCGGTCGAGCCGGACGCCCGCATGGGCGACAAGATCCCATCCACGAAGGGTGCCCTCTAAGTGGCGAAAAAAACTGTCGTCGTCCTCGATTACGGATCCGGCAACGTCCGCTCGGCCGTGCGCGCGCTGGAAGCCGCCGGCGCCGAGGTGGAGCTGACCGCGGATCCGAAAGCGATCTTGGCCGCTGATGGCCTCGTCGTTCCCGGCGTGGGAGCCTACGCCTCGGTGATGGAGCAGCTGACCAAGGTCGGCGCGCTGCGTTGGATCGGCCGCCGCATCGCCGGTGGCCAGCCGGTGCTGGGCATCTGCGTGGGACATCAGGTGTTCTTCGAGCAAGGTGTTGAGCACGGGGTGAAAACCGAAGGCATCGGCGAGTGGCCTGGTGTGGTCGAGCGCCTGCAAGCAGAGGTCATCCCGCATATGGGCTGGAATACCGTGCGCCCGCCGGAGAACAGCCGGCTCTTCGCCGGGATCGAGGACGAGCGGTTCTACTTCGTGCATTCCTATGGCGTGCAGAAGTGGGAGTTCGATGTCACCCAACCGGCGATGACCCCGCCCCAGGTGACCTGGTCCACCCATGGCACCGAATTCGTCGCGGCCGTGGAAAACGGTCCGCTGTCCGCCGTGCAATTCCACCCGGAGAAGTCCGGCGACGCCGGGGCCCGCTTGCTGCGCAACTGGTTGGAGACACTTTAGGAAATGTGGGCCATCATCCTGCTAACCCTCGGTGCCTTCCTCGCCGGCGGCGCGATCTCGCTCAAAAGCCAGAAAGCGCATATCTCGTGGATCATCGCATTGTGGGCCCTGGCCGCCGCGGCAATTGTCGCCGGCTGGGTTCAGACTCTCTAGACATTAGCGACAGAAGGAAATTATGAGCGAGCAACCAATTCTTGAACTGCTCCCGGCGGTAGATATCGCCGGCGGCCAAGCCGTTCGCCTGGTGCAGGGCGAAGCCGGGTCGGAAACCGGATACGGCGACCCGCTGGAGGCGGCCTTGTCCTGGCAGCGCGAAGGGGCCGAATGGCTCCATCTGGTGGATCTCGACGCGGCCTTTGACCGCGGCAACAACACCGAGGTGGTCCGCCGCATCGCCGACGAACTGAACATCAAGGTGGAACTCTCCGGCGGCATCCGCGACGATGCCTCGCTGGAGCGCGCACTGGAATTCGGGGCCACCCGCGTGAACCTGGGGACCGCAGCATTGGAAAACCCCGACTGGACCGCGCGCGTCATCGAACGCTTCGGCGAGCAAATCGCCGTGGGCATGGACGTGCGCGGAACCACCCTGTCCGGCCACGGCTGGACAAAGGACGGCGGCGACCTCTGGGACGTGCTGGCACGCTTGGAAGATGCCGGATGCGCCCGCTATGTGGTCACCGACGTGACCAAGGACGGCACCCTGCGCGGGCCGAACGTGGACCTGCTGCGCGAAATCTGCGCCAAGACCACCAAACCCGTGATCGCCTCCGGTGGCATCTCCTCGCTGGAAGATCTGCGCGTGCTGCGCGAATTGGTCTCGGAGGGAATCGAAGGGGCGATCATGGGCAAGGCGCTCTACGCGGGCCAGTTCACCCTCGCCCAAGCGCTGGACGTGGCAGGGCGCCGCTAGCCTCCACCATTTTTTGAGCCAGGACCCGAACCAGCGCCCACCGGCCCGGTTCGGGTCTTTTGCCCTCTGCACCGGAGCCGGGGTGCGTGGCAAAGGTCATGAACGGATTTTCGTCGCAGGACTTTCGCATTTGCACCCGGCAGATAGCATAGTTTCATGAGCACTTCGCACCCCGAATCCGATCCCAAACGCCACCTGCCCGGGCATATCGCCGCGGCGTTGGCGCAAGCTGGCAACCGCGCAGATTCTGCCGGCCAAGGCTGGGACGGTCGGGACTTGAGCGGCGAGGAAAATCCGTTGCACAAGTTTGACAAGGACGATGGAGCCGCCGACCCGGCCGTGGAGCGCGCCCTGGCCGAACTCCGCGCGGGAACCGGAGACGAGGCCGGAGTGCATCGGGCCCTGTCCCAGGCTCGCGTCTTCGTGGCGGTTGTCGCCCAGCTCGGCGAAGAAGCGCTGACCGAACATGGTTTCGCCGCCGATAAGGAAGCCGACATGGCGCTGGTCAAGATCAAGGCACCCGATGGGCGGATGGCCTTGCCGGTATTCACCACTGTCGAGCGATTGCAGGCCTGGCATGGCGAGGCCCGACCGGTGGCGGTCTACGCACCCCGCGCGGCCCTGTCTGCGGTGAGCGAAGAAGCCCAGCTGCTGGTGCTCGACCCGGGCAGCGATTTCACCTTCGTGCTGCGTCGCCCCGGGATGTGGAACCTGGCCAAGCAGACCGATTGGACCCCCAGCTATCTCAGCGAGCACATCGCCAAGCTCGTCGAAGAGGCGACCGCCGGTTATCCGGCGCTCCGCGCGGTGAAGGTGGCGCCGGGCCGGGGAGTCGGCTCGCGAGATGTCTCTGGAGCGGCGGTGCTGGGCGGCGGCCCGGGACCGGAACTGAACCTGCAGTTCGTCTTCGCCGCCAGAACCCCCGAGGCCGAAGCCCGCCAGAGCACCAAAGACATCCATGGGCGCCTCGCCCAAAACCCAGAATTCGCCGAAGCGGTCGATTCGCTCGAAGTGAGTTTGCTCAGCGCACCAGACTAAGAGAAAAGGACACCACCGGGTATGAAACGGTATTGGCAGATTCTGCGGCAGCCGCAGATTTCATCGCTGCTAGTCATCGGAATGATTGCCCGATTGCCGCACTCGGCGCTGAGCATGCTGCTGCTTCTGCACCTGGTTACGAATCTCGATCAGAGCTGGGTGTCCGCCGGGCTGGTTACCGCACTGATGACCCTCGGCATTGCCATCGGCGCCCCGTGGCGCGGTGCCCGGGTCGATGCGTGGGGGCTGCGCCGGGCGCTGATTCCTTCGATCTTCGTCGAAACCATCGTCTGGTGCACCGTCCCGCACGTGTCGCTGGAGTGGGTGTACCCGCTGGCATTCATTGGCGGGCTCTTCTCGCTGCCGGTGTTCTCCGTGGTCCGTACCGCCCTGGGCATCATGACCACCGGGGATAACCGGCGCACCGCCTTTGCGCTCGATGCGACGGCCACCGAACTGGTATTCATCGTCGGACCGGCCTCGGCAGGGATCGTCGCCACGCAGATCAGCAGCACCATCGGGCTGAGCGTCATCGGGGTGACCGCATCGGTCGCCGGTCTGGCGCTGATGATTTTGAATCCGCCGACGCGCAGTGATGACCCCAAGGCGGTGGCCCTGCGCGCCAACGTGCACGAGGAGCGTCTCGGCGCGGAGGCCAGTTTCATCGCCGCGGCCCCCTTCGGCGTGGCCGAGGTCGAAGGCGAATTGATCACCGCGGGTTGGAAGTCCGCGCGCGCCCGGATCAAGAGCCGCGGACGTGCGTTCAAGAGCCGCTTCAACTGGATCAGCGCCTCGGTGCTTGCGGTGTTCATCGCCGCCGGCGGAGCCGGTGCGCTGCTCACGGGCACCGAGGTGGGCATCGTTGCCGAACTCGAAGCGCAGTCACGCTCCGGTGACCTGGGGATCGTATTCCTCTTCTGGTGCGGTTCGTCGCTGATCGGCGGGCTGGTCTACGGCTCGATGAACCGGGCTATCTCCCCGCTCCTGCTGCTCTTGGCGATGGCGGTGCTGACCGTGCCCATGTATTTCGCCACCGACACCTGGAGCTTGGCGCTGCTCTCGCTCGCCCCGGGCCTGCTCTGCGCGCCCACGCTCTCGGCGGCCTCCGAATGGCTCACCGACCTGGTCGCGGAGAAACGCCGCGGCGAGGCCATGGGCTGGTACGGTTCGGCGATGACCACCGGCACCGCGCTCGGTTCACCGCTGACCGGCATCTTCGTGGATACGCTCGGCCCCGCCCAGGCATTTATCGGCATCGGCTTGCTGGCGGTATTCATCGTGGTAATCGCATTGATCGCCCAGCAGATCCGCCGACGAGTGCGCCGCACCCGTCGCGCGCGGATGGGCGACTTCGTTTAGGCCGAGGTGAGTTTGAGCTCGTAGTGATCCAGCCCGTCGGTGCTTGACCGCCCCGTGAAGCCTCTGCGCGCCAACAACTTGGCCGAGGCAACATTGGCTGGGTCGACCCGAGCGATCAAACGGCGCACCTGAAATAGTTCGGGGATGAGCCCTAGCGCGCTATTGACCATGGCACCGGCGATTCCCTGACCCCAATAGCCGGGGGAGACCCAATACCCAAGTTCGACTCCCTCGGGTTTACGGGTGGCCACGACCAGCCCTGCCGGATGCCCCGCAGCGATAGCCACAAACCAGCGAGTGGCCCCAACCGTAGCAAGCGGCAAAGCGCTCAGTGCCAATTGAATTCGCTCGCCGATCGTCTGATCGTCCCAGACCGAACCATCACCGATATAGCGAGTGACTCGTTCATCGGAGGCCAGGGAAATGACGAACTGCCTATGCCCCTCGTGCAATGGTTCCAGAACAATCTTCTGCGTTTGACGGTCCATCAATGATCCTGCCTCTCGTAGTGGAATCGTGCTTTTGCTAGTGCGCCGGGCCCTCGGTTTTCAGCCGGGAGTAGCAGTACATGTCCTTGCGCTCGGTGCCGATCAGTTGCCAGCTTCGCAGTAATCCTTCGCGGGTGAAACCACATTTTTCGGCGGCCCGCCACGACCCTTCGTTCCAAGGCTCGATGTACAGCTCCACCCGATGGATGGCCGCAAGCTTCAAGGCCCAATCGGTGAGTGCATCCAACGCCGCGCTCACCGCACCGCGTCCGCGTTGTGCAGGATCGATCCAGTATCCGATACTTGCCCGGCCGGCGGCAACGTTGTGCAGCCACAGCCCAATTTGCCCGATCGCCCGATTCGTCTGTGCCTCGGCGATGGCGAAGGAATACCCGGTGCGGTCAGCCACACGCTGCTGCTGCCTGGAGATGAAGTCCGCGAAGTCCTGGCTGGATCCCTTAACGGGAACGCTGGTGATCAACGGAATGAGCGGATCCAGCGAAGCCGCCTCGATCAATGCCACGTCGCCGATGTCGAACGGCCGCAAGACATAGCGCCCGGCATGCAGTACCGGCTGTTCGAAGGTATCCATTACCGAAGCCTATCTAGTGCAAGGCGTTGTGGCTCGTTTCAATCCGGCAATATCTGTTCCGAAACGGAACAGCCCGTGTTTAAACGAGCATGGATCCGCTTCCCAAAGGAAGCGGATCCATGACGTTAATCTCTTAAAATTCTGCGAAACAATCGCTAGTTGACCGGTCCGGTGAGCTTCTCGCCCGGGCCCTTGCCTGGTGCATCCGGGATCAATGATGCTTCGCGGAAGGCGAGCTGAAGGCTTCGCAGACCGTCACGCAGCGGTGCCGCGTGCTGTGAGCCAAGCTCGGGTGCCCCCGCGGTGACTAGGCCAGCCAGAGCGGTAATTAGCTTGCGAGCTTCGTCAAGATCCTTCAGCTCATCGGCATCATCACCTTCTGCCAGTCCGCATTTGACTGCGGCCGCGCTCATCAGGTGAACTGCGGCGGTGGTGATAATCTCTACTGCTGGAACTTCTGCGATGTCGCGCATCTGCTGCTCGACAGCATGCTGCTGCGAGTTGGTGTCTTCGGTACTCATACTGCTAAGCTTGTCACAGACCGACTCAATACAGGTACTTGAGAGCGTCCGGTATCCGGATGATGTCACCAAGAGATCAGTGTTGAGCCATGCAAGTGGAGGCCAACTCCCACCCGCAGTAGCCGTTTAGGCTTCCGGGTAATTCGGCAGGATATTTATGAGTATCCGGAAATAGCTTTACGAGGAAGAATCGTAAAACTATTGTGTCGTCTATTCTTTGGCCTTCGCCTGCACTTCGCAGACGGGGGCCTTCTTCATTTGCGAGTAAGTGACTTACGAAAATCAGGAGTGACACATCAGCGATCCACGCATTAATGAGCGCATTCGCGTGCCAGAGGTACGTCTCGTCGGCCCCAATGGTGAGCAGGTAGGAATCGTCCGCATCGAGGACGCGCTCCGACTAGCTGTCGAGTCCGATCTGGACTTGGTCGAGGTGGCACCGACCGCCAAGCCTCCTGTATGCAAACTGATGGACTTCGGCAAGTTTAAGTACGAAGCCGCTGTCAAGGCTCGTGAAGCTCGTAAGAACCAGACCAACACGATCCTGAAGGAAGTCCGCTTCCGTCTGAAGATCGACACCCACGACTACGAGACCAAGGTCGGCCACGCACTGCGCTTCTTAGGCGCAGGCGACAAGGTCAAGGCCATGATCCAGTTCCGTGGACGTGAGCAGCAACGCCCAGAGATGGGCATTCGCTTGCTAGAAAAGTTTGCAGCAGACGTAGCAGAGGTCGGGCTCGTAGAGTCCACCCCTCGCATCGATGGCCGAAACATGGTCATGGTTGTAGGTCCGCTGAAGAACAAGGCAGAGGCTCGCCGCGAACAGCAGCAGAAGTCGGGTGGCCGGGAAAGCGCGAAGCGCAAGATCCGCACCGACGCCCCAGAAGAGACCGAGGGTCAGAACGTCGCAGCAGCGATGGATGATGAAGCTCTCGCGAAGCTGGAGCAGGCTCGCAACGCGGCTGAAGGCGAAGCCTAGCCCAAGCCTGTTGGGCCTCCGGGCCCGTCATCGGAAACGGTGAAGGATCTTCCTTGCGAAGGTCCAACTACAAGAGAACAGCAGCGGTCACCTTGCCAAGAGGCCCGCTTCGGATGATCCCCACAGATCTCACGATTTATGTGGAGCACGTTAGGAGAACGGCAGCTATGCCGAAGTTCAAGACTCACAGTGGCGCCAAGAAGCGCTTCAAGCTGACTGGTAGCGGCAAGCTCAAGCGCCAGCAGGCCAACCGTCGTCACTACCTGGAGCACAAGTCCTCGCGCGTCACGCGCCGCCTGGCTTCTGACCAGCTGGTAGCTAAGGCCGATGTGAAGACCATCAAGCGGATGCTGGGCCTCTAAGCTCTCCCTTTCGCAATTCGGGGAAGCACAACCCCAACAACCATAGATTTCGCTTTCACCTGGTTATCCCGGGTGGGAGGAACTGACTTGAAGGAGTACACACGTGGCACGTGTGAAGCGGGCAGTAAACGCCCATAAGAAGCGTCGCGTCGTTCTGGAACGCGCAAAGGGTTACCGCGGTCAGCGTTCGCGCCTGTACCGTAAGGCCAAGGAGCAGCTGCTCCACTCGTTCGTTTACAGCTTCAACGACCGCCGTAAGCGCAAGGGCGACTTCCGTCGCCTGTGGATCCAGCGTATCAACGCTGCATCCCGCGCCAACGGCCTGACCTACAACCGTCTGATCCAGGGCCTGAAGGCCGCTGAGGTCGAGGTTGACCGTCGCATGCTCTCCGAGCTGGCTGTTTCGGACTCGAACGCTTTCGCTACCTTGGTCAAGGTTGCAAAGGACGCTCTTCCGGCAGATGTCAACGCTCCTCGCGGCGCAGAAGCACCAGCTTCCGCACCAAAGGCTGCCAAGGCTCCAAAGGCCGCAGCTGCACCAGCAGCCAAGAGCGTCGAAGGCGAAGGCGTGATCAAGGCCGTTGAAGGCCAGGACGCACCAGAAGGCTTCGTCATCAAGGGCAACGCCGGATCGAACAAGTACCACGTCCCAGGCTCGACCTGGTACGAGCAGACCGAGGCCGAGTTCTGGTTCAACTCGATCGAAGCTGCCAAGGGCGCAGGCTTCGAACCAGCTGGTGGAGAATCCCGCCAGCAGATGAAGTAAATCCGTTTCTCCCTTTGAGCTAGGCCTCAGGTAGGACAGATCACACCGAAGGGTGGGTACCGCACATAGTGTGGAACCCACCCTTCGGTGCTTCTACCGGTATTCTCGAATAATGACGAGCTTTCCCCCAGACGTGATGTCCAATCCGCGCGCCGACCGAGTCAAGGCGGTCGCCCGCTTGGCCCACCGCAAGGGCCGTGAGGCAACCGGCGAATTCCTTGCCGAAGGCCCGCAAGCGGTCCGCGAGGCGCTGGTTGCGCACCGTTCCAACGACCAGCTGGTCCAAGAAGTTTACGTGGTCCCTGGTTTTCTGGAACGCCACGAAGAATTTACGGCCTTGCTCGACGCAGCCAAGGTGCGCACTCATTTTGTCACCGGCGATGTCATCTCGGCGATGGCGGATACGAAGAACCCGCAGGGCATCCTCGCGGTCGTCGCAATGTCCCAGCCGCAGCTTTCCGAGGTGCTGGCCAGCAACCCCAAGCTGATCGCGGTGCTCTGCCGAATCCAGGATCCGGGCAATGCCGGAACCATCCTGCGTGCCGCCGACGCGGCGGGTGCCGACGCGGTGATCCTGACCAAGGACAGCGTCGACATCTACAATCCGAAGGCTGTGCGCTCCACCGTCGGCTCGCTCTTCCACCTGCCGGTGCTCAGCGACGTCGACCTCAACGACTTCATCGCTGCCGCCGGGGAACGCCTGCAAGTGCTCGCGGCCGATGGCTACGCGGCCCACAACCTGGACACCCTGCAGGATTCGGCGGTGCTGCGCGCGGGGACCGGAACCGAACTGCCGGCGAATGAACCCGCGCTCGAGCGGCCCACCATCTGGCTCTTCGGCAATGAGGGGCAGGGGCTCGACGAGCAGGAAAAGGAACTGGCCGGGTACAAGGTCGCGGTGCCGCTCTACGGGGTGGCCGAATCGCTGAACGTGAGCACCGCCGCGACGGTCTGCCTGTATGCCTCGGCCCGCGCCCAACGCTAAAGCCCAAGGAACACCTCCATGAATCTGAAACAAATCGTCGCCGTAGCCATCGTCGATAGCTTCGCGTCGCCGACGAAAATGCTGGCTGCCCGGCGCAACCGCCCGGCAGCCTTGGCCGGCCTCTGGGAATTTCCCGGTGGCAAGGTCGAACCGGGGGAGTCTGATATCGAGGCGGTGCATCGAGAGCTGCGCGAGGAGCTCGGCGTGCAGCTCACGCTCGGCGCCGAAGTTACCGGACCGCTGGCGCAGGGCTGGGCGCTGAACGAGCAGGCCGCCATGCGAGTCTGGTTCGCCACCATCAGCTCCGGCACTCCCGACACGCTCGACGGGCACGACCAATTGGCCTGGCTGGCTCTGGATGAGTCGCTGGGTGCCGCGGTGCCGTGGATCAAAGCGGACGCGCCGATCGTCGCCGCCTGCCTGGCTCAAGCCCATGCAGGGCGCACGCTCTAAACCGCGTAAGCTGGAACTAGTGCCCGGTGTCGGCAAAATGTAGATAATCAATCAATAAACTTGAGGAGCAATCCGAGTGAAGAGACTTCTTGGCGTTCTCGCGCTGGTATTTACCGCAATCCTGGCCCTGTCCGGATGCGTCAACATGAACGCTGAAGTCAATGTGACCGGTGCCGATCAGGCCACCGGTGCGCTGCAGGTCACCACTCATCAGGAAAACCTGCAGGGGCAGCCCTTCGAAGACGTGCTGGCCAGCCAGCTGAACACCGATGAACTGGATCAGATCCTCGGCGAGCAGTGGAGCTACACCACCGTCGACGACGGGGAAAACGTCGGCCTGCGCTTCGAAACCGTCGGCAAGATGAACTTCGTCCAGCTGCAGGATGCCTTCAGCACCTTCGGCTTCCCGATCTCGCTGACCGACAAGGGCGGCGAATTTGAGTTCTCGATGCCCGGTGCCGGAGAAGTCGTGGTCAACGAACAGTTCACCGAGGCAAACCTGGTAGTCAGCTTCCCGGGCAAGGTTGTTTCGCACTCTGCGGGCGAGGTCGAGCACCACTCGGTAGCCTTCGACATGATGGCCGGCGCCGAGGAATACAAGGCCACCGGCAGCGCCAACTACGCGTTGTTCTACTCGATGATCTTCGGCGGCGCCCTGCTGGTGCTCGTGCTGATCATTGCCCTGGCCTTTGCGCCGAAGGGTGCCAAGGACCCGAGCGGCCACTAAGCGAATCGTAAGCATCTTCACGGCCCGGGCCCGTCATCGTTGAAACGTTGGCGGGCCCTAGCCAATAGAATAGGAACCAAGAGTTCCACGAGCGAAGAGAAGGATCGATCGATCCCATGTCTGATCAGACAACCCAAGAGGCAACGGAAACGGACCAAAGTGTCCCGCATCCGACCGATGAAGCAGGCATCAACGCCGCGGTCCAGGCGGCACTAGCAGCCATCGAGACCGCCGGCGACCTGACCGAACTAAAAGACGCACGGCTGGCTCACACCGGGGAGAAGTCCGCGCTGTCGCTGGCCAACCGCCAGATCGGCAAGCTGGACAAAACCGAGAAGGCCGTAGCCGGCAAGCTCGTCGGTGGCGCCCGCGGCCGCGTCAACAAGGCCCTGGCCGCGCGCACCGAAGTGCTCGAAGAAGCCGAAGGCGCCCGCATCCTCGTCGAGGAGACCGTCGATGTCACCGCCGCGCCGCGCCGCCGCCGCGCCGGGGCCCGCCACCCGCTCTCGGTCCTGCAGGACCGCGTCTCGGACATCTTCGTCGGCATGGGCTGGGAAATCGCCGAGGGCCCCGAGGTGGAATCCGAATGGTTCAACTTCGACGCGCTGAACTTCAAGCCGGACCACCCGGCCCGCGAAATGCAGGACACCTTCTTCATCGAGCCGGCAGACGCGCACCTGGTTTTGCGCACCCACACCTCCCCGGTGCAGGTCCGCTCGATGCTGGAGCGCGAGGTGCCGGTCTACGTGCTCTGCCCGGGACGCACCTTCCGCACCGATGAGCTCGACGCCACCCACACCCCGGTCTTCCACCAGTTCGAGGGGCTGGCCGTGGACAAGGGCCTGACCATGGCCGATCTGCGCGGCACGCTGGAGCACTTCGCCCGCCAGATGTTCGGCGCCGAGGCGCAGATCCGGCTGCGCCCGGCCTACTTCCCGTTCACCGAACCGAGCGCCGAGCTCGATATCTGGCACCCCGGGGCCAAGGGCGGACCGCGCTGGATCGAGTGGGGAGGCTGCGGCATGATCAACCCGAATGTGCTGCGCGCCGCCGGCATCGATCCGGAAGAGTACTCCGGCTTCGCCTTCGGCATGGGCATCGAGCGCACGCTCATGTTCCGCAACGACGTTCCCGACATGCACGACATGATCGAGGGCGACGTCCGTTTCAGCCAGCACTTCGGGATGGAGATCTAGGTTATGCGTATTCCGCTTTCATGGCTGCGCGAGTATGCGCAGGTACCGGCCGACGCCTCGGCCGAAGACATTATGGCAGACCTGGTCAAGGTCGGCCTCGAGGAAGAGGACGTGCACCGTCCCTCCGACACCCTGTCCGGCCCGATCGTCGTCGGCCAGGTGCTCTCCCTGGTCAAGGAGGAGCAGACCAACGGCAAGACCATCAACTGGTGCCAGGTCCGCGTCGTTCCGGAAGGCCAGGAGCAGACCCTGACCGGCGAGGGCATCGAGCCATCCGGGGTGCAGGGCATCATCTGCGGCGCGCACAATTTCGTGGAGGGCGACAAGGTTGTTGTCACCCTGCCCGGTGCGGTGCTGCCCGGGGACTTCAAGATCACCCCGCGCAAAACCTACGGCCACGTCTCGGCCGGCATGATCGCCTCTTCCCGCGAGCTGGGCATCGGCGAGGACCACGATGGCATCATGGTGCTCTCCACCCTGGGCCTGGACCCGGAGCTGGGCACCGACGTCATGGAACTGTTCGGGCTGACCGATCAGGCCGCCGAGATCAACGTGACCCCGGACCGCGGATACTGCTTCTCGATCCGCGGCGTCGCCCGCGAATACGCGCTGGCCACCGGAACCTCGTTCACCGACCCGGCCACCACGGTGAAGGTCACCGCGGCCGCCGAGGCAGGCCTGCCTGTCACCCTGGCGGACCAGGCCCCGATCTACGGCGTGCCAGGCTGCACCCGCTTCGTGACCCGCGAAGTCACCGGCGTCGATCCGAGCCGCCCGACCCCGCGCTGGATGGCCTCGCGCCTGCAGCTGGCCGGCATGCGTTCGATCTCGCTGATCGTGGACATTTCGAACTACGTGATGCTCGAACTCGGCGCGCCGCTGCACTTCTACGATGCGGACAAGCTCACCGGGCCCATCACCGTGCGCCGGGCAAACCCCGGGGAGAAGCTCACCACCCTGGACGCCAAGGAGCGCGAGCTGCACGTCGAGGACCTGCTGATCACCGATCAGTCCGGTGCCATCGGCATCGCCGGCGTCATGGGCGGGACCACTACCGAGGTATCGGATGGGACCGGCCGCGTGCTGATCGAGGCCGCGCACTTCGATGCGGTCTCCATTGCCCGCTCGCGCCGCCGCCACAAGCTGCCTTCGGAAGCCTCCAAGCGTTTCGAGCGCGGAGTTGACCCGCAGGTGATGCAGATCGCCGCACAGCGCGCGGTGCAGCTGCTGGTCGAACTTGCCGGCGGCACCGAGATCGCGCGGGTCACCGACGCCGGCGAAATCCCGGCGCCCACCGTGATCGAGTTGCCGGCCGGATACGCCGAACGCCTGATCGGCGTGCCGTACACCGACGCGCAGACCATCGAGGCGCTGGAAGGCATCGGCGCGTCCGTCGCGCAGACCGCCGTCAGCTTCTCGGTCACCGCACCGAGCTGGCGCCCGGACCTGGCGATCAAGGAGGACCTGGTCGAAGAGGTCGCCCGCGTGGTTGGCTACGACCAGATCCCCGCGACCCTGCCGGTGGCCCCTCCGGGCCGCGGCCTGACTCGCACGCAGTCCCAGCGCCGCCGCATCCTGCAGGGCCTGGCCGACTTCGGGCTGACCGAAATCCTGTCCTACCCGTTCGTCTCCGCGGCGCAGAACAACGCCTTCGGCGCACCGGTGGCCGGAACCACGGTCGACGCGGTGACCCTGGCCAACCCGATCTCCAAGGAGTTCCGTTTCCTGCGCACCTCGATGCTGCCGGGCCTGCTGGACACCGCACGGCGTAACCTGGGCCGCGGATTCCGCGACCTGGCCCTCTACGAGGGCGGCTTGGTGTTCCTGCCGGGCGAACGGCTGGGCTCATCGGTGCTGCCTCCGTTGGGCGTCAAGCCAAGCGATGAGGTACTGGCCGAACTGTTCGGCGGGGTGCCGGAGCAGCCGTGGCATGTGGCCGCGGTCTTCACCGGCCACGAGGCCGCCGCAGGCGCCGGGTTCACCCCGCGCGCCTGGGACTGGGCCGACGCGCTGGATACCGCACGCACGATCGCGGATCTGCTCGGGTCACCGCTGGAGGTTGCCCAGGGCAGCCACCAGGCCTTCCACCCGGGCCGTGTCGCAGCACTGAAGCTCAACGGAGAAGTCATCGGCTACGCCGGTGAACTGCACCCGCAGCTGCTCAAGGACGCCGATCTGCCGGCCCGCACGGTCGCCATGGAGCTGAACGCCACCGCACTGATGGCAGCCGCTCCCGCCGTGGTCGTCGCACAGCACCTGTCCACCCAGCCGCTGGCCACTCAGGATGTCGCGCTGATCGTGGACGAGCACGTTGTCGCCGGCGACGTGCTGCGCACCCTGCGCGAAGGTGCCGGTGCCCTGCTCGAAGGCATCGCCCTATTCGATGTCTACCAGGGCAAGGGCATCGAGGACGGCAAGAAGTCGCTGGCCTTCGGGCTGCGTTTCCGTTCCGCGGATCGCACGCTGACCGCCGATGAAGCGTCCGAGGCGCGCGCCGCCGCGGTGGCCCTGGCTACCGAGAAGTTCGGCGCCACCCAGCGTTAGGCACGGCCTATCATGCCCAACGCCCCGAGAGATCCGCAGCCCGCGGAAATCTCGGGGCGTTCGCCGTTGCCGGATGAAAATTTCGTGAACAGGCCGAAGGTTTCTGCCGTTGTCCCGGCCGAATCTGGCGCGAACGGATAGAATTAGCGTTTATGGCAGACTCGGAAGGCGGTATCCCATGGGCTCACGTGTAGCTTCGCGCCTCGGCGCCGTCTTGCTGATCCTGGTGCTCGGTGCCGCGGCGGTTGCCGTTGCGGTATTCCTGGCGATGGGGGCGGTCACCATGATCCAACGCGGCGCCGGCGTGCACCTGGATGATCCACCCACACCCACGATGGAGTGGGAAGAGGAAACCGACGAACCCTTGGGGCCGCGTGCCACGCTTCCCGAAGACGAGCTGGGCTCCTAAACCTTCGAAAGCTGCGCCTGCCGAACCTGCCAGCCCTTTCAACGGGACAAACCCGCGCCCTCGAACCGGTGGATTATCCGCCGGCCCCGGCTTGAATGGCCAGGATTCCCGCGGCGAGCAGGCCCGCAATGAGCGAAGCGGCCCCGACCGCGATCAGCCAAGCTAGCTTGCTGGGCTTTTGCGGGTCCTTGCCGATAACGCTGAGGAAGAATCCCGCCGGCATCAAAATCGCGGCAACTGGTACGCCGAGCCGAGCCACAGAGCCGAAAAAGTTCTCCGTGGCGAAATGATCGGTATAGGGAAGCAGCGCCAGAGAAAGCACGAGCAGCACGCCGGCATGCGCGTGCCCGGCACGAAACCAGGACTTCTGCAGCTCATTGGCGTACAGCGCACCGGTGGTGATCCTGAGCAGCAGCTGACCTCCGGTGGTCACCGCGATCAGCGACAGCAAAAGAATTCCGGCGAGCACAAGGGTCTCTGGTTCCATCAGGATGCCTTCCTTCGTATTGTTGGACGCGGCATGGGACCTACGCCTCCCAGCATAGGCAGAGCCGCCGCATCTGGATAGGGCAGCGGAGCCAGCCAAGATCCCGCGCCGCATCTTCCGCGCGTGAGCTCGTAAAACGGGGCCCACGAAGCGAGCGGTGGGCCGCTTAGCCCTCGCGACGGCGGGCCGCGGCGCGTCACATAGGATCCGCTAAACCGTTAATTGCTAGGCTCAGAGAATGATCCTGGAACACGCGATACTTCCTGTCCGACAAGGGCAGGAAGCAGAATTTGAGGCCGCCTT
The DNA here is from genome assembly GCF_002975455.1 of Arthrobacter sp. MYb224. NCBI lineage: Bacteria > Bacillati > Actinomycetota > Actinomycetes > Micrococcales > Micrococcaceae > Arthrobacter > Arthrobacter sp. MYb224. Next base: position 29,411 of record NZ_PCPU01000012.1, on the reverse strand, counting down.
CGCCGAGGCGCGAAAGCTGATCGAATGCCAACCGGGGTTCGCGAACTTGGAGCTATCGCGTTCGATCGAATCCCCGGGAGACTATCTGCTGCTGGTGCGCTGGGTGTCGGTTGCGGCCCACACCGAGGGCTTTCGCCGTTCGCCGGAATACCAGCGGTGGAAGCAGGCGCTGCATCACTTCTACGAGCCGTTCCCCGTCGTTGAGCATTTCACCACGGTCGTCGCCAGCGGATTCGACGCGTCCGGCCATGCGGAATGATGGCACCATGAGTCTTGAGCTGCCCGTTGCGGTGCGCGCCTCGGCATTGTCCGGGATCCGCCGGTTCACCAAGCGCCGCTTCCGCTATTTCAACTACGCGCTGCGCTACCGAGACGGACGCGAGGTATCCGATCTGGGATCGATCGAATTCGGCAAGCTGCTGCAGGGGCACCGCTACCCGGCGGACACGCATTGCGTGCGCAACGGGGCCGAGCGGCACTGCCCCGAGCGCGGCGATGGGGTGTGGGTGGATTATCCGTACGGGAATCCGCTGCCCTCATAAAGCATGCCGTCGCGCTCCGGAGGGGCCTAGCCTTCGGGTTCGTAGCCGATCAGCCAGTGCAGCCCGAAGCGGTCCACAACCTGCCCGTCGGTGGCGCCCCACGGCTTAGCCGCGAGCGGATCGATCACCAAACCATCCTGCGCGAGCTTATCGAACCAGCCGTGCAAAACCTCCGGGGGCGCGGTTCCCAGCAGCGAAAGCATCAGCCCCTGCATGGCCACGGACTTTTCCCCTTCGGCGGCATCCGCCCCGAAGAGGGTGACCACGCCATCGAGCATTCCGTGGGCGATCGCCTCGCCGGCGCCATCGGTGCGGGAAAATTCTGCGTAGCTGAACAGTGCAAGCTCCCCGCCGAAGATCTGCGCGTAGCGGCCCAAGGCTTCCCGGGCGGTCCCGGGGAAGAGCACATAGGGAGCCGGCGCGGCGGCTCGCCGCTCGGTTTCCGCGGATTCGGCCATGATCGTTCCTTCGCGCTGGGCATCCCGCCGTCAACTGGCGGCGGTGTTTGTCGGTTGCCTCAGCGTAGTGCCGGCTGCGGCCGAGGCACAAGGGCCGGCGCTAGAACTCCTCGCCGTGGTTGATGACCCGCGCGGCGCGGCCGACGATCTTCGGGTCCGGGGTGCCTACCAGATCGTGGTCCTTGCCCTTGTATTCGAAGAGGTTCAGCACGTGGCGCATCGCCTGCAACCGGGCGCGTTTCTTGTCGTTGGACTTCACCACCGTCCACGGGGCGTGCTCGGTATCGGTCTTCAAGAACATCTGCTTCTTCGCGGCCGTGTAGTCATCCCACTTGTCCAGCGAGGCCAGGTCCATGGGGGAGAGCTTCCACTGGCGCACCGGGTCGATCCGGCGAATCGTGAAGCGGGTCAGCTGTTCGCCGGCGGAGACGGAGAACCAGAATTTCACCAGGTCGATGCCCTCCTCGACGAGCAGCCGCTCGAAGTGCGGGGTCTGCTCCAGAAAATGCTCCACCTGGTTTTGCGTGGAGAACCCCATCACGCGTTCCACCCCGGCGCGGTTGTACCAGGACCTGTCGAAGAGCACGATCTCCCCGGCGGTCGGGAAATGCTCGATGTAGCGCTGGTAGTACCACTGGCTGGATTCGCGCTCCGTCGGCTTTTCGAGCGCGACTACACGAGCGCCGCGGGGGTTCAGGTGCTCGGCGAACCGCTTGATCGTGCCGCCCTTGCCGGCGGCATCGCGGCCCTCGAAGACGATCATCAGACGTCGACCATGCACCTTGAGCCACTTTTGCAGCTTCAGCAGTTCGATCTGCAACGCTCGCTTCTCCGCGTCGTAGGTGACACGGTCCATCTTGGCCTCGTACGGGTAGTCTTCCCGCCAAGTGTCCACGATGCTCCCGTCGGCGCGAACTAAGACCGGGTCGTCGTCGTCATTGTCTAGAACCGAATATCCGCGGAAAGCCTCTTCGAGGAGGGGGAGTTCAACCGTCATAACCCCCAGCCTAATTTTTGCCGGTTAACACAAGGTGAACAATTGGGAAACCAGGGCTTGAAAAGGGTAGATGTGATTAATGCGGTTTGCTGGACAGAAGCGAAAATTGAACTCGCAGGGCGCGGGCTTCGCCTCGTGGCGTCGAAGGGGAATGCGGGGAACGGTCGGCGTTCGCCGGCTAACGATCCGGTTGAAATTTCATTGGTGCAGCGGTGGCCTGCTATGCGCAGCGAAGCCGCTCAATCTTTGTGGGCGATCCGCCGAGCCGAGTCGGGTAAGGGAGATGCGCATGCCTCGGCTCGGTTGCAGTCATCTCGCGGCTAGCTGATTTTACGGCGATAGATCAGATTCGCCAGCGAGTACGCGATCACTAGGATTCCCAGCAGCCAGGCCAGCGCCACCCATATTTCTTGTCCAACCGGCTGTCCGGAAAATGAGGCCCGAAGCGTGTCAACGATGGAGGTCACCGGCTGGTGTTCGGCGAACCAGGCCACCGGAGACGGCATCGAGGCGGTAGGCACAAAAGCGGAACTGATGAATGGGGCGAAGATCAACGGGTAGCTGAATGCGCTGGCCCCATCTACGGTCTTCGCGCTCAGCCCGGCGATGACCGCGAGCCAAGTCAACGCCAAGACGAAGAGCACCAGAATCCCGACTATCGCCAACCAGCCACCGATTGAGGCTTGGGCGCGGAAGCCCATCAGCAGTCCCACCCCGATGATGATGGCGATGGATACCAGGTTTGCGAGCAGCGAGGTGAATACATGCGCCCACAACACGCTGGATCGGGAGATCGGCATGGACTGGAAACGTTCAAATATGCCCCCTTGCAAGTCCAGGAACAGCCGGTAGGCGGTATACGCAATGCCCGAGGCAATGGTGATCAGCAGGATCCCGGGTAATAGGTAGTTGATGTAGGAGCCATCGGTGCCGGTATTAATTGCACCTCCGAGCACATAAACGAACAACAGCATCATGGCGATCGGGGTGATCGCGGTGGTGATGATCGTGTCGGGACTGCGCAGGATATGACGCAGCGAGCGTCCGGTGAGTACGCCGGTGTCGTGTAGCGCGTGGGTGGTCATGGCTGCTCCTGATCGGGGGCGCCGACCAAGGCGAGGAACACGTCCTCCAAGGAGGGCTGCTTCTTCACGTATTCTACGTGGGCTGGCGGCAGCAAGTCCTTGAGTTGGTCGAGGGTCCCGTTTTGAATGATGGTTCCCCGGTGCAAGATCGCGATACGATCCGCCAGCTGTTCGGCCTCGTCGAGGTACTGCGTGGTCAGCAGCACGGTGGTGCCGTCCGCGGCGAGCCGGCGTACGGTATCCCAGACCTCCAAGCGTGCCTGCGGATCCAAGCCGGTGGTTGGCTCGTCCAAGAAAATGATGCGAGGATTCCCGATCAGGCTCATCGCAATGTCTAGCCGGCGGCTCATTCCACCGGAATAGGTCGCGGCCTTCCGGTCGCCAGCGTCGCTAAGCGCAAATCGTTCCAGCAACTCCTCGGCATGCTGACTCGCGTTTTTCAGGTGACGCAGCTGCGCCATCAAGACTAGATTTTCGCGGCCGCTGAGCACCGGATCGATGGCGGTGAATTGACCGGTCAGGCTGATCGTTTCGCGGACCCGGTGCGCCTGAGTGGCGGTATCAAAACCGGCGACGAGCGCACTGCCTGCATCTGCGGTCAGCAGCGTGGAAAGTATCCGCACGAGTGTGGTTTTCCCGGCGCCATTCGAGCCGAGCAGCGCCAGGATCTCTCCGGGGTTTACCTCCAGGTCAACCCCGCGGAGCACCTGGAGGTCCTTATACGACTTTTTCAGCCCGCGGACGCTGATTGCGGTGGGTGCACTCTCGGTGTTCATGATTCTTCGCTTCGTTTCGCGTCCTGAACTGCCTTGATCAGCCGGGCGCGTTCCTTGTCGATCCATTGTTTTCCTCCGTAGGACAGGGTGAAGTTTTCAGCGAATTCCACCGGGTCCTCGCCAACAACTTCACGGAGCGGCAGCCGGTCGATGGAGGCTCGCTCCCACAGGTCAGCGTGGTCGATGAACATCTGCACCAGGGTGTCCCCATCGGTGATGCCGCCGAAATACATGAAGTAGCGATTCAACGCCGTAGCCGTGGCGCGCTAGGGCTCGGGCAGCGCGTCCAAGCGGGCCTTGGCTTCCTTGTACTGCTTTTTCTGCTGCAGCTGGCCGGTGAGGACTTCGTACCATTTGGTGCTCATGAGGATTTTCCTTCTGGGTGGTTGGTGTAATTTTTGTGCAATGCTTCGATGCGCTCGGAGAGGAAGAACCAGCTCTTCCAGAACTCTTCGAGGTAATCGCGGCCCATCGCGTTCAAGGTATAGACCTTGCGCGGTGGCCCCTTTTCCGAGGGCACCTTTTCCACGTCGACCTGACCGCGTTTCTCCAAGCGGATCAGCAGGGCGTAGACGGTTCCTTCGACGATGTCGCTGAGCCCTTTGCCGCGCAGCCGTGCGGTGATTTCGTATCCGTAGGCCGGAGATTCATCCAAGATCGCCAGGACGATCCCCTCCAGGGTGCCCTTGAGCATTTCGGTCATCTGCTTTGCCATAGAGGCCCTCCAAGCGCTATCTAGTGATAATGACTACCAGTAGATAGTATCGCAGACTACTGGTAGTTAGCAATACCGAGTAGCGAAGTTTTTGGCATTCAGAATCCGACGATGCAAACGGGCAGGACCAGGGAGCAGTGCGCTACTGCGCTTAAAGAAACGAACCGCCGAGCAGACTCGACGGTTCGTAGGTGGTGTTCTATGCGGCGCGCTAGCGTGGGAAAACCGGCAGCTTCTGGTCGTACAGCCACGGCCGCAGCAGGGCGGCGACATCCAGTGCGTCGGGGGCGAAACCCTGGGCGTGCGCGATGAACGCCTCGGTGTCTACGTGCCCGTGGCTTCGGGCGGCCACCCACTCTTTGAGCATCGTGTAGAAGGTTTCGGTGCCAAGCTCTCCGAGCAGCGCGAACAGCGCCATCGCGCCACGCTTGTATACGCGGTCATCGAACATGTCCTTGGCCCCCGGATCCCCCATGGCCAAATCCTGGTCCTGCCCGTCGAGCAGCTCCCAGGCCAGCCGGGCGCGTTCGGCCATGGGCATGACCCCGGCGGCTTCGGAATACAGCCACTCGCTGAAGCAGGCGAAGCCCTCGTGCAGCCAGATGTCCTTCCAACGCTTCAGGGTCAGCGAGTTGCCCCACCACTGGTGGGAGAATTCGTGGGCGATCAGGCGCTGCGCCTCCCAGTCCATGGACAGGTGGTTCAGCCCGAAGATGCTCAGCCCCTGGGCCTCGAGCGGGATCTCCAGCTCGTCGTTGACCACCACGATCTTGTAGCTCTCGAAGGGGTACGGGCCGAAGTGCCGTTCGAAGACCTCTGCCATTTCGGTCTGTTTGCCGAAGGCCCCGCGGACCTTCAGATCCATGCCGGGCACCGCATAGGCCACCAGATGCCGATCCTCGTCGAAGGGGATCTCCGAATAGCGGCCGATCTGCAAGGTAGCCAGGTAGCTGGCCATCGGTTCGCGCTGCTCGTAGACCCAGGTGTCGCGGCTGGCGGCGCGTGAATGGTTGATCAGTTCGCCGTTGGCCACCGCCCGGTAGCCGGCGTCGGTGGCGATGGAGAAGCGGTAGGTGGATTTGTGGCTCGGGTGGTCGTTGCAGGGGAACCACGTCGCCGCGCCGGTCGGCTGACCGGAAACGAGCACCCCATCGGTCAGCTCTTCCCAGCCGACCTCGCCCCAGATGCCGTTTTGCACCCCGGGGTTGCCTGCATAGCGCAGGGTCAGCTCGGTGCGCTCGCCGGCGGCCAAGCGGCTCGGCAGCTGCACCTCGATGCGGTGGTTGCGCTTGGAGACCTGGGCCTTTTTGCCTTGGCAGGTGGCCTTCAGCACGCGCAGCCCGTGCAGGTTCAATTGCACGGTGTCCAGGTCCTGGAGCGCGCGCAGGTGCAGTACCGCCTTGCCTTCGAGCAGGTTGCTGGCGAGCTTGCAAGTCAGTTCCAGGTCGTAGTGGTCCACGGTGTACGCGGCCGAACCGTGGTGCTTGGTGTATTCATCCAAGATCTTCTGGGGCATCCGGCGCGGTCCTATGCTGTCTGTGATTCGTCGGGTGTGATGTTCCAGCGTACCGCCGGATTGCCGCGCCAGTAGGTATTTGCTGGCAGCACCTCGCCGCGCAGCACCAGCGAAGCCGGTCCGGTGGTGGTGCCATCGGAGATCTTCGCAGCCGGCAGGATGACGCTGTGCGGGCCGAGCGTAGCCCCGGACCCGAGGGTGACCGTGTCAATGGACATGATGCGGTCGTGGAACAGGTGGGTCTGCAATACGCTGCCGCGGTTCACCGTCGTGTGATCTTCCAAGGTGACCAGGTCTGCCTCGGGGAACCAGTAGCTTTCACACCACACCCCGTGCCCGATCTTTGCGCCCTGCGCACGCAGGAACCAGACCAGCGCCGGCGTGCCGGAGGCCAGCCGCGCAAACCACTGGGCGCAGACCAGCTCCACAAAGGAGTCGACCATCTCGGTGCGCCAGATGAACGAGCTCCACAGCGTGTGCTCGCCCGGGCGGATCACCCCGACCACCAGCCATTTGGCGGCCAACGCGCTGGCTGCGGCGAGAGCTCCGGCCAAGACCAGTACCGCGCCGGAGAGCAGCGCGGCGGACAGCGGGTTCACGTGGGTCACCAGCGCGGACAGCGCCCAGAGCACTCCGGCGGCGATGCCTACCGTGGTGAAGACCGCCAGGCAACGGGAGAGCTCCCAGGCCGCACGCATGATCTTGAGCTTCATCGGCGGCTGATAGGTACGCTCGGATTCGGCATCCACCGTGGTGCGCCGCAGCTTATGCGGGGGAGAGCCGATCCAGGAAGTTCCGGCCTTCATCTTGCGGGGGGTCGCCGAAAGCACCGCAATCAGCGAGCGCTTAGGCACCCGGCGACCGGCATGCAGGATGCCGGAGTTGCCGAGGAACGCTTTTTTGCCCACGCGCACCGGGGCGATATGCATCCAGCCGCCGCCCAATTCGTAGGAGGCGACCATGGTGTCATCGGCCAAAAAAGCGCCCGAGGCGATGGTGGTCATCTTCGGGATCAGCAGCACCGTGGAGATTTCCACGTCACGGCCGACCTTGGCGCCGAGCAGCCGCAGCCACACCGGGGTGAACAATGAAGCGTAGAGCGGGAAGAGCACATCGCGGGCGGTATCCAGCACGCGTTCGGTCGCCCACGCCTGCCAGCCGACCCGGGAGGTCACCGGATGCCAGCCTTCGACCAGGCCGATGGACAGCAACCGCACCTCGATGACGATCAGCGCCATCATGGACAGGAACCATACCAGCGCGGCAAGCAGCACCGCCGGGATGATTTTCCAGCCGATCGAGGTCAGCGATTCCTCGGCACGCAGCATCGGAGTGACCGCCAACACGGCCAAAACCACCGGCAACCACTGCAAGAGGTTCAGCAATATCGAACCGACCGCGCCCAGCACGCGCGGAAGGACCCGGTATGACGGAATTTCTTCGGGCCAGCGTGGCTTGGCCCGTCCCTCGCGAGCGGCCGGGGATCCGGCATAGCGCGAGTTCTCGCGGGTTTCGCCGTAGATGGCGGATCCGGCTTCCACGATGGTGTGTGGTCCAACCACTGCTCCGGGAACCAAGGTGGAGCGGGCGCCGACGGAGGCGAAATCGCCGACGCTCACATGGCCCACATGCACCTGGTCGCCGTCGATCCAGTAGCCGGAGACGTCGACCTCGGGCTCCAAGGTGGCCCCCGGTCCGACGGTGAGCATTCCGGTCACCGGAGGCAGCGTGTGCATGGTGGCGGTTCTGTCGATATTTGCGCCCAGCATGCGCGCGTACCAAGGCAGCAGCGGCGCGCTGGCCAGGGAAATCGGATCGACCACATCGGAAATGTGCTGCGCCAGCCACAAGCGCAGGTGCATCGAGCCCGAACGCTGGTAGGTTCCCGGTTTCAGCCCGCGCAGCAAGAGCTTGCTGGCCAGGATCGAGAGCCCCATGCGCCCGGCAGGGGTCACGAAGATCAGCCAGGAGGCCACGATCGAATACCACGGAATCGGCAGCTGCGCTTCGAGGATTCCCACGCTGAGCAGGAACCAGTGACCGAGCATCAGGTAGGTGAACCAACGCAGGCCGGAAAGGATGAACAGCGGCACCGCGAGCAGAGTCTGGGCGATCTGCGTGATGCGCTTGGTGCGCTTGACGATGCGAGGCTCGATGACCTCGTCGTTGACCTGCTGTCCGCCGAGGTATTCCACCAGCGCACCAAAGCGCGGGTAGTCGTAGAGCTCGGCGACCGTCAGGTCCGGGTAGCGGGCGCGCAAAGCGGAGACCAGTTGGGCCGCGGAGAGCGAGCCGCCGCCGGAGCCGAAGAAGTCGGAGTCGGCGCTGGAGGCCGCGATGCCCAGCGCGCCCTTCCAGGCCCGGGCCACGAAGTCGCCGGTCTCATCGAGCCCGGCCAGCTCCTCGCCGGACTGCTCGGATTCGGCCCCGGCCAGCGGCCACGGCAGCGCGTTGCGGTCCACCTTGCCGCTGGTTTTCATCGGCATGCTGTCCACCACGGTGAGCAGCGGCACCATCGCCGCGGGCAGATCCTTGAGCAGTTCGGTGCGCGCGGCATCCAGGTCATAGCCCGCGTCGGCGGCCAGATAGCCGACAAGCAGCTTGTTTCCGGTACCGGTTTCGCGCACCGCCACCGCGGCGCTGGACACGCCGTCGAGCGCGCTCAGCGCCGCGTCGATTTCACCGAGTTCGATGCGCCGGCCGCCGATCTTCACCTGGTCGTCTACGCGGCCGATGAAGACCAGCCCCAGCCGGTCATTGACCACCACGTCGCCCGAGCGGTAGGCGCGGTCCCAGCCCAGGGTGGGCATGGGCGCGTACTTCTCGGCGTCCTTTTCCGGGTCCAGATAGCGGGCCAGGCCCACCCCGCCGATGATCAGCTCACCGGTTTCGCCTTCGGCGACGGGAATTCCCTCTCCGTCGACTACCGCCAGGTCCCAGCCGGCCAGCGGCAGGCCGATGCGCACCGGGAGGCTGCCGTCCATGGTGGCGCCGCAGGCCACCACGGTGGCCTCGGTCGGGCCATAGGTGTTCCACACCTCGCGGCCCGCGGTGGCCAGGCGTCCGGCAAGCTCCGGCGGGCAGGCTTCGCCGCCGAAGATCAGCAGGCGCACGGACTCCAGCGCCTGCGACGGCCACAGCGCGGCGAGCGTGGGCACGGTGGAGACCGCGGTAATGGAGCGGGAGATCAGCCAGGGGCCCAGATCCATGCCGCTGCGCACCAGCGCCCGCGGTGCGGGAACCAGGCAGGAGCCGTTGCGCCAGGCGATCCACATCTCCTCGCAGGACGCATCGAAGGCCACCGACAGTCCGGCCAGCACGCGGTCCGAGGTGTTCAGCGGGTCTTCGGGCAGGAACATGAGTGCTTCGGCATCCACAAAGGCGGCGGCCGAACGGTGGGAGACCGCCACGCCCTTGGGCTTGCCGGTGGAGCCGGAGGTGAAGATGATCCACGCGTCGTCGTCCAGCTGCGGCGCGCGCGGGTTCGGGAAGGGGGTGGGGCGATCGGCGGAAACCACGATCTCCTCCAGGCCCTTCACGATGCCGGCGACCTCGGCCTCGGTGAAGACCACCTTCGCCCGCTCGTCCGGATCGTCCGCGTCAACCGGTACATAGGCGGCACCGACCCAGAGGATCGCGAGGATCCATTCATAAAGCTGGCGGGTTCCGGAGGGGACGCGCACGCCGATTCGGTCGCCGGCGCCGAGCCCGTGTTCATGCAGGGCGCGGGCTTTCGCCTTGACCTCCTCGATCAGCTCCGCGTAGCTTTCGCTGCGTTCGCCGTCGTCAATGGCCGGCGCGTCGGGATGCGCCGTGGCGGTGGCCTGCAGAATGTCGATGAGGGTGCGCTCGGCAGGAGCTAGCGCACCGGAAGGGAACTGGGGCGAGTGGAGCCCAGGCTCCTCGGTCTTTGAACTATTTACGGAGTCCATACTTGGCGGATCCGTCCCTTCACTAAAGTGTCATGCACAAGTGGTTCGAGCGCTCAGGGGGAGTGAACTCTCGGAAAAGGGGGTACGGATCCTGGAGGGGATCGGACGTTGCGGCGTCCAGAACCCATTAAATACCCTCGGACCGCCTACCGGGAAGTTGAAGGGTCAATTGGTCGTTGGAATCACATCGCTGCTCCTCCTGGCAGCGTGCCGCGGCGCCCCGCGGGCTGCGCGGCTACCCCGTTCCAGCCGTTAGGATGGAGCTATTGGCCTAACGTTCGGAATAATTCGCATCATCTGCCTGAGAGGAATTCTCCATGCGCCAGCTCAATTCTCCACGCCGTGCACTGGCCGCGGCGGCCGCCGCCACGCTGCTGTTCCTCGCCGTGCCGCCCGCGGCGCAGGCAGAGGGAACCAACCTGGATTCGATCACCATCGATGACACCGCCAACGTGCTCAACGAGCAGAAGCTGCGCGATGCGGTGGGCGAGATCGACTTCAACGAGCCCACCAAGGTCGCCGTGTATTCGCGTGAAGGCCAGTATGCGGATGACATCAACAGCCAGACGCTAGGCCACGCCCGCAGCGCGCACCCCGAATGGATTTCGGCGGACCCCGAGGACTACGGTGACTACTGGGCCGACGGATACTTCATCATCACGCTGTCCGTGGAGGGCCCTGGAGATGGCCAGATCGGGACCTACTTCGGCGAGGACCGCAAGGTGTCCGACTCCCAGATGCGCTCGATCCATGAGGCGGGCTCCGAGGATTTTAACCAGGCCCGCTGGACCGACGGAGTTGTCGCCGTCGCCGCGCGCGGCGCGAACATCATCAACCGCCCCTGGTATCGGCATCCGGCGCTCGGCTGGACCGTGGGGCTGGGGAGCCTGGGCGCCATCGGAGGTACCGGCATAGCGCTCGCGGTGCGTTCGGGGCGGCGCAAGAGCTTCGCCGAGCAGCTGGAATCGGGCAGCGCGCACCTGACCAATGTGACCATGGATTTGGACGCCACCGAACTATCCGCGCGCACCTTGCCTGGCGACTCGCACCACGCCGCGGAACTCGAACGACGCTTCGCCGACTTTGCCGCCACCTACCGCGCTTGCTTCACCACGCAGCAAGAGCTGGCGCAGGCGAGCAAGAAGCTGCGTTCAAGCGGCCCCGGGGTGGCTCGCGCCAAGGAATTCCACGCCAACGCCCAGGCCCTGGACCTCACCGACGATGCGATCAACGACGCCGCGGCCCTCTACACCCGCGGTGCCGCGTGGGAAGATGCCTGGCGCCGCCAAACCGCACCCTTGCTCGAAGACCTGACCGAGCTGCCCGCGCTGATCGAAGATGCGCCGGAAGAACTGCAGGCACAAGCCGCCGCATTGGATTCCTACTCCGCCACCGCAAAACGCGCCGTGGCAGATCTGGGCAACGAGCTGAAGGCCGAAAAGCTCGATGTGGATACCGCCCTTGATAAGTTGTCCGAACTGCGCAGCCAGCTCACCGAACGACTCGATGCCTACGCTAGCGCGCAGGTCGAGGTCTATGCGTCGAGCGCCGAAGAGAAGCAGGAGATGCACGAAGCGCTGCGCCACTCCCGCTACGACAGCACCGGTGCGAGCCGTTCGGGATCCATTCTCGATGTGATCTACCCGGCTTCGATGTTCTGGCGGGTGAACTCCTACAACGCCGGGTACGCCACCGGGGTCAACGCGGTGGACACCTCCCGGGAGGCCGCCAGCTCCTCGGGTGTCTCCCACGGCTATTCCGGTGGCGGCAGCTTCTCCGGCGCCGGGGGATCCTCGCGATTCTAGATTCTGGGTTCCCGGGGATCTGGGCTGGCCCGGCTCGCTGCGGGCCCTCGGAAGATCGGTGGTTTTCCGCCGGCTGCCTGGTCTGCGGAATCTTGGCGAAGAGGACGCTTCACCGTGGCTCGTATTTCGAAACCGGAGTGCTGCCGTGGTTCCAGAAGATGGAATCGGCCAGCGGCATGGGCCAGTGGCTATTGGCTCAAAGCGCTAGTTCATTAATCGACTAATGCCCGCCGCTGAGGTGCAGTGGCAGGCATTAGCTAACTGGGGCTGGGAGTTAGGGAACGAGTAGCACCTTGCCGGTGGTTTTGCGCGATTCCAACGCACTATGCGCCTTGCTCGCGTCGGCCAGCGCGAATTTCTGCCCGACGCGGACATCCAAGTCCCCGCTGGCGGCCCAGCCTAAGACGTCGCCGAAGCGCCATGCGCGTTCCTCGTCCGTGGCCAGGAAGTCCGAGAGCTTCGGCCGGGTCACGGTCAGCGACCCGGCCGCATTCAGCCGCTGCAGGTCGAAGGGCGGAACCTGGCCGCTGGCCCCGCCGAAGAGCACCAGCGTGCCGCGGCGCTTGAGTACCTTCAGCGAGGTTTCGAACGTGTCCTTGCCGATGCCGTCGTAGACCGCGTGCACGCCCACTCCGCCGGTGACCTTGTTCACGGTGGCTTCGACCTGGTCATAATCCACCACGTAGTCGGCTCCGGCGGCGCGGGCCAGGTCCTTCTTCTCCTGGGTGGAAGCGGTGGTGATGACGGTGGCGCCCTTCATCTTCAAGATCTGCGTGAGCAGCAGTCCCACTCCGCCGGCGCCGGCGTAGCTGAGGATGACATCGCCCGAATGCACCAGATAGCTCGAATGCGTCAGATAGTGCGAGGTCATGCCCTGCAGGGGGAGCGCCGCGGCCAATCGCAGGTCGACCTTGTCGGGCACCTTGCCCAGCTCGGTCTCGCCGACCACGGCGTACTGGGCGTAGCCCTTGGTGCCGCTGGAGGTGGCGACCCGGTCGCCGACCTTCAAATGGCGCACGTTCTCGCCGACCTGGGTGACGGTGCCGGAGAATTCGCTGCCCGGGGTGAACGGATAGTCCACGGCGTAGACTCCCGAGCGCTGATAGGTTTCGATGAAGTTCACGCCGGCGGCCTCGACTTTGACGAGCACCTGCCCTGCGCCCAGGGCAGGGATTGGGGTTTCGCCGAGCTCCAAAACTTCGGGCCCACCTGCGTGGGAGACGAGTATGCTCTGCTGATTCATGCGATGCGCTTCCAATCTTTGTCCCTATGCCATATTGCTGACGGCTCCTGGTAACCAGTCTAGGACTGAAGGGTGTGAGCCGGGTGGGTGGCAGCCCCGGGTTGCGTAAATGACGAACTATTTATGCATATTTATTAGGTTTGATGCATAACCAGTTGTAGAGTGAGGTCATGACGATTTCAGTTGCTGTCTCCGGCGCCAGCGGATACGCCGGCGGCGAGGTCCTTCGAATTTTGGCCAACCACCCACAGGTAGAGATCGGTGCGATCACCGCGCACTCCCAGGCCGGGCTGCGCTTGGGCGGCGTCGCCCCGCATCTGCACTCCCTGGCCGAGCGCGTGCTCGTGGAGACCACCGTGGAAAACCTGGCCGGGCACGACGTGGTCTTCCTCGCCCTTCCGCATGGCGCGAGCGCCGCGGTCGCCGCGGCCCTGCCCGAATCCACCCTGGTCATCGACGCCGGGGCAGACCACCGACTGGAATCCGCCGCCGCCTGGGAGAAATTCTACGGTTCGCCGCATGCCGGATCCTGGCCCTACGGGCTGCCCGAACTGCCCGGCCAACGCGAACAACTGATCGGCACCAAGCGCGTGGCCGTCCCCGGCTGCTACCCGACCGGCGGCCAATTGGCCCTCGCCCCGGGCTACGGCGCGGGCCTGTTGGAGGCCAAGGACGTGGTCATCGTCTCCGCCTCGGGCACCTCCGGGGCCGGAAAGAGCGCCAAAACCCATTTGCTGGGCAGCGAAACCATGGGCTCGATGAGCACCTATGGCGTCGGCGGCATCCACCGCCACATCCCCGAGATGGAGCAGGGCCTGTCCAAGCTCGCCGGGGAGGAAGTCACCGTATCCTTCACCCCGACCCTCGCGCCGATGCCGCGCGGCATCCTGACCACCGCCACCGCGCGGATCAAGCCCGGGGTCACCGCCGGGGCGCTGCGCGCAGCCTGGGAATCGGCCTACGCCAACGAGCCATTTGTGCACCTGCTGCCCGAGGGCCAGTGGCCGACCACCGGCGCGGTGCAGGCGAGCAACCACGTGCAACTGCAGCTGGCGCTCGACGAGCACGCCGGACGAGTGATCGTCACCCTCGCGCTGGATAACCTCACCAAGGGCACCGCGGGCGCCGCGGTGCAATCGATGAATATCGCCCTCGGCCTGCCCGAAACCACCGGATTGATGATGCAAGGAGTCGCACCGTGAGCCTGTCCCACACCCCCACCTTTCCGCCGGCCGAACTGGCCGGCGTCACCGCACCGGCCGGCTTCCTGGCCTCAGGGGTCCCCGCGGGCCTGAAATCCACCGGCAAGAACGACGTCGTGCTGGTGCAGAACCTGGGCCCGGACTTCACCGCCGCCGCGGTATTCACCGCGAACCGCGTGGCCGCCGCCCCGGTGCACTGGTCCAAGGAGATCATCAAGGACGCCCGGGTGGATGCGATCGTGCTGAACTCCGGCGGCGCCAACGCCTGCACCGGTGCCGAGGGATTCGGAAATACGCACCGCACCGCCGAATACGTGGCCGAACTGCTGAACCTCTCTTCGGGCGACGTGGCGGTGGCCTCCACCGGGCTGATCGGCATGCAACTGCCCATGGATAAGCTGCTGCCCGGGGTGAAACAGGCGGCCGGAGCGCTCGCCGACGGCCAGGGAGCCGCCGATGCGGCCGCCGCCGGCATCATGACCACCGACACCGTCCCGAAAATCGCCTCGCGCAGCGTGAGCGGATATAGCATCGGCGGCATGGCCAAGGGTGCGGGAATGCTCGCCCCGGCGCTGGCCACCATGCTCGTGGTGCTCACCACCGATGCGGTGCTCGAGCCCCAGGCGCTGGACCAGGCCCTGCGCGCGGCCACCGCGGTGAGCTTTGACCGGGCGGACTCCGATGGCTGCATGTCCACCAACGACACCGTGCTGCTGATGTCCTCCGGCGCCTCGGGCATCGCCCCGGACCTGGAAGAATTCACCGCCGCCCTGGCAGATCTGTGCCAGGAGCTGGCCGCGAAGCTGATCGACGATGCCGAAGGTGCACAACACACCATCGCGGTGCGCACCTACAACGCGGCCACCGAGGCCGACGCTTTGGAGGTCTCCCGCGCGGTGTCCCGTTCGAACCTGGTCAAGACCGCGATCTTCGGCAAGGACCCGAACTGGGGCCGGGTGCTCTCCGAGGTCGGCACCACGGCCGCGGCCTTCGAACCCGATGAGCTGAACGTGGCGATCAACGGCGTGATGGTCTGCAAAAACGGCGGCGTCGGCGAGGACCGCAATCTGATCTCGCTGGAAGACCGCTTCGTCACCATCGACATCGACCTGAACGCCGGGGCGATCGAGGCGACGATCCTCACCAACGACCTGACCCACGACTACGTCCACGAAAACTCCGCCTACTCCAGCTAGGCCGCCTTCGCAGGAGCAAACCCACCATGCCGCACACAGCACATACCAACCTCGGCGCCGCTCGCACCAAGGCCGAAGCCCTGATCGAGGCGCTGCCCTGGATCCAGCGCTTCGCCGGGACCACGATGGTCATCAAATACGGCGGCAACGCGATGGTCAACGACGAGCTGCGCCGCGCCTTCGCCGAGGACATCGTGTTCCTGCGCCACGCCGGGATCAACCCGGTGGTGGTGCACGGCGGCGGCCCGCAGATCAACAAGATGCTCGACACCTTGGGCATCAAATCCGAATTCCGCGGCGGGCTGCGGGTGACCACCCCGGAGGCGATGGACGTGGTGCGCATGGTGCTCACCGGCCAGGTGCAGCGCGACCTGGTGGGCCTGATCAACTCGCACGGCCCCTACTCGGTGGGCATGTCCGGGGAGGACGGGGCCACCTTGCAGGCGGTGCGCACCGGCACCACCGTGGACGGCGTCGAGGTTGACCTCGGGCTGGTCGGCGAGGTCACCCGGGTGCGCACCGACCAGGTGGATTCGCTGGTCAAAGCCGGAATGATCCCGGTCATCTCCACCGTCGCCCCGGAGTTCGACGAGCACGCCGATCCCACCGGCGCGATCCTCAACGTCAACGCCGACACCGCCGCCGCGGCGCTGGCCACCGCGCTGGGCGCGGCCAAGCTGGTGATCCTCACCGACGTGGAGGGGCTCTACGCCGCCTGGCCGGACAAGTCCTCGCTGATCAGCTCGATCACCAACGAGGAGCTGCGCAGCATGCTGCCCACCCTGGAATCGGGCATGATCCCGAAGATGGGTGCCTGCCTGAAGGCGGTGGACGCCGGAGTGCCCCAGGCGCATATCGTCGACGGCCGCGAGGCGCACTCGATGCTGCTCGAAATTTTCACCACCGCCGGGATCGGCACCCAGGTGGTACCCCAGATTAAGGAATCCAAGTGAGTCAGGAACTGCGCGCCACCGGCGCGCTGAACGAGGCCAACGAACTCTCCGCGCTGCACGGCGCGGATCTCTCCGCCCGCTACGCCAAGTCGCTGCTCGGCGTGTTCGGCGCCCCGTCGCGGGTGCTCGTGCGCGGGGCCGGCTGCCATGTCTGGGACGCCGACGGCAACCAGTACCTGGATCTGCTCGGCGGCATCGCGGTGAACACCCTGGGCCACGCGAACCCGCTGCTGACTTCCGTGATCACCAGCCAGCTGGCCACCTTGGGCCACGTGTCGAACTTCTTCAGCTCCCCGACGCAGATCGCGCTGGCCGAGAAGCTGCTCGAAATCTCGGCCGCCCCGGAAGGCTCGAAGGTGTTCTTCGCGAACTCCGGCACCGAGGCGAACGAGGCGGCGCTGAAGCTCACCCGCCGGAACACCGGCACCGCGGCGGTCCCGCGCACCAAGGTGATCGCCCTGGAGCACGCCTTCCACGGCCGCACCCTCGGCGCCCTGTCGCTGACCTACAAGGAGAAGTACCGCGCTCCCTTTGCTCCGCTGCCGGGCAACGTCAGCTGGATTCCGGCCGGAGACGAGGCCGCGCTGCGCGCCGCGGTGGACGAAACCGTGGCCGCGGTATTCATCGAGCCCATCCAGGGCGAGGCCGGGGTGCGCGAGCTGGGCGCCGAGTACCTGCGCGCGGCCCGCGAGATCACCACCGCGGCCGGGGCCCTGCTGGTCTTCGACGAGGTGCAGACCGGCATGGGGCGCACCGGCGAGTTCTTCGCCTCCACCGGCGTGATCCCCGATGTGATGACCCTGGCCAAGGGCCTGGGCGGCGGCTTCCCGATCGGGGCGATGATCGTCTTCGGGCAGCAGAACACCGCCTGGCTGACCCCGGGGGACCACGGCACCACCTTCGGCGGCAACCCGGTGGCCTGCGCCGCCGGGCTCGCGGTCATCCACACCATCGAAAATCAGAAGCTGCTGGGCCATGTGCGCGAAACCGGGAACTGGCTGCGCGCCGAACTGGCCGGCATCGACGGGGTGGGGGAGGTCCGCGGCCGCGGCCTGCTCACCGCCTTCGAGCTGATGGATGGTTCGGCGCCGAAGCTGGTTGGCGCCGCGCTGGATGCGGGGTTCATCGTGAACGCCACGGACGAGTCCACCATCCGCCTGGCCCCGCCGCTGATCATCACCCGCGAGCAGCTGGGCACCTTCCTCGCCGCCCTGCCGGCGCTGCTGACCGCGGCCACCGCCGCCTAGCCCACACATTTTCCCGGCACCACCGGAAGCAAAAGGAACCGATTCATGAGCGCTACCCGCCACTTCTTGACCGACCTCGACCTGAGCCCCGCCGAGCAGTCCAAGGTCCTGGACCTCGCCGCGGCGATGAAGGCCGACAAATACGGCTACCGGCCCTACGCCGGCCCGCAAACCGTCGCGGTGTTTTTCGACAAGACTTCCACCCGTACCCGCGTCTCCTTCCACGCGGGCATCGCCGAGCTCGGCGGCTCCCCGCTGATCATCAACTCCGGCGAATCGCAGCTGGGCCACAAGGAATCCATCGCGGACTCGGCCAAGGTGCTTCAGCGCATGGTCTCCACCATCGTCTGGCGCACCTACGCGCAGTCCGGCTTGGAGGAAATGGCGGCGAACTCCGCGGTGCCGGTGATCAACGCGCTCTCCGATGACTACCACCCCTGCCAGCTGCTCGCCGACCTGCTCACCGTGCGCGAGCACAAGGGCAAGACCCAGGGTCTGAGCATGGTCTACCTGGGCGACGCGGCGAACAATATGGCCAACTCCTACCTGCTGGCCGGGGTCACCGCCGGCATGCACGTGCGCATCGCCGGCCCGGAAGGCTACCTGCCGTCCGCCGAGATCATCGCCGCCGCGGAAATCCGCGCCGAGCAGACCGGCGCGTCGATCATGATCACCACCGACGCGGCCGCCGCGCTGGCCGACGCGGACGTGGTGGTCACCGACACCTGGGTCTCCATGGGGCAGGAAGCCGAGAAGGCGACGCGCCAGAAGCTGTTCACCGACTACTCGGTGACCACCGAAGCCATGAAGCTGGCGAAGCCCGATGCCATCGTGCTGCACTGCCTGCCGGCCTACCGCGGCTACGAGATTTCCGCCGAGGTGATCGACGGCCCGCAGTCGGTGGTCTTCGACGAGGCCGAAAACCGGGTCCACGCGCAGAAGGCCATCATGACCTGGCTGATGGTCGCCTCCGAGCTGGCCGCGGACGAGCGGGTCGAGCTTTAAATGGGAGCCCAGCCAAGCACCAAGACCGCACGCCAGGCGCGGATCCGCGCATTCCTGGGGAACAATTCGGTCAAAAGCCAGGCCGAGCTGCTCGGGCTGCTGAAGGACGACGGGCTGGAGGTCACCCAGGCCACGCTGTCCCGGGATCTGGTGGAGATCGGGGCGGTGCGCATCCGCGACCACCTCGGCCAGCTGATCTACGCGGTGCGCCAGGAGGGCGGGGACCGTTCCCCGAAGACCGCCATCACCCAGGAGGTGCTCGACGCGCGGCTGGCCAAGATCTGCCAGGAGCAGCTGGTCACCGCCGAAGCCTCGGGCAACATCGTCGTATTGCGCACCCCGCCGGGCGCCGCGAACCTGCTCGCGTTGGCCATCGACCACTCGCAGATGCCCTCCATCCTCGGCTGCATCGCCGGGGACGACACCATCATGATCATCACCCGGGCCGCCGATGGAGCAGCGGAGGTCGCCGGGCGTTTCCTGCAGCTGGCCGAACCACGCTAACCGGCTCGCCCGCGCACGATCTCCACGCACGATCGACCCGCCACCGGATGTTATCCACACCCGGTGGCGGCGCCGTTTAACCCGCGCCCGCCCCGGGGCATCATCGGTGCATGGACCCCGAACAACTGCCCCTGACGCTAAGCGAGCTGGCCGGCCAGCTCGTTACCGCGCCGGCGCTGAGTATCGAACAGCTCATCGCCGCGCAAGACGCGTGCCGCACGCTGTTCGGGGTCCTTGCCGAGCAAGCCGCCGCCGTCGATGATCCGCGGGTGGCGGCCGCCTTCGCCGAGCAGCTCGCGGTTGAACCGCGAGGTCTACCGCGAGCTGCCGCGTGCGGCCAGCGCCGTGGAAATTACCGCCAGCCATGCCCTGGCACTGGAGGAATTCGACGCGCTGCGTGCCGGCTCCACCGATTTCAGCGCCGCCGCGCGGCTGGCTCCGGGGCGCACCTGCTACCGGGATGCCGCGGATTTTTTGGGCAAGTGGCTCGGGCTGGACTATCAGGAGGCCAGCCGCCGCATCGCCGACGCGCACCTGATCCATGCCCGGCGCAGCATCGCTGGCACCGGCTGCGCCCCGCGGTTTACGCAACTGGCCCGCACCTTCGCCGAGCACAAGCAGCTTGATCCGCGCGCGGTGCTCGCCCAGGCCAGGGCGCTGGACAAGCTGGAGCCCGAGGACACCACCTTCGATGGGCTGCCCACCACCGCCAGCGCCACGGCAGAGGACGGCCAAACCCTCGAGGCGCACGCCAACCGGCTGCTGAAGGAACACGATCGAGCCACCAGCCGGAAGAAAATCTCTGCCCTGATGGCCCGATACAAGCTGACGCATGCCGTGCAGCCCCGCCCGGAACTCGGGGTTTTCCCCCGCCCGGTCAAGCAGGGAGTGCACGAGTACCTCATCCGAGTGGAGGGGCTCGACGCCGAGCTCTTCGAATCGCTGATCGCCCAGGCCGACAACAAGCGTACGGCCGCCGGGGCGGCGGCCCGCTTGACCGCGGCGGTACCCAAACGGCCGGCAGATGCCCCGGACATGCAGCCAACCGCCGCAAAGCCCGAGGAGCGGCTGCCGGCCTGGCGAGAAAAACTGGATCAACAGTGGAGCAGCGGCAGCCCGCCTCCGCGGTGGGCTGCCGATCCCGACCCCGAGCAGATCCCGGAACCCGCGGCCGCGGAGGAAGCGGCGCCCGACCTTAGCAGCGAGGCTGAAGGAGCGCCGCAGGGCAAGGAAAACTCCGCAATGCCAGCACCTTCTTCCCGGACGCGGCGCAGCAACCCACCGCCGGTCCCGGCTGGAATCGAACCTCTTCCGGCCTCCGCCGCTGACCTGGCCGCGCAGGCGGACCTGGATCCGCTGTGCAGCGTGCCGCGACGCCGGCTGAATGCCCTGCTGGGCATCTTGCGAAACCAACCCCATGGCGGTGAAGGCGGCGAGGGAAAAATCGTGACCCCGGAGCTGATCGTGTACCTGGCGCTACGCGACCTGCGCGAGCTGGCCAGCGGTACCGCCCGCACCGCCCACGGGATCGAGCTGGAACCGGAGGAGCTGCGCAAATTATTGTGCGACGCAGAGATCATCCCCATGGTTTTCAATGCGGCGGGGCAGGTGCTCGATGTCGGACGATCCCAGAGGTTGTTTCCCAAATCGATCAAACGGGCGGCGCGGGCACGCGACGGCGGCTGCATCGTGCCCGGTTGCACCATGGATCCGGCGCTGCTGGATTACCACCACATCCGGTACTGGGAACACGGAGGCCAAACCAGCCTGTCCAATTGCTGCCCCTTATGCCCGGCCCCATCATGTCGCGGTGCACTTGGGGTACCTCAAGATCGTGAGCATCGACGGGCTGCCGCACGTGCTCTTGCCCGAACACCTCGATCCGGATCGAAGGCCGAGACGCAACCAGTACTTCCAAACCTTCGATGCCACCGGACATGGTTCTGCGCAGGGCCCCGGAATTCCATCCGGAGCCGATCCTCCGTCCGTGATGAACCAGCATCCGGAAACGGGGCACAACCGGCAAGCCCCGGGCGATAGTGCCCACCCGGCTGCTTGACCGCGGCCCAGAGAAGAACTGCCCGTCAGGCGCTATGCCATGACGGGCAGTTCTTGGTGCCTGACACCGGGGTATCGGAGCGTTTAGGCTGCGAGCTGGTCCACGGAGGACATGTTAAATGCCTGCTCGAAGGCTTCTTGAACCTCGTCGGTATGTGACACCATCACGACTCGATGGATCGGCGAAATATGCTTATTCGTCTCGATCCAGGCGCTGATCGTTTCGAAGCCAATCTGTGCGACCTGCGCTGGCGGCCAGCCGAACGCACCCGCGCCCAAAGCCGGGAATGCGATCGAGTGCGCCTCATGGCGCGCGGCTAGATAGAGCGAATTGCTGAAGCAATCGGCCAGTATTTTCGGGTTGGGCTTGATCAGTGCCAGGTTCGGCGCCGCGGTGTGAATAACCCACTTCGCCGAAAGGTTCCCCGCCTTCGTCGCTACGGCAATACCGGAAGGGATCCCATCGGGGTACCGGGCCGTGCGCACTTCGCGGCAGGCGGCGAGCAGGCCGGGGCCGGCTGCCGCATGAATAGCTCCGTCAACGCCGCCGCCGCCCAACAATGAGGGATTGGCTGCGTTCACGATGGCATCAACGTTCAACGTGGTGATATCACCGCGGTATAACTGGATTTCCATGGGGTTTCCTCCAACGAAGTATCCGTATTCGATTGTGTGTCTCTCACCATACGCTCGCCTCCGCACCTGCGGAAGTGTAAAACGCGCAACTCACCGACTCCTCTCAAAAAACCGGTACATAGTTCACAGGTAGCCGATCGATACCCACGCCGGGCGCAAATATGTGACGGCGGGTGGCCGGTGCTGCGAACGGATGAGGACCGGAGCTCCGCAAGATGCGCACGGGACAATCGCAAACTCGCTGAATATTTATGAGCGCCAATGCATAAAGCTTTGCTAGAGTGGTTTCAGCGAATTAATAAACTTTACCCGTCTCCCGGCGGGATCTGGCTGAAAGGAACGAGTCATGGCCTCGTCAACAAATGAAGGATCGCTCTGGGGCGGACGCTTCGCCGGTGGACCGGCAGAAGCAATGGCTGCCCTGAGTAAGTCAACCCACTTCGACTGGCGCTTGGCCAGCTACGACATCGCCGGTTCCCGCGCCCATGCCAAGGTGCTCAACCGCGCCGGGCTGCTGACCGAGACCGAACTGACGGAGATGATCTCCGCCCTTGACCAGCTCGAAGCGGATGTGAAGTCCGAAGCCTACGTGGCGGCAGAATCCGATGAGGACGTGCACGGTTCGCTGGAACGCGGACTGCTCGAACGCGCCGGCACGCAGCTGGGCGGCAAGCTCCGCGCGGGCCGCTCGCGCAACGACCAGATCGCCACCCTGGGCCGCATGTTCCTGCGCGACCACGCGCGCATCATCGCCTCCGGTGTCATCGACACCATCGACGCGATGGTCGAACAGGCCAAGGCGCACCCGTACGCGCCGATGCCCGGGCGCACCCACCTGCAGCACGCGCAGCCGATCCTGCTTTCGCACCTGCTGCTGGCCTATGCGTGGCCGCTGCTGCGCGACGTGCAGCGCTTCGCCGATTGGGATAAGCGCGCTGCGGTTTCCCCTTACGGTTCCGGCGCGCTGGCCGGGCAGACCTTGGGACTGGACCCGAACTTCGTCGCCAGCGAGCTGGGCTTCGACTCCGCGGTGTTCAACTCGATCGACGGCACCGCCGCACGTGACGTATTCGCCGAATTCTCCTGGATCACCGCGATGATCGGCGTGGACCTCTCCCGCGTGTCCGAAGAAGTGATCCTCTGGGCCACCAAGGAGTTCAGCTTCGTGAAGCTGCACGATGCCTTCTCCACCGGCTCCTCGATCATGCCGCAGAAGAAGAACCCGGACATCGCCGAGCTGGCCCGTGGCAAGGCCGGTCGCCTGATCGGGGACCTGACCGGGTTGCTGGCAACGCTGAAGGCGCTGCCGTTGGCCTACAACCGCGACCTGCAGGAAGACAAGGAGCCGGTGTTCGACGCCGCGGACACCCTGGAGATGCTGCTGCCAGCGATGGCCGGCATGATGGGCACACTGACCTTCAACACCGAGCGCATGGCGCAGCTTGCGCCACAGGGCTTCGCGCTGGCCACCGACATCGCTGAATGGCTGGTCCGCCAGGGCGTGCCGTTCCGCGATGCGCACGAGCTCTCCGGCAGCGCCGTGCAGCTGGCCGAGTCGCGCGGCGTGGAGCTGTGGGACCTGACCGACGAAGAATATGCGGGCATCTCCGAGCACTTGACCCCGGCGGTGCGCGAGGTGCTCTCCACCGAGGGCTCGCTGAACGCGCGCAACGGGCAGGGCGGCACCGCGCCGAGCGCCGTCGCGGCGCAGCTAGCCGAATTCGAGCGCCAGCTCGACGAGATCCGCGCCTGGGTCAAGGGCTAAGCACAAACCTTCGTTCCGCAACCGATGGCGGCGCAATAGCTTCGAAATGCCGCGAAGCTATTGCGCCGCCGTAGGCAATTAACGAGCTGGCTACTTCTGCGCGCATACGCCCGCGCGCTAGAGTGTGTGCCATGACATCTGAACTTCCGCCGGAACAACTCCTTGAGCAGGTCACCACCGCCTTAGACGAACTGGCCACGCAGCTGGCGAAGTTGCCCGACGAGGCCTACGCCAAGCCCAGCTCGCTGCCCGGTTGGAGCACCGCGCAACTAGTCGCGCACCTGCATTCGCTGGCGCAGGCTGCCCGGCGGCAATTCGAGAACGCCGGGGCCGCGCACTTGCCGCCGATGTACGACGGGGGACAGGTCGGGCGGATCGAAGCGATCAATATGGTCGCGTTGCTGCGACCGGAAAAGCTGCGCGAACTGGTGGCCGAATCCCTCGCGCAGCTGCGCGTGGTGCTGGCCGGTTGCGCAGCCAAATGGGAGCAGCCGGTGGGCTATCGGCCTGCGGCGCAAGTCGCGGACATGGTCTATGCGGTGTGGCGCGAAATGCTGATACACGCCACCGATCTGGACGAATTCGTGCGCCCGGCCGCCAGCTGGCCGCAAGAGTTTTCCGATCACCTGCTGCGCGCGCTGGCCGCCCGGGTGCGGGCAGGTGACCGCGTCGTGGTGCAACCCCATGGACGGCAGCGCCAGGTGCTCGGCAACGGCCAGCGGTCCTGGGTTTTGGAGGGAACCGACTACGATCTGGCCGCCTGGTTCGCCGGCCGCCCGGTCAGCGGGGTGGTACGCGCCACCAAGGCCGCCGATTCGGCCGAATTCCCCACACTGCTGCCTTGGCCGAGCGATACCCTGATGCGGCGCTGATTCCGCGCGAATCCGCGCCCGGACCGCTGCCGCGCTAGGCAATGGGCGACTTGGCGGCGCAGCAGCAGCGAGCCCGGGTGCCTCCGTTCCGCCGATGGCACAATCGTCCAGGTACCCAGCGGGGTCACGCACGCACTAAAATATTACGCGTGACTAATAACGAGAGCATTTGCGAACTGCTGGATCGACTGTGCGCGGTGGTCCCCGACTACCCGCAGCCCGGTATCTCCTTTAAGGACCTCACCCCGGTGTTTGCCGATCCTGTGGGCTTGCGCCGCCTGGTCGACGAGTTGATCGCGCCCTTCGCCGGGACCTTCGACATCGTCGCCGGGCTGGAAGCGCGCGGCTTCGTGCTCGCCGCGGCCGCGGCCTACGCCTCGGGGACCGGGATGCTGACCATCCGCAAGGCCGGAAAGCTGCCGCGCGAGGTCTACCGCGATGACTACACCCTGGAATACGGCAGCGCCGCGCTGGAATTGCACAAGGATGAGATCGCCCCCGGCACCCGGGTGCTGGTGCTCGACGATGTGCTCGCTACCGGCGGGACCGTGGGCTCCTCGGTGCGGCTGATCGAACGCGCCGGAGGCATCATCGCCGGCGTCGGGGTGATCTTGGAACTTGAGGCCTTGGGCGGACGCAAGAACCTGGACGGGCACCGGGTGCTGTCGCTGCAAACGGTTTAACCGCCGCGCCGCGCCACGGCGTGGTGCGGCGCGAAGATGACGTGGTGGCTTCGCGGGATTAACCCGTAGGGTCGCTACGCGCGTAAGATTGTCTGTCCTGTAAGTTAGCGCGAGGGGAACCAAGATTGACCGGTACGATCGAGCGGGATCTGCTCGCTGAAAGCCAGTACGTCGCACGCCTGTATGACAGGCTCGATGAGTTGCGCGCGGAAAAGGTGGAGCAGCTTGCGCGCACTCGCGCCACCGGTGCGGTGGGTACCTTCCAGAACCAATCCGAACGCGATTCATTCGCCAGCCTCTACGAGGACCGCATCGCCCAGTTGGACGCGGTGCAGGATCGCTTGGTCTTCGGCCGGCTGGACATGGCCGACCACGGCGAGGGCATCGAACCGCGCTATATCGGCCGCATCGGGCTGTCCGACGAGGAGCTCAATCGGCTGATGATCGACTGGCGCGCCTCCGAAGCCGC
Source organism: Arthrobacter sp. MYb224 (assembly GCF_002975455.1). Taxonomy (NCBI): domain Bacteria; kingdom Bacillati; phylum Actinomycetota; class Actinomycetes; order Micrococcales; family Micrococcaceae; genus Arthrobacter; species Arthrobacter sp. MYb224. Next base: position 3,752 of record NZ_PCPU01000012.1, on the reverse strand, counting down.
CCCGTTCTACCAGGCCACCGCGTTGAACCCGCGCGGCGTGCGGCGCCGCCGCCACCTGATGCTCAAGGGCCGTACGGTGGCGGGGATCGAAGACGACGTGCTCGATGAAACCTGGCTCGACGAGGGCCACACCCACCACGGTGAAGGTGCCTTGATGGCCGCGCTGCGCGAAAAGCGCACCGGCCGGATGGGCGATATCGTCGGCACCATCCAGGCAGAGCAGGATGCGATCATCCGTGCGGAACTACCCGGCGCCGTGGTCGTGCAGGGCGGACCGGGCACCGGCAAAACCGCCGTTGCGCTGCACCGCGCGGCCTTCCTGCTCTACGAATACCGGGAACGGCTGAAGAATGCCGGCGTGCTGATCGTCGGCCCGTCCAACTCCTTCATGCGCTATATCGAACGCGTGCTCCCGTCGCTGGGTGAAACCGGTGTGGTCATGTCCTCGGTGGGCGAGCTGTACCACGGAGTGGCGGCCGGACCGGAAACCAATCGGACCGTGGCGAAGGTCAAGGGCCGGCTGTCGATGGCCAAGGTGATCGCCGCCGCGGTGCGCAACCGCCAGCGGCTGCTCGCCGAGGACCGCACGGTGGTGGTCGAAGGCACCCGGCTGACGCTGACCCGGGGCATGGTGCGCAACGCCCGCGAACGCGCCCGGCACAGCCACAAGCCCTATAACGAGGCCCGCGAAACCTTCACCAAGGTGATCGTCGGGGACCTGGCCGAGCAGCTGCTGCGCAAACTGGAGGAATCTGCGGGGCAGCCCAGCGCCGCTGACCGCTCCTACCTGCCCCAGGAAGTCCGCGAATCCTGGGATGTGCGCGTGGCAATCAACCTGTGCTGGATGCCGCTGAGCCCGCAGGGCCTGCTCGAAGAGCTCTACGCCAAGCCGCACCTGCTGGAGGCGGCCGCCCCGCGCTTGTCGCAGTCCGACCGCGACGCGCTGTTCCGCCCAGCAGGCTCGGCCTTCACCGAGGCCGATGTGCCGCTGCTCGACGAGGCTGCCGAATTGCTCGGCGAGTTCGTCAACCCGCAGGACGCTCCCGATAACTCGCAGTACGAGCGCGACGTGGAAAACGCGAAAATGGCGCTGAATAACATGGACACGATGCTCGCCAACGCGGGGATCGACGGGGTGGTCACCGCGGAGCAGGTCGCAGCGGTCAACCAGGAAACCGCCGCCTCGCAGAGTGCTGCGGAACGTGCGGTGGCCGATCGCACCTGGGCCTACGGGCATATCGTGGTTGATGAGGCGCAGGAACTTTCGCCGATGCAGTGGCGCCTGCTGGTTCGCCGCTGCCCGATGAAGTCCTTCACCATCGTCGGGGATATCGCGCAGACCTCCGCCGCCTCGGGCGCCAATAGCTGGGCGCAGGCACTGGAACCCTTCCTGGGCAAGCGCTACAACCTCGAAGAGCTTACGGTAAACTACCGCACCCCGGCGCAGATCGCCGATGCGGCAGTTCGCGTGGCCCAAGCCGCGGGGCTGCGCATCACCACGCCGCGCGCGGTGCGCGAAGGAGACTGGCCGCCGGTGCTCACCTATGCGCCGCAGGGCCGGCTGATCGAGCAACTCATCGCGCAGCTTCCCGAAGAGCTGGACTACGCGGCCGGGGGCCTGCAGGCGATCATCGTCCCGCAGGAATTGCTGGCCGCCGCGCGCGCTGCGGTCACCAAGGTCTACGGCGAGCGTGTTGGCACCGGATCCGGCGGAATGGTCCAGGACATCGTGGTGATTACCGCACGCGAATCCAAGGGATTGGAATTCGACGGGGTGATCATCGTGGAACCTGCGCAGCTGATCGCGGACGTCGACGGGGGAGTGGGCGATCTGTACGTCGCGATGACCCGCACCACCCAGCGCTTGCACGTGATTCACACCGCGCCGCTGCCCGCGGGGCTCACCGAGCAGTAGTAGTTCATCCCAAGACAACCCGGAATCCCCGGGTGTGAGAACGGGAACAAACTAGGACTGGCCGACGGGATTTTGCTAATGTGGAGACTGTGTCTGACTTAAAGCAAATTCCCGTCATTGCGGGACAGAGTAATGATCCCTCCTTCGAGAATATCTGGCAGGAACTAAAGTGGCGCGGGCTGGTGCACGTGTCCACCGATGAGGCCGAGCTAGAACGCGTGCTGTCCGAAGAGAGCATCACTTACTATTGCGGGTTCGATCCGACCGCACCTTCCCTTCACTTGGGCAACCTCGTGCAGTTGCTGAATATGCGCCGCCTGCAGTTGGCCGGGCACAAGCCGCTGGCCCTGGTCGGCGGGTCCACCGGCCTGATCGGCGACCCGCGGCAGACCGCCGAGCGCACCTTGAACACCAGAGAAACCGTCACCGAGTGGGTTACCCGCTTGCAGGGGCAGGTGTCCCGCTTCCTTTCTGCCGAAGGGGAGAACGCGGTCCGCTTGGTCAACAACCTGGACTGGACCCAGCAGCTCTCCGCCTTGGACTTCCTGCGCGACGTGGGCAAGTACTTCCGTGTTGGCACGATGATCAAGAAGGAAATCGTTTCCGCCCGGCTGAACTCCGAGGAGGGCATCAGCTACACCGAGTTCTCCTACCAGGTGCTGCAGGGCTACGACTTCCTTGAGCTGAACCGTCAGTACGGTTGCATCCTGCAGACCGGTGGCTCGGATCAGTGGGGAAACCTCACCAGCGGAACCGACCTGATCCGCAAGGTTGAGGGCAAGTCGGCTCACGCCTACGGCACCCCGCTGATTACCAATTCCGATGGCACCAAGTTCGGCAAGTCCGAAGGAAACGCGATCTGGCTGGACGCGGAGATGTGCAGCCCGTACACCCTCTACCAGTTCTGGCTGAATACCGCCGACGCGGATGTGATCAACCGTTTGAAGGTCTTCACCTTCCTGACCCGACAGCAGATCGAGGCCCTCGCGATCGAGGTCGCCGAGCGTCCGTTCAAACGCCAGGCCCAACGCGAGCTCGCATGGCTTGTCACCTCGCTGGTTCACGGTGAAGAGGCCACTAACAAGGTCATCGCGGCTTCGGCGGCGGTCTTCGGCAATGGTGATCTGAGCGAGATCGATCTGCTAACTCTGGAATCGGTGCTCGCCGAGTTGCCGTCGGCGAAGGTTACAGCCGATGAGCTCGGTATTCTGAACGTGCTGCACGCTTCGGGTTTGAGCGAAAGCCAGTCTGCGGCTCGTCGTACCGTGAACGAAGGTGGCGCCTACGTGAATAACGAGAAGGTCGCCGGTATCGATACGGTGCTAACCGCAGAGAACTTCCTGCATGGCCGCTACGCCATCGTGCGCCGCGGCAAGAAGAACATGGCAGTCGTGGAGCTTTCGGCCTAGGTAAGTAGCCAGCTTCAATCAGCGACAAACACGAAACCGCCAGAAATGTCTGTGAACCACGACACTTTTCTGGCGGTTTTGTTGTACCCTTATCACTAAACCACTAGTCAGCCGGTGTTTAGAGACGATTTATTGGATAGTTCGCCGATTTGCGCGATACGTAGAAGCCCCGTATAGTTTTTCTCTGTTGCCGGAACGCAAACAACGTGGAATACACGTAGAATTCATCCGGTGGCAAAGAGCTTTTCACAAGGCGTTTCGACTGGTTTTGACCGGTTCGCGAAACATGCTAGAGTTGTAAAGTTGCTCCGGAGCGAAGCAGCCGCCGATTGCGGTGGTTGTGGTGTCGAGAGTGTTTGTTGTTTGAGAACTCAATAGTGTGCCAAGTTTATTGATACCGAATTATTTTTAATTTGGTGGATATATAA
>NZ_PCPU01000011.1:0-121698 GCF_002975455.1 Arthrobacter sp. MYb224 | reverse complement strand
GGAGTAGCCGACTCGGTTGGCTCAGTTGGAGTAGCCGACTCGGTTGGCTCAGTTGGAGTAGCCGACTCGGTTGGCTCAGTTGGAGTAGCCGACTCGGTTGGCTCAGTTGGAGTAGCCGACTCGGTTGGCTCAGTTGTAGTAGCCGACTCGGTTGGCTCAGTTGGAGTAGCCGACTCGGTTGGCTCAGTTGGAGTAGCCGACTCGGTTGGCTCCTCAGTTGGAGTCGCGGTTGGCTCCTCAGTTGGAGTCGCGGTTGGCTCCTCGGTAGGAGTCGCGGTTGGCTCCTCGGTAGGAGTTGGGGTCGGCGTCGGAGTTGGCTCCGGAGCCGCAACGAGTACCGAACCGGTTGCATTGCCCGACTTGTTGTAGCCGTTCACTGCGGTCATGCGGAAATTGAACTCGCCTTCTTCTGCAGGTGCAACGAAGGTGAAGGTTCCATCTGACTTGACATCAGCGAGCTTGTATAGCTTGCCGTCAACAACGATACGAACCTGGGTGCCGGCCGAAGGGCCTTCGACAGTACCGGTGATGGTTGCGCCTGGCTTGACTTCAGCGCCAGCTGCTGGCGAGCTCTGAGCCGGGGTGTTTACAGCGAACTTGACGGTGTAGCCACCGGTGTAGTCCTTTGCCTTGACGTCAGCCAGCGAGGTGTAGAAAGCGAGATCGTCGGCGTTGTCTTCGATACCGTCTTCACCGCCGGAGTTTGCCGAGTTGATGCCAACAGCCTTGTTGCCAACGAGCACTGCTCCACCGGAGTCGCCCTGGTCCAGAATGCCCTGGTTAGGGTTCTCAGCGGTGTAGCCCCAGACGGCACGAATGTCATCATCGTAGCCGCCGACGAAGAACATGCCTTCGCCGAGAATGGTCGAGCAGCTCCAACCGGTGGTGCGACCCACCGAGCAAGCCTCGGAACCAACGGCAGCCTTCGAAACGCCGGTTACCTGGATAACCTTCGAACGCTCATCGGCGCCAGCTGGCCACTGCGTTACTTCGTTGTGCAGGGTCAGTTCAGGGTTGATGTCGTCAATGACTGCGATATCGGTACCTGGCTCGGCCTGATCCAGCTCATCCTGGGTCAGGTCCGGGGTGATCGGAACACCGTAGTTGTTCGGTCCACCGAACTGGCTGAACCCAAAGGTACCGAGCGCAGCGCTGATGCCTTCTACTTCATTTGGTGCGGTGTGTTCAACGACGAAGGTGTTCTTGAATGCGCCGTCTTCGGTGCAGTGCCCTGCGGTCAGTACTGCATCGGCGCCCTCTGGGTTCCAGGCGTTGAAGCCGATGGAGCAGAGGCCTTCAACATTGTCGCCGGTGCGCGCTGCGCCGTAGCCCATGCCACCGTAGATGTCGGTCAGGGCGCCAGGCTTTACCTCGCTACCCTCCACGAGCTTCACATTGGTTGCTTCTTCGGCGAACTCTTCCAAGGTCAGCAGTTCTTCTTCTGCTGCCTTGGTGGCCGTGGCCTTTGGCGTAGCCTTCTTCTCGATGCTGGCTGGCCCGCTTGCAACGATTTCGAACGGCTTACCGCTACCGGTATTCATGATGGCGGTCAGTCGAGTCATTTCGACTGGTGCAACATTGTCGCGAAGTTCGTCGTAGACGTCATTCACGTTGGAGATCTTGCCGACCTCAGCGTTGATCTTCAGGCTGACAGCCTTAGGAGCTGCGCTTGCGACTACAATTTCCTTGGCTTTCTTGGCATCTTTGGCGCCAACTTCAACCTCGGCCTTGCCGTCTTTGACGCTGGCCTTGACCTTTACGCCTTCGGCTTCAAGCTTCTTGGTGACCTCGGCAACGGTGTCGTTTGCCTTTGCGTCTTCAAGGTACTTCTCCGGCGACTTGTTCAAGTCGCGCTCGATAGCCTCGTCCAAGCCCTTGGTGTCTACTGCGACATCCGAGGCAGATGGCGTAACGCTCGGGCTCTGCGAAGGTGCCGGAGTGCTTTCAGCCTTATCGGCTGCGACTGCGGGAGCAATGAAGCTACCGCCAACCACCAGTGCGGTGGCTGCGGCAGCGACAATGCCGCGCTGCGCAGTCATGTTCTTTGGTTTTGGCATTAAAGCTTCTCCCAGTTAAGTGGTGCGATCGCTTGAAGGTCGCGACCCGGTCTGGGCGCACTTCAGAGCAGTGTGTTGTTACCAAATTGAAACAATATCGGCTTTACAGAGGGAGTTTCAAGGAGCGAGTCCAACAAACGGAGATATTCACTCGAACATTTACCCTTGTCATTCCACCGCCGAGGGATCTTCTTTTGAATCAATGCCGAACCAAGGAGATAGTTTAAGATTGCATTTCGGTTACTTACCGCTAGTCAACTAAGTGCGGGCTGAGAATTCGCAATGAATTCTCAGCGGTCTCGGAAAAGCTTGTATTTTCAAGCATTGGTTGCACGGGGGTATTCGCGCTGGGTGAAAAGTTTTTAAAGTTTTTCGACTGTTCGGGGATGTTGCGGGCTTATTACTCGATATCGGTGCGCTGATCCAGCGGCCAAACAATCTGCGTTGCCTTACCGACGACCCGATCGACACTGATCATACCGCCGCCACTTGATCCGAGCAGGGCCCTGGAGTCTTCAGACCTTGACCGGTGATCCCCCATAACCCACAATCGCCCCTCGGGGACGACCCCCATGAATTCTTGTTCGCTGGCCGCATCTCCTGCATATATATACGGCTCGTCTGTCGGCACACCGTTGATACTGAGCTTCCCATCCGAGCCGCAGCAGTCTACCGTGTCACCGCCAACGGCAATCACGCGTTTAATGTAGGTATTTTCGGTCCCGCTAAGGCGCAGCGCGCCGAGCAGGTCATCGGCGAAGGATGCGCGGGCGTATGGAAGAAATGAACCGCGGCCGTCGAAGACGATTACATCTCCGCGTTGCGGATCTGCGTGGGCATAGGCGCGACGGTCGACCATGACGCTTTGCCCGGGATTAAGCGTGCTCTGCATCGAGATGGACTCGATGCGGTAGACATCCAGCACCAGTGCGCGGATGAATAGGGTGGCGATAAGGCCACAGATGACGGCGAGAACAACGAAGCGCCAGACCCAAAACCAGGTCCGGCGCTTCGTGATTGCTCGCTCGGGGCTAGCAATCTCGTTCATCAGAGAACAGAGATTACTTCTTGCCGCCGAAGTCGCGCTTCTCGCGGATACGCGCAGCCTTGCCGTGACGATCGCGCATGTAGTAAAGCTTTGCACGACGCACGTCGCCCTTGGTCACTACCTCAATCTTGTCGATGATTGGGGAGTGAACTGGGAAGGTACGCTCAACACCGGTACCGAAGGAAACCTTACGCACGGTGAAGGTCTCGCCCAGGCCGGAACCGTGGCGACCAAGGACGTAGCCCTGGAAAACCTGAACACGCGAGTTCTTACCTTCGATGATGTTGACGTGAACCTTCAGGGTGTCACCCGGAGCGAAGGCTGGAACGTCGGAGCGCAGCGAAGCTGCATCTACTGAGTCAAGAATATGCATTGTGCATCCTCTAGGATCAATGCCACAGGTCACCGAATCCTCGTAGCGGAGCTCATCAACCGATAAGGCGATCTCTCCGAAACGTGTTACCACCGGCAGCCTGTCGCTGCCGATGCGGCGGTTTTTCCGTGTCCCTCATCCCCCTGTGGCAGGAGTAGGACAAAAACACACCAAGAAACAATTTTGCCATATTCTGCCTAGGGGCGCGAGTATGCGCACCCGGCTCGATGGTGATCTAGGACTCTTTAGCCCAGTCCAGTTCTGATTTTGCGATGATTTCTCCGTCGACAACGGCGAATCCAGAGTGCCAGAGAGCATCGCGATCCTTGCGGTTCAGCTTGCTCGCATCGAGCAGTTGGATGAGATCCGGACGTCGAGTGGCGGTACGGCGAATCTGTTCGTCGCGGCGGAAGCGGGCCACCCGTGCGTGGTTGCCGCCGAGCAATACCTCCGGCACCTCGCGGCCGCGCCAGGCGGCAGGCTTGGTGTAGACCGGGTATTCGAGCAGCACATCCGAGTGGGATTCTTCGACCAGGGATTCCGGGTTGCCGATCACTCCGGGGATGAGTCGGGCGATGGCCTCAACCATGACCATCACCGCTACTTCTCCCCCATTGAGCACATAGTCCCCGATGCTGACGGGGATGACGGTGAAGTTCTCGTGCGCGTATTCGATGACGCGCTCGTCGATTCCTTCGTAGCGTCCGCAGGCGAAGACCAGGTGCTCTTCTTCGGAGAGGTCATAGGCCATCTGCTGGTCGAAAACCGCTCCGGCCGGGGAAGGAACGATTAAGATTGGTTTGCGATCCGCCGGAGCCGAAGCACGCACGGTGTCCAGCGCCTGGCCCCATGGCTCGGGCATCATCACCATGCCGGCGCCGCCGCCGAAAGGGGTGTCGTCGACCTTGTGGTGGCGGTCGGTGGTGAAGTCACGCAGGTTGGTGACGTTCAAGTTGAGAATCCCGCCCTCGCGGGCGCGGCCGATCAGCGATAGATCCAGCGGTGCTAGGTACTCCGGGAAGATGGAGACTACGTCGATGCGCATAATTCTTACTTTTCTTCCTCGGAATCGTCCTGGTTCAGCTGCAGCAGCCCGGCTGGCGGGGTGATGGTCAGCGTGCCGGCTTCCAGATCAACGTCGGGGACAAATTCGTCCACGAACGGCAGGTAGATCTCCTCGCCATTGTTGTCCTCGAAGACCAGGAGGTCTTGGGCCGGGTTGGTGCGCAGCGCGGTGATCACGCCGACCTGCGTGCCTTCGTGCATCACCTTCAGGTCAACCAGCTCATGCTCGTACCATTCATCCGATTCGCTTTCTTCCTCGCCGGTGACCTCGATTTCGAGGCGTGCCTGGCGCAGGGTTTCTGCGGTGTTGCGGTCCTTGATTTCTTCGAAGGCGACTAAAAGAATGGTTTTGTTCCAGCGCGACTTGCTGACGGTCAAGGTTTTGACCGGACCGTCGATGACGTGGAGCACCTCGCCGGGTGCGAATCGTTCATCTGGGACGTCGGTGAGGACCTGAACGGTCACTTCGCCACGGATTCCGTGGGGCTTGCCGATACGTGCTACCTGCAATCGCATAATCTGGTGATCATTCTCCTTGGATTCACGGGACGGTGCCACGCGCTGTGGTGCCAAAAGCTGGCGGGTGAAACACGAGAAGGAGTTTCCGCCCTGTTGAGCGGAAACTCCTTCTGTGGTGAGATCAGCTTGCGCCTGACCTCAAAGTTGCTTGGCTAGCGGCTACGATCGGTGTCGATAACATCAACACGAATCGGCTCCTTAGCCAACGCTGCCATCACGGTACGCAGTGCCCGTGCGGTACGTCCCTGGCGACCGATCACACGACCGAGATCATCCGGGTGCACACGCACTTCGAGCAGGTCGCCGCGGCGGTTGGACTTCAGGGCAACCCTGACGTCTTCCGGTTCCTCGACTACCCCGCGAACCAAATGGTCCAGCGCATCGGCGAGCATGATTACTCGGCCTCGGTGGCTTCAGCTTCTGCCGGCTCGGCAGCTGGCTTCTCGGCCTTCTTGGTGATGGCCTCCTTGAGGATCACCGAACCCTTTTCAGGAGCAACGAATGCAGGCTTAGGCTCGGCAACCTGGTAGGTGCCTTCCTGGCCTTCGATGCCCTTGTGCTTCTGCCAGTCACCAGTGATGGTCAGCAGCTTGTGTACCTGCTCGGTTGGCTGGGCGCCAACGGAAAGCCAGTACAGTGCACGCTCGGAATCGATCTCGATGATCGATGGGTTCTCGGTTGGGTGGTACTTACCGATCTCCTCGATGGCACGGCCATCGCGCTTGGCGCGCGAGTCCATAACAACAACGCGGTAGAAAGGTGCGCGCATCTTACCGAAGCGCTTCAGACGAATCTTTACGGCCACTTTAGTGGTCTCCTGTTTCTCAACATGGGCGAGCCAAACGTTTCGCGCCTGTGGGGCAGGCCGTACTAGTTCAACTCTAAAAAAGGACAGGATCTATCACGGAGAGAGGGTCCACAATAAATCGAGTACCTTCCAATCATGCCAGAGACTCACAAGCGATACCAACTCAATCTTTGTGGGATGCGCTACTGAGCCGGCTACTCCCGGGCTCGAGTTAGGCGACGGCAGAGAAGTAGCTATTGCGCCGCGGTATTTGCGCCGGGTCCAGATACTTGGGCAGCACGATGTGCGGCAGGCCATCGACCATGACAATTCTAAGCAATCTTCGATGGATTGCCGTGTGGTGCTGCCGGCAGAGCACCGCGCAGTTTTCCACGCAGGTCTTGCCGCCGCGTTCCCACCAGTTGCAATGGTGGTATTCGAGCATTTCATGCGGGGCCGTGCATCCGGGGACGATGCAACCGCGGTCCCGGGCGAAGGCCGCTCGCTTGATCGGTTCCGGGAAGAGTCGCTGGGATCTGCCCACATCGAGCACCTGGCCGTTGCCGCCGAAGACGATCGGGATGATCTGGGCATCGCAGAGGAGCTGGCGAAGTTCGCCGGGCTCGAGTTCCACACCGTGCGCGGTCAGCCCCTTGGCCTGGGCCAGGTCTTCGAGGTTCTGCGCCTGCATATTCACCAGGATCTGCGGGGTAACGGTCTTGGCGCCCGGTGCCGATTGGGTCAGTGAGGCGAGCAGCGCGTTCAGGCGGCGCTGGGCCACCGTGACCTGGTCCGCTTCGGCCGCTCTGTCCGCGGCCCCTGTTGGTGCCTCCGGGCCGGGAGTGGGATTTCCGGCTGACTCGGGTGCGGAGGCTTCATCCTCCGCCGGGATCTGCGCCCACGTCGGGGCGGGCCGATCGCTGTCGAATAGCGTTTCGGGGGCCGGTTCGGGTGGGTTGGCGGAGCGCGCTGCTTGGCCGCTTCGGGTGCGCGGGTTGTCCGCCTGTCCGACAAATGAGCGGAATTGCTCGGCTTGGGCTCCCTTGACGCGCACCAGGTAGGTATCCACCCCGTTGCGGGTGCCGCGGCTGAAGAACCCGCATTCGGGCTCGGTGGCCTGCGCGTGGGCTTTGCGGTAGCCGGCCAGCAGGTCCGTGAACTTCTTTTCCCCGGTGGCGCGGTCTTCTTCGGTGAGCAGCTTGACCGCATGCGCCTGCATCGGCCGGCCGTCTCGGTGCGTTGCCACCGGGTCCAGTGGCGCGCCCTCGAAGCTGGTATCTGCCGGTTCCAGCTGCTCCAGGCTGCGGGCGGTTTTCGCGACGCGTCGTGGGTCCAGGCTTTCATGTTCGGAATGCAGTGTTGCGAGCTCTGCGAAGCGCGGCGACAGTGCGCTGCCGTCCATATTGCGCCGGGCCACCAGCAGGTGGGCGTCGTTGATCCGCCGGTCCGCCTCGTGGAAGTCCAGCCCGAGCCAGCCGGCGGTGAACCCGGCGGCATTCCGGTAGAGGGTGCGTCCGGATTCCTGGCGCGCCGCCCGGGAGTAGTCCGCCCGGTGTTCGCGGACCGCGCTCAGCTCTTCTTCGGCAAGCAGATGCGCGCCGGTTCCCTCGCAGTGGGCCGCCGCGCGAAGTTGCTCGCGCACGGCGTAGCGGAAGATGTTTTCGATGCACAGCGCGTGGGCGGCGGCCACGCGCGGGTCCGTTGATTCGCGCAGCCGCACCGAAAGCTTCTGCAGTACCTCCAGGCACAGCTCCATGACCTCGAGGAGCACGGCGATGGCGCCTTGCGGGATGCTCCCGGTCACGAATTCACGCAGTCCGGTCAGTCCGGCCGCTAGCTGGGAAATACTCATGCAGCCATCATCACGCCATTTCCGGCTGCGCCCCGCGGACGCCGACGGGCTGTGGAGAACCTCGGCCGGGTTAGTGCCCGCCGCCGAGCTTGCCGCCCAGGCGTTCGCGCATCTTCAGGCTCGCCGCGTTCAGCCCCTGGATCTGAACGGTCTTGCCGTACTTCTCGTACTTCGCGCCGATGGCGTCCAGCGCGGCGCTGGTGGAGGCGTCCCACAGGTGCGAATTGTGCATGTCGATGACCACGCGGTCCGGATCCTCGGCGTAGTCGAACTGGGTGTAGAGGTCGTTGGAGGAGGCGAAGAACAGCTCCCCGTTGACCTCGTACTTGGCGACCTGCACCCCGAAGTGCTCCTCCAGGCGGCGTTCGACGGTGACCAGGTGGGCCACCCGGTTGGCGAAGAGCACCATCGCGGTGAGCACCCCGACGCCCACGCCGATGGCCAGGTTGTGCGTGGCGACGGTGACCACGACGGTGGCCAGCATGACGGTGGTTTCGCTCTTGGGCATCATGCGCAGGGTGGCGGGCTTGATGCTGTGCCAGTCGAAGGTGGCCACCGAAACGAAGATCATCACGGCCACCAGCGCGGCCATCGGGATCAGCGCCACGATGTCGCCCAGGGCCACCACCAGGATCAGCAGGAACACCCCGGCGAGGAAGGTGGAGATGCGGGTGCGCGCCCCGGAGGCCTTCACGTTGATCATGGTCTGCCCGATCATCGCGCAGCCGCCCATGCCGCCGAAGAAGCCGGTGATGATATTCGCCGCGCCCTGCCCCCAGGACTCGCGGGTCTTGTTCGAGCGGGTGTCGGTGACGTCGTCCACCAGCTTGGCGGTCATCAAGGACTCGAGCAGGCCGACGAAGGCCATGGCCAGCGCGTAGGGGAAGAGCACCTGCAGGGTTTCGAGGTTCAGCGGCACATCGGGGAAGAACAGCGCCGGCAGGGATTCGGGCAGCTGACCCTTGTCCCCCACGGTGGGCACGGCCAGCGAGGCCAGCACGGTGATCAGCGTGAGCACCACGATTGCCACCAACGGGGCCGGGACGGCGGTGGTGAGCTTGGGCAGGCCGAAGACGATGAGCAGGCCCAGAGCCACCAGCGGGTAGACCAGCCAGGGCACTCCGAGCAGCTCGGGAACCTGGGAGAGGAAGATCAGGATGCCCAGGGCGTTGACGAAGCCGACCATCACCTGGCGCGGGATGAAGCGCATCAGCTTGGCCACGCCGAGCAGCGCGAGCAGCACCTGGAAGATGCCGGCCATGATCACCGCGGCGATGAAGTAGTCGATGCCATGGCTGGCCACCAGCGGCGCGATAACCAGCGCGATGGCGCCGGTGGCCGCGGAGATCATCGCCGGCCGCCCGCCGAGGAAGGCGATGGACACCGCCATGGTGAAGGAGGCGAAGAGCCCGAGGCGCGGATCCACCCCGGCGATGATGGAGAACGCGATGGCCTCGGGGACCAGCGCCAGGGCCACCACCAGCCCGGCGAGCACCTCGGTCTTGAGCAGCCGCGGGGATTTGAGCGTGCGCAGCACCGATTGGCGCTCTTCCGGCGTGGGAACCGGGGGTGCTGCCGTGGTTTTTGTCGCCATTACCGGCTCCGTTCGGGAAAGGGGGCGAGCGCGGTGGCACCGCGTTGCATAGAATCAGTGGGGTGTGCGCGGCTCTGGCCTCGGGCAGACCATGGCCGAGACCGGGAATGGCCCCGGCGGCGCAGCAACCGACTCAAACCTACCTTAACGTAAGGGTAGAGTTTAAATCCGAGGGATAAGGAGCATCACATGGACGAATCCACCCCGGCCCCGGCCGAGGCCGCACCGAGAATGCACATCGGGGACATCGCCGAGGCCACGGGCCTCTCCCAGCGCACCATCCGCCACTATGACGAGGTGGGCCTGCTTCCGGCCACCACGCGCAGCGAGGGCGGCTTCCGGATCTACACCCCCGCCGACCTGGCGCGCATGCTGGTCATCCGCTCGATGAAGCCGCTGGGCTTCACCCTGGAGGAGATGGGCTCGCTGCTGGACACCGTGGACACCCTGGCCGGAGATCCGCAGAACGCGCCCGCCCGCGCCCTGCTCGCGGACTACCTGCAGCGGGCCACCGAGAAGCGCAATAAGCTCGCGCTGAACCTCGAACGCGCCGATAAGTTCATCGAGGACCTGCGCGGCCGCTAGCCTGCACGCCAAGGGTGAGGCAGCTGGCAGTGCCCTGCGAATCAGCCGGGTTCCGGCCCGCCGGCCGGGTTGACCGCCTAGAGTCGTGAGCGTGATTGAACTTACCGCGCTCAGTAGCTACGAGGACGAGCTGGGCAACCGGATCGAGTCCCCCACCGTTTTCGAGAAGAACATAGCGATCAAGATCCGCGGGAAAAACAACCGCGTGCTGGTCGACCCGGACGCCAAGATCGGCCGGTTGGACCTGGTGTTCGACTGCGACAACGGGACGCTGCTCATCGGCCCCAGCAAGAAGAAGGGCTGGCAGCTGAACATCCGCATCGGGCAGGATGCCACGGTGCAGATCGGCCGCGACCTGACCACCACCGCCAAGGCCTTGGTCAGCGCGGTGGAGGGGGTGACCGTGCGCTTCGGCGATGATGTGATGATCGCCAGCGGAAACCAGTTCCGCGCCGATGACGGGCACCCGATCTTCGATGTGAAAACCGGCAAGCGGATCAACCCGGCCAAGGACATCACGGTCGGCAACCATGTCTGGATCGGCGCGCAGGCCGCGTTGCTGGCCGGCGCCAGCATCGGGGACGGCTCGGTGATCGGCTACCGCAGCCTGGTCACCGGCAAGATTCCGAACAATGTCATTGCCGCGGGCACCCCGGCGCGGGTGCTGCGCAAGAATATCGCCTGGGAGCGCCCGCACCTCTCCTTCCACAAGCCGCCCTATAAGCCCGATGCCTCCACTGTCACCAAGAGCGAGGCGTACTGGAACGACACCGTCGAAGCGCAGGAACACGCGGCGATCGCGATGCCGCAGGTGCAAAGCCAGCTGCCGAAAAACCTCATCCGGCGCGCCGCGGCGAAGCTGGGGCTCACCGGGAACGGCTAGGCGCGGCACAAGAAAAGGCCACCGCGAAGGATACCGAGCATCCTTCGCGGTGGCCTTTGCCCGTGGTCGGCGGGGTTAGCCGACCGCCACGCGCAGCTGGTTGTTCCATGGATCCATGAAGCGCAGCTCGGCACCGGTGTGGTGGTTTTCCACCTTCGCGAAGCTCAAGCGTTCGGCGAGCTTGCCGACCTCATCCTCGGTCGGGACGTTGATCAGCACCTCGCCCAATCCGAGGGTGTCCTTGCGCGGTCCTGCGCCGCGCGAATTCCACACGTTCATCGCCATGTGGTGGTGGTAGCCGCCGGCCGAGACGAACAACGCCTGGTTGCCCAGGGACGTGGTCTCATCGAAGCCCAGGGTATTGACGTAGAACGCCCGGGCGGTGTCCACGTCTCCTACCTGCAGGTGCACGTGGCCGATTTCCGCCTCCGCGGTACGCTGCGCGGCAATGGCCTGCTCGCTCAGGTGCGAGCTGAGGAAAGCGTTCGGGTCCAGGTGCACGGTGTCCATGGCCACCTGCCCATCGGACCACGACCACGCCTCGCGCGGGCGGTCCCAGTACAGCTCGATGCCGTTGCCTTCCGGGTCGGTGAAGTAGAAGGCCTCGGAGACCAGGTGGTCCGAGCTGCCCACGAAGCGGCTCTGGTCGAATTGCGCGGCGGAGAGCACCGTGGCGGCGAGATCCGCTTGGGTCTCGAAGAGCAGCGCGGTGTGGAAGAGGCCGGCCTCACCGGCGGCCGGCAGCTGGAGCCCCGGAGCGTGCTGCAGGTTCACCAAGGTCTGCGTGCCGCGGCCGAGGCGCGTGCCCTGGGCCGATTCGCCCAGCACCTCAAGCCCGAGGGCCTGCTGGTAGTAGCCGCTCATGGCCTTCATGTCCCCCACCTTGAGCTGCACGGCGTTCATCTGGAGGTCTGCGGAGAGCTTGTCTGCTTGGAGGATCGTCATGATGAGAGGCCTTTCTGTGTACCGGTCGACTGTTCTTGATTACTACCCTACTCCAGTTTACTTGAAGCTTCAAGTGTTTTGCCGATTACCTGCAAGTGTTCTCCAATACCCTCGGGCCCGCCACCCGCGGTTCACAATCGGATTTAAGTTGACGCGACAATGTTTCTCTTCTTGAATGAGCGAAGGGAGCTCATCACCCCACCCCACTCGCAGCTTCAAAAGGAAGTCATCAATGAGCAAGAAAAGAACCGCCTGGATTTCGATCGGCGTAACGGCCGCCCTGGTCACCGGCGGCGCGGTATACGCGGGCACCTTGAATAGTGACTCGCGCGGCACGGTAGTCCGCGTGATCGACGGGGACACCGTGGATATGCGCATCGCCGGCGAGGAAACCCGCGTGCGGCTCCTGAACATCGACACCCCAGAGACGGTGGACCCGGATAAGGCCGTCGAATGCATGGGCCCCGAAGCCTCCGACTACCTCAAATCGCTGCTCGCCCCAGGGGACAAGGTGAAGCTCGAGTACGACATCGAACGCACCGATAGGTATGGACGCACACTGGCCGGTGTCTACAAGGATAAAAGCCTGATAAATGCCGAGATCGCGGCCGCCGGTCTTGGCATCGCGGTCAAATATGAGCCGAACGTCCGATTCTATGACGAAGTGCTTCGGGCAGAGAAGGAAGCATCGACCACGACCGCCGGGCTCTTCGACCCAAACGCCGAATGCACTATCCCAGCAAAGCTGGAAGAAGCCACGCAAGCTCTGGGCCAGCTTGGCGACGCTCCGGCGGACTCGATCAACGAAGCCGAAAGCCTGGCCGGAGAGGCCGCTGCCGCCATAGCACTCGGACAAGGCGCCAAAAGCGCACTGGACAAGCTCACGCCGAACACGCATCCCGTTGCTTATGCGCTACTCGCCACGCACTTTGCCAAGAACGTAGCGAATCTCGATACATCAATATCGCGTGCAAACGGCATCGAACAAGCACATCAAGACCATAAGACCGCTCTGATCAAGGCCGAGGAAGAGCGAAAGGAAGCCGAAAAGAAGAAAAAAGAGGAAGCAGCAAAGAAAAAGAAGGCAGCGGAAGAAAAAGCAGCCGAAGAACAGCGCCGCGCAGCCATAGAGCGACAGCAACAAGCTGCCGAACAAAAGGCCGCCGAGCAACGTCGCCTCCAGCAGCAGAAACCGAAACCGGCCGCACCCAAGGTTCAGCAGCCGCGACCGAAAACTCAGCAGCCGCGCCAGCAGGGACCCAGCAACTACACCGGTCCGCGCTGCTACGCACCCGGTGGCAAGTCATGGAAGCCGTGCCCCTAGAGCCCGCCACGGCGGCCTGGCTTCACCCAACCCCTCGGATTCCCCGCTGGTACGCGGTGGCCCCGAGGGGTTTGCCATCTCCATTCCCCTCGGACCCGCCACTCGGCTGCCGCGAATTCAAAAAGCAGCGCGCGGGTGCTTTGAAATGCTTTGACATCCAAGTAGATTGGCACGTAACGCAGGTCACCTTTTGAAGCCACACGGAAGTTGGAGGACATCTATGAACGTCAGCGAGGAATTCCGCGCCGCCCGCAATCAACTCTTGGAGCTCCGCAAGGATTATTCAAAGGCCAGGGAGTCCTTCAGCTGGCCCGAGTTCACCCACTTCAATTTCGGCACCGACTGGTTCGACCACCTCGCCGCGGATCCGCAGCGAGGCGAGGAACCGGCCCTGATCATTACCGAACTCGATGGCAGTTCGACGCGGCGCACCTGGCGAGAACTCTCGGCCCGCTCCACCCAGCTCGCGCGCTGGCTCAGCGACCAGGGAGTGCAGCGCTCGGATTCGATCGCCGTGATGCTCGGCAACCAGGTTGAGCTGTGGGAAACGATGCTTGCCGGCATCAAGCTCGGGGCGGTGCTCGTCCCCTGCACCACCCAACTGACCCCGGCAGACCTCGAAGACCGGATCGAACGCGGCCACGTGTCCTGGATGATCACCAATGAGTCGGAGATGCACAAGTTCGAGACGGTGCGCGGAGACTACCGGCTGATCCAGATCGGCGGCGCACCGGCCGCCGGGATCCTCAGCTACGAGGACTCGCTCACCGCCGAGGCCGAGTTCGAATTGAGCGAGCCGACCCGGGCCGATGAGACCCTGCTGCGCTACTTCACCTCGGGCACGACCTCCAAGGCAAAACTCGTCGAGCACACCCACACCTCCTACCCGGTGGGGCATCTGAGCACGATGTTCTGGATCGGCCTGGAGCCAGGAGACGTGCACCTGAATGTGGCCTCCCCGGGCTGGGCAAAACACGCCTGGTCAAATCTGTTCACCCCGTGGATCGCCGAGGCCACGGTCTTCATCTACAACTATGAACGATTCGACGCCGCGGCGCTGATGGGCCAGATGGCCAAGGAGCAGGTCACCAGCTTCTGCGCGCCGCCCACCGTGTGGCGGCTGCTGATCCAGGCGGACCTGTCGCTGCTTCAAACTCCCCCGATCAAGCTGGTCTCCGCCGGGGAACCGCTCAACGCCGAGGTCATCGATCAGGTGCAGCGCGCCTGGGGCCAGGTGATCCGCGACGGCTTCGGGCAAACCGAAACCACCGTGCAAATCGCCAACCCGCCCGGAGAGCGCATCACCATCGGCGCGATGGGCCGTCCGATGCCCGGATACGAGGTGGTGCTCCGCGATCCGGCTACCGGCGTGGAAGGCGATCTCGGCGAGATCTGCCTGGTGACCGCGCCGCGGCCCCTGGGGCTGATGAAGGGCTATTTCGAGGACGCGGAGAAGACCGCCGAGGTGTTCCGGGACGGAGTTTACCACACCGGAGACATCGCCGAACGCGATGAACACGGGGTGCTCACCTATGTGGGCCGCGCCGATGACGTGTTCAAGTCCAGCGACTACAAGCTCAGCCCCTTCGAGCTGGAATCGGTGCTGATCGAGCACCCCGGCGTCGGCGAGGCGGCGGTGGTCCCGGCGCCGGATGACCTGCGCTTGACGGTGCCCAAGGCGTATATCGTCCCGGCGGCGGGCTATGAGCCCTCCCCCGAACTGGCGGAGAGCATCCTGGGCTTCTGCCGCGAGCATCTGGCGGCCTACAAGCGCATCCGCCGGATCGAATTCGCCGACCTGCCCAAGACGATCTCGGGCAAGATCCGCCGGGTCGAACTGCGCCGGGCCGAGGAAGACCGGCACCGCACCGGCGTAGTCGCGGGCACCGAATTCCGCGATTCGGACTTTCCCGCGCTGCGTCCGCGCGCCTAGCTCAGGCGCTGCGCACCCGCGTCTGGCGGATCACCAGATAGATCAGGTACGGCGCGCCGATCACGGCGGTGGCCACGCCCGCGGGAAGCACCACGGAGAATAGCCGGGCCGCGGCCAAATCCGCAAGCAGCACGAAGATGGCACCGACCAGCGCGCTATGCGCAACCGGCGGCACGGTGCTGCGCGCAATCAAGCGCGAAGCGTGCCCGCTGGCCAGCGCGACGAAGGCCAGCGGCCCGGCAATCACCGTCGCGGCCACCGCCAGCGCGGTGGCCAGGCCCAGCATGATGATGCGGTCCCGGCCCAGGTCCATGCCCAGCGCGCGGGAGGTATCCGAGTCCAGGGCGAGCACTTCGCGCTGGTTGCGCAGCGCCGCGGCCAGCGCGACGCCTATGGCGATGACCAGCGGGGCGATGGCCAGATCCGCCCAGGAAACGCCGTTGACGGTGCCCGCCATCCAGGTCAATGCCTGCTGCGCGTTGTACACGTCGCCCAGGGTCAGCATCCACGAGGTCAGCGCGGCGCAGAGCCCGCTCATGCCCAGTCCCACGAGCACCAGCCGGTTGCTCTCCAGCGAGCTGTGCCAGACCAGCGAGAAGACCAGCGCCGAGACCAGCAGCCCGCCCAGCGTGGCGGCGATCGGCAGCCCGTAGGCGTGCAGGAACATCGGCAGGCCCTGCACCTGGCTGGTGAGCGCCAGCAGCGCGACGGCGCCGAGCGCCGCACCGTTGGTCACGCCGAGGATATCCGGGCTGGCCAGCGGGTTGCGCGCCACGGTTTGGGTCAGCGCACCGGCCACGCCGAAGCCGACGCCGGCGCATAAGGCCGCGAGGCTGCGCGGCAGCCGGAATTCCATAATGGCCAGCTCGGTGCGTGGATCCGGGGATATGCCGAGCAGGCTGCCGACCACGTCGGGCAGCGGAATTGGGGTGCCGCCGATGGAAAGATGCAGGCAGAGCACCGCCAGCGTGGCCAGGAACAGCAGCAGCGCCGTCGGCGCGGTGCGTCGGGCGCTCATACGGTGACCGGCTTGCGTCGTCGGGCCACGTAGATGAAGAAGGGCGCCCCGAGCATGGCCACCACCACGCCGACCGGGAGCTCGCCGGGACGCGCCAGCATGCGCCCGAGCACGTCGGCGACCACCAGCAGCAACGCTCCGCAGACCGCGGAGCCCGGGATCACCCAGCGGTAGTCCGCGCCGAAGATCCGCCGCGCCACATGCGGCACCAGCAGGCCGAGGAAGGCGATGGGCCCGGCGAGGGTGACGGCCAGACCGGAGAGCATCACGATCGCCGCCAACCCGATGCCGCGCGCCCGGGGCGCGGTGATGCCCAGGGCCCGGGCCGAATCTTCACCGAGGGTCAGGGCATTGAGCCCGCGCGCATTGGCCATGGCGAGCCCGGTCCCGGCCAGCAGCAGCGGCCAGAGCGCCAGGAACGAATCGTAGCCTTGGACCACGGAACCGACCTGCCAGAAGCGCAGCGTCTCCAATGCCGCCTCGCTGAGCAGTACGATGGCGGAGACCACTCCGGCGCACAGCGCGGTCACCGCCGCTCCGACGAGCACCAGGGTGATCGGCGAGGCGCCGCGTCCGTCCACCCGGCCGATGCCGAAAACTATCAGGGACGCCGCCAATGCGCCGCCCAGCGCCAGCAGTGCCTGCGGCCAGGGCTGCAGCGGTCCGGAGAACACGGCCACCGAGACGATGGCCAGCGCGGCTCCCTGGTTGATGCCCAGCAGGCCCGGTTCGGCAATGGGGTTGCGGGTATGGCCCTGGATCAGGGTTCCGGCCATGCCCAGCGCGGCCCCGGCGGCCAGCGCAGTGACGGTACGCGGCCAGCGGATCTCCCGGATGGCGATGTCGCTGACCCGCTCATCGGGGCTGAAGAGGGCATGGCGCAGTTCGGCGATGCTCGAGGTGCTGCTGCCGATCCAGAGGCTCAGCAGCACCGCGGCGATCACACCGAGGGAAAGGGCGAGGAGGCTGGCGGCCCGTGCTGTGCTACGTGAAATGACTCATTACCCTTCGTGCGACGCGGGATGTTGCCCAAGTGGGCCAGAACCATGCTACTGTACATTTCGCAGATTGAGTTTACCCTTACCTAAGCTCGCGTCTAAGAATTAGACTATGCGCCAATAAGTAAATCATCTTCACGGAAAGCACTCGCATGCATACTTCGCGCTTGATCGGCCTCACTGCAGCCTTGGCCGCCGCAACCCTCACCCTCGCATCCTGCGGCGGCGCCGCAACCTCCGAGACTCCCGCCAAGGAAAATGCATCCGCAGATTCCGGCTTCCCGGTCACCATCGAGCACTTCCGCGGAAAGACCGAGCTGGCCGAACGCCCGCTGCGCGTGGCGGCGCTGGATCCGTCCTATGTGGACGCCACGCTGCTGCTTGGCGCCGAACTCGTTGCGTACACCGAGTACCGCAAGTCCGGCAACCCCTTCCCCGAATACCTCGGCGACGTCACCGAGCTGACCGAGGACGCGGTGAACGTTGGCACCACCACCGAGCCGGATCTCGAAAAGCTGCTGGCCGCAGACCCGGACATCATCATCTCGGCCGACGTGCGCCAGGGCGGCATGTATGACCAGCTGAATAAGATCGCCCCGACCGTCTTCTCCGAGTCCACCGGACCGACCTGGAAAGAGAACGTCGTGCTGCTGGGCGAGACGCTGGGCAAGAAGAGCGAGGCGGAGCAGGCAGTGGCCGACTACGAAACCCGCGCGGCCGCCGTGGGCAAGGAAATCCTTGCGCAGCAGGCGGATACCACCTACTCGCTGGTGCGCTTCGCCGGCGAAGACACCGCCCGGCTCTACGCCACGGATTCCTTCATCGGTGAAATCATGGCGGATATGGACATCCCCCGCCCCAAGGACGCTCCGGACACCACCGAGTCCATCTTCGTACCGCTGTCTTCCGAGGAGATCCTGAAGGCCGACGCCGAGGTCATCTTCCAGTCCACCTGGGCACCGGAAGGCGCCGAGGGCGACGCGTCGCGGGATCAGGAAAAGAAGTTCACCTCCAACCCGCTGTGGAAGAAGCTCACCGGCGAGGTGCTGCCGGTGGACGACTCGATCTTCCTTTCCTCGGTCTCGCTCCAGGGCGCCAACGAGGTCATCACCCAGGTGGCCGAGCACTTCGACGTGGATCCGCAGCTGTCCTAAGGCTGCTTGCCCGCCAATAACCGGCGGCAGAACGCCATCGAGCCCCTGCCCGGCGATCATTCGCTGCGGTACAGGGGCTCGATTGGTGTTTAGTGCTTAGGCACAGCGCTCATGGCTGGCTCTTAATTATTTGGCTGACTTCCGCACCGGCTCGGTGACCGTATCAGCGTGCTTCAAGCGCTTTTCGGCGCGCTTTTCCTTGATGGACTTGCCGGGTTTTTTCGCATCGCTCTTGCGTGGTGACTTGTTCGACATAATGTGCCGTCCTTGCCGGAAATGCTGGGCATTTCCAAAAATGGGGAGGGTACCCCGTTAGCCCTAGCCTAGGATATGCGGCAGTTTTTCTCTAGCTTTCGTCCGCCAGCGAAATGCGATTGTACGGTGTTGCAGCTGGATACCGAAAAAGCAGTCCGTAGAAAAATCTCCATCCGGGATTCGGGCTCGGACCTGCATTGGCGGATTCAACACAAGACGCTTGCGAGTTCTTTCCCCTGGGGATCCAGAATCCTTCGAGACCATCGGGAAGATATCCCTAAGCGATAGCCGGTGGATCGCTTTCTATCAGATAACCGGATAAACGATAGAAGGTACGCCACGTGGTCGCGCGCAACATGTCAACTCCCGTTTCTGCCGGTCTTCTGGCGGACATCGGCGCCTACCACCGCTGCCTCGATGCGTACCGCGATGGCAATCCCGAGCCGATCATCACGCTCTGCTCGGAAGCCTCATTCCGGGCAATCAGGAACGGCACACAACTTGCCGAGGACGTCACATCGATTGCAGACTTCTGGAAAGCCGACCCGTGATAAATGCCGCGGTTCTGGAAGCAGAGCTGGGACTCGACTACCTCAGGTCCAAACGGGGCAGATTCTGGCTCGCTCCCGAGATGCTCAATGCCCTGGAAGCCTTCGCAGAACGGGCAGACCGCCGGTAGCAGTCGGGTTCCGTCTAGAGCGCCTGCGCGCTCAAAAGGACTGCATGAGCTGCGGCCGGATGCTATCAACCAGCTGTTCCTCAACCGAGCAACCGAGTTCATTTTCTATCCCGCGGGCGCCCACGCTGGCGATCGCGAAGTTCACCACTTCGCGATTCGAGCCGCAAAACGAGGCAAAAGAAAGTTTGCCCTCATCCATATGGGCAATTTCTGAAATGGCAACAACTGTGAGCACGAGGCTTTGCCATCAAGCCGCGCCGAGGAGTTCATCGCCTCGATCAGGTTTGAAAGAGATGAAGCTGTCCGTCAGTCTTTAAAGCTTGTCGATACGATCACATTCAGCGGACGTACCTGGGTTGAGCGGCAGTAGAAGTTCGCCGCGATCTACTTTCGGTTTGAAAGTTCTGCCGTGAATAACAGTCGGCACCAACCTCGGCGAAGTGAAGCTGCCCCATGCTTCCTTGGATGGGTTGATGCAGGCTCGGTTTTGGGATGAATGGGTTTGAGAGAATCAGTTGGCTATCGCATAGCTGCAGGACTGCCCAATGGGACCCAACCAGGACCCCTCAACAATCGAGAGGCCCGTCTCCTGACAGATCCACTGGTTCAACCTACGTAGCCGTTCGCGAAGGACTTAGCGGCTTCAGCCACGTCCTTGTACCGCTCTTCGCGAATGGCTTTCGGAGGCAACTCGTAATCGAGCTGCTCGTTAACCGGGGTCGGCCATGCGGCAGCGATCTCCTGCGATTGGTTCTGGGCAATGCATGAAGCTTGATCCAGGAGGAAGCGAAGCCGGGCAGCGGACGCCGCGGTGGGCTTCAGCGCCCCACTGCTCCACTTGCGTACCTGGCCTGGGTCTTTGACTCCTGCGCCGGAAGCGATCAGCACCATGGGCAGGAAGCCAGTGAGTGCTTCAACGACCTCTGATTCTGCAGCCCGGACCGAGTGGCCACGCGCTGAAGTTGGCATGATAGTCATTGGGAGCCTCCCTCACCTAGGTTTGCCTCTCCGTCATACGCCGTTTTCCTCCCGCATGACACTCCTATGACTGGAATATCCCTGCATAGTCACTGCTAGGAGTCCCTCTGCACTTCAACCGCGCACGCGTCGGCCAGCTCTGGAGGCAAAGTTGTCCAACGCCTCAATGACCTTCGGTGCGACCCATACCCGGTGTCCGTTGATATGTCCCGAAAGCTTCAGGGCTCCCAATTGTTCCAGGCGATCGATATTGCGGTATGCGGCGCTGGAGGACTGCCCTGCAGTGTCACTGAGCATCTGGGCGGTGATGGCCGGCTCACGCACGATCAGCTCGATTGCCCACTTCAGCCCTTCACCTGGGGTGCGTCCGAACCCGGCGTAGATCTCTTGGCGAATGATGCGGATATCCTCTGCCAGTTGCCGCCCATTGGCGGTGGCCCGGAAGGTGGATTCTGCGAACATCTCCACAATCGGTTCAATCTGCCCCTCGCGGAAAGCTCCCAACGCATCGAAGTACGCCTTGGTGTCCGTCAGCAGGCCAGAAGAGACGGGAATGGTGACCTTCTCGGTAACCCCCTTGTTCCTCAGCATGGACCCAACCAATGCGCGTCCGGTGCGTCCGTTGCCATCCGGAAAAGGATGGATGGTCTCAAATTGAGCGTGGGCGATCGCCGCTTGGGTCAGCGCCGGGATGTCATCACGCTGCATGAAGCTGATCAGGTCCTCCATGGCCTGCGGAACTCGTTCATGGCTAGGAGGCACGAACATGGCTGCGTGCGGGGAATTGCCGCCGATCCACACCGCTTCGGTGCGGTAGCGACCCGCCATTTCCGGTTCAGAGCCAGCCATCAAGGCACGGTGCATGGCCAGGATGTTGGTTTCATCCAGGTTGTCGGCCAAGTCGACTGCGGCCACCATCGCGGAGATGTTCGAGGCCACCAGAGCTGCGTTGCTGCTGGAGCGGTCCCCTAACTGGGCCAATGCGATGCGTTTAGCCCCGACGGTCAGGTTCTCGATTTGGGAGCTGGCTGCGGATTCGCTTCGCAGGAGCAGGGCTGCGAATGGTGCGGCGTCGTCACCCAAGTCGCGGTCGAAGCGGACCGTTTCGATGGTCGCTTCCTCCACCAGCGCTGCGGCCTGTCCGGAGATTGCCGGGTTGGCGTTAGCGATGTTGGGGACGATGGCAGCTTGGTAGGGACCTCGTGCTCTCAGTCGCTGTCGTCGCGACTGGGCCGGATCGTGCTGTGCTTCCCATTGCTTTTCCTCATAGGCAATGGATGGCCATTCGGCTGCCGGTAGGCTGACTCCTGGTTCGGAACGGTGACGCTGAGCGAACTGCGCTCCAGAGCTGATACCTCGTGGGACACGTGGTTGATCCAAGGAGTCTCCCCTTTCTCGGGTGGGAATGCCTAGGTTCTATATTCCCACATTGTCAGATATATGGGAATACGAGCGGTAGCGACTACCACTTAGCTACTGCCGCCGAGGAGTACCTAAGTCCCACCCGACGATATCGAGGGCGCGCAGCGGTGTGATGGAGACCGCGGGGTCGGCCATGGCTACGATTTCTTGCCACACGGACATTTGTTGCACCACATCCCTTTGCAGTTCCGGCAGCCAGGCGATGGCGAAGTCACGATGAGTCCGCGACCCGATCGGTGGCACCGGTGCCGCGCCGATCAGGCTGTAGCAACGGCGAATGTTCTCGTCGAAGAGCGGGATGAGCTCAGGACGTTTGCGATGCAAGACCTTCAGCAACTTCGTCTTGCCTACCTGCGTCGTTGGCTTAGCACCCAGGATCCCAAAGAAGTCAGTGATGGTCTCCAGAGTTTCTAGCGAAGCTTCGGCAAACGGCTCGTCTTTTGGGAGTCGTGCTAAGACTTCATTCATATCCGGTATGCGGGACTGCAACCCGTAATAAATCGGGATCGGTTTCTGACCGGCGTTCAAAAGGCAAATAGCCAGCAAGTCAGCATCACCTACCTGATCGCTGTCAGTGCCGGGATAAGCATCATAGGCCGGATAAGCATACCGCCCAATGCCCCTCAAATAGTCTGCAGCGTACTCGAGCACTTCATCTCGCGGCTTTTCGGCTCCGCCAACCTTCACCATTTCGCTCATCCGAGAATCTTGGCATGCTTGCGCGTATCGCCGAGCTTTGATGAGCCGCTCCCCATCGAATCCAGAGAACCCAGATTTGCATAGGTCCACTTGCAGATCTACGAAGTCTTCGCTGCTCCTTCGCCTGGCAGTCCATCACGCACGCTCAATGGGTCTCCGATGCGTTCCGCTCAGGGCCGGTGCCGAGGTGAAAATGTTAAAGTCTAATGGAACAGTCCTAAGGCCCAGTGGACATGACGAAGCGGATCACCCGAAGATAGCTCGCCTCGCGAATCGCCATGCATCAGGAGTTGGTGATGTAATTCGAATGCGCCACCCCTGACAGGGCCCGGTTGATGAACGGGCTCAGCGACCTGCTCATGGTCCTGAAGAAGCCAGGCCCCGTCATGCTTGAGTACAGGAAGCGGCCGACCGGTAGAGCATCAATAAGTCCAGGTTCAGGCTGTCCTTTCGCATCAGCCGCTTCGCTCTGGGACGATGGCTCCGCTCTCGTCTGCAGCGCCCGGATTCGCCGATCCCTATTTCCGGTGCCGCGGCTAGACGCAGGTCCGTGGTTGCCGACGACCGAATTGATCTGCATACCAGACCCACCAGCAATCAACGGAAGAGGGACCCCCGGCTGCCCGCACGCCGATTCGGACCATGGGTTGACCGGCCGCGGCCGCTGGGCTCGTTGCAGTGGTGGTCGCCTCCGAAGGAGTACTTCTCCAGAGCCGGTGTGAGCGCCAAATTCGGATCCCACTGACTGCGAATCTTGCCTTCCAGTACTCATAGCTTCGCCGCCCTTCTACGGGTGGCTAAATCAAGCTGGGATGCGACGCCGAGCTAGTCGCTTCAGGAAGACTTGGCTTGCTGCAGCACCGGTTCCAACGCTTCCTTGACTCCCCTGGCCAGGTAATACACACCGTCCGAGTACCAGAAGAACATGAGGCCCCGGCGCAGCGGCTGAGGCACTCGGGACAGCCTTGGCGAAGTCTTCATGGCACGGTTTGCGATGGCTCCGGCGGCCAGGACGGCCACGCTGGAGAAAATCAACGCCCGGGGGCTCCACCCGGTGCGGGAGAGCAAACCCATCAGGCCGGTGGCCTCGCGTTCGAACTCTTCGAAGGTGACGCGGATCGAGTCCAGTACCCCGTGGACATGGATTTCCCGTGCGTCTTCGGGAACCGGTGCGCCCGAGAGGAAGTCGATGCTCCGCGGGTCATAGCCATGAAGTGTCAGGAATCTTTTGAGATTGTTCGCCGAGCGAGGCGCGCGCAGAATCGATTTTGCTTCTTCCCGCGCGGGGCCGGCTGCCAGCAGCTGATCCGCGATCTCATAGTCGTCCGCGTAGACCCCGTCGTTCCACTCGTCCATTGCATGCAACAGCAACTGCGCATCGCTGCCGGTACTGGCCTGAAGAATCCTCATGCGTTCCAGATCGATCTGGTAGGACAGGTGGTCGGGGAAGAGCTGCGGCCGCAGCGGGCCCTTGGAGTGGATCGATGCGGTGAGCACACTGCCGCTGCGCGTCAGCGTCAGGTACGGCCGGCTGGACCGCGAGACGTTGGGCTCTTCCAATGGATTACTGGGCAGGACCGTCAGCCCGGCGAGATTTCTGAATACCGTGAAGGTCTTGCCTTCGACGCTCGGGGAAAGTGTCAGATCCGAGACCTTCAGGGTAGCGCCCTGGAATAACTGCGCGTCCGGAGCGTACTGGCCAAGCTGTTCTTCTCCCGGGGCCGGGCCGTCCAATTCCTCGCCGTTGATCAAGACATACCGCGCACCGCTTGCCGCTTTGAGATTGTGGGCCAGCTCCGTGAGCCGCGGGCCTTGGATGAGTACATCTTCCGGGCCGAGCTGGCACAGCACCGGGTCCCTGGCATCGTTCAATGTCGCCAGTTCGGCGAGCACCTCCGTGGCATGCTCCCGGGATCTCGCACCGTCGATAAAACCGACGAGCCGATGTTCGGCGAGGACGGCGTGGACATCAGCGGCCGCTTCAGGCTTTGAACCGGCGAAGATAAATTCAAGGTTGATAAAGCTGAACTCATTATCGTCCACGATCTAGGACCCCTTTTTCACGCTTTGATCAATCGATTTCTCACTAGTTTAGGCATGGGCAGGAATCACGCGAAATCCTGTCTCATTCGGGCATGGCGTCGGGGTGAAGCAGTTTCGGCCCGCGCTGCCTGCTTGAGAAAATCTTGGAAAGCAGCAAGCCTCCGCCGGACGGTGGCTAACCGAGAGGCAGAGGCTTGGCTAGGCGCTGTCTTTAGGCCGCTGATTCGCTACCTAAGGATCGGACGCTGATGCTTATTTGGCGTTTTTACGTGCTGATTCGGTGAGGGAATCAGCACTCTTCAGCCGCTTCTCGGCGCGTTTTTCCTTGATGGATTTTGCGGGCTTCTTCGCTTCGCCCTTGCGTGGTGACTTGTCGGACATGATGTGCCGCCTAGCTGGAAATGCCGTGCACTTCCAAAATACGGGGAGAGTACCCCTGCCTTCCATCCTACGGCGCGTGAACCGGAGCCGAAACCAGTGGTCTCGATAACTGGCGTAGCGCAAAGAAAACTGCGCCCCGCGAACCGAAAAGGTTCACGAGGCGCAGTCTGGTAAAAACTGGAGAATTACTTGTTGCCCAAGTACTTCTCAAAACCTGCTGGCAGGTTCAGGCTCGACGGATCGAAGTCCTGCTGGGCGCCCTGACCGAAGGCCGAACCGGCAGGCGCCGCGGACTTCTTGGTCTTGGCTTCCAGCTCGGCCTGCGCGGCCTTGGCCGGGTTGCCGAACTTCGCCTGCTTCTTGCCCTTGCCCTTGGCTTTCGCCTTGCGCGCGGCACCCTTGCCAGCCCCTGGCATTCCCGGCATGCCGCCGCCGGCGGCCATTTTCTTCATCATCTTCTGCGCTTCGGTGAAACGCTCGAGCATCTGGTTGACCTCGGAAACCGCGACACCGGAACCCTTGGCGATACGCGCACGGCGCGAACCGTTGATGATCTTCGGAGCCACGCGCTCGTGCTGGGTCATCGAGCGGACGATGGCCTCCACGCGGTCGATCTGGCGCTCGTCGAACTGCTCGAGCTGCTGGCGGGAGATCTGCGAGCCGGGCATCATGCCCAGCATCTTCTTCATCGAGCCCATCTTCTTGATCTGGGCCATCTGGGCGAGGAAGTCGTCCAGGGTGAAGTCTTCCTGGTCGGCGAACTTCTTCGCCATCCGCTCGGCTTCGCCCTTGTCCCAGTTCTTCTCGGCCTGCTCGATGAGCGTCATCACGTCGCCCATGTCCAGGATGCGCGAGGCCATGCGGTCCGGGTGGAAGATCTCGAAGTCGTCCAGGTTTTCGCCGGTGGAGGCGAACATGACCGGCTTGCCGGTGATCGAGGCCACCGAGAGGGCCGCGCCACCGCGGGCGTCGCCGTCCAGCTTGGAGAGCACCACGCCGGTGAAGTCGACGCCTTCGTGGAAGGCCTGGGCGGTGTTGACCGCGTCCTGGCCGATCATCGCGTCGATGACGAAGAGGACTTCGTCCGGGTCGATGGCTGCGCGGATGTTCGCGGCCTGGGCCATCATCTCGGTGTCCACGCCCAAGCGGCCGGCGGTATCGACGATGACGATGTCGTGCAGCTTGGCCTTCGCCTCGGCGACACCATCGCGGGCTACGGTTACCGGGTCACCGGTGGCAGTGTCGAATTCCGAGGAGACGCCCGGGTGCGGGGCATAGACCGGAACGCCTGCGCGTTCACCGTTGATCTGCAGCTGCTTAACCGCGTTGGGACGCTGCAAGTCACAGGCCACCAGCAGCGGGGTGTGGCCTTCGGACTTCAGATGCTTTGCGAGCTTACCGGCCAGGGTGGTCTTACCTGCACCCTGCAGACCGGCGAGCATGATTACCGTCGGAGGATTCTTGGCCAGGTTCAGGCGGCGGGTTTCGCCGCCGAGGATGCCAACGAGTTCCTCGTTGACGATCTTCACAACCTGCTGCCCCGGGTTCAGCGACTCGGAAACCTCCAGGCCCAGTGCGCGTTCCTTCACCTGGGCTACGAAGGCGCGAACCACCGGTACGGCGACGTCGGCGTCCAGCAGGGCGCGGCGAATTTCGCGGGCGGTACCGTCAATGTCGGCCTCTGTCAGGCGACCCTTGCCGCGCAAGTTCTTGAAGGTCGCTGTCAGGCGATCGGAAAGTGAATTAAACACGTGCCGGGCACTTCTTTCGATAGGTCTTACGGTGCGCATAAAAAATCACACAGGACTCGATTACTTAGAATATCAAGAATCGGGCGCGCTCCAACATTACGGGAGATGGAGGTGATACATCCTACTGTGATAGCAAGCGGGAAGGCCGGGTTACTTTTCTCTTATTTTGAGGTAAGGATGTCAATTAGCCATGGCATGCCAGTCGATGAGTTAGGACCAATCTCCCCAGGTCCCAACTTCGGATCAGCTCGGCGTGCGATTTGGCATGCACGTTTATAATTCTCGACGGGGAATTTGGGCGATAACGATTTCTCCTTCTCGAAAATCTTTTGCTCACTCATCATCCGGTCCAGTTGCTTCGATTCGAAATGAGACACACTTTCAACTACGTGCCAAAGCAACCAGACCTCAAACTTGAGATTGGATACAACAACGCTGATCTCGTTGCGAGCCGCCAGAGCCAGCGCTTCCTTCAACTTTGCATGCGTGTCTACATCTATCAGGCAAACTGCGATATCGAAGGGATCAATTGCCTTGTCTCGAACAGCCATGCATTTTTGCACGATCTTGACAGGATCTCGGCCTACACCAACAGTGCGAATCGTTACGGATTCTCCAGACGTTCCCAAAATCTGCTTCAACGAATCAATATACTGCGGCTCCGTTACTGTCCCTTCAGTACAAATCAGAATCCGTTTCTTTTCAGACCTCTTACGGCGCGCCACTAGCTATCATCCGATCCGATCACTCTTGCCAGCAGGCTCGGAGCCGTACGTGGCACGGCGCCATATCGTCCCGCGAGATATCGACGTTCAAAGTTGGCGTCCTTCGGATGAGGGAAATCTGCTAGCGAATAAATCTCCGTTGCACCGTCTGTATCTTTATCTGCGAACCAAATTTGCTCGGCTTCAAGATCAAAACCAGATTCCGGAGACAGAAGATTTGTGTCATGACTGGTGAACAGGAGCTGAGCACCAAAGCGGTTGATTCGAGGATTCAGAAAGAGGCTGATTACCAGCTCAACTAAATGCGAGTGGAGGCTGTTGTCAAGTTCGTCGACCACCAGCATTGTCCCGTATCGCAAAGCCTCTACTGCAGGAGTAATTAATGAAAGCCAGACGATAGTGCCTGCACTTTCC
Source organism: Arthrobacter sp. MYb224 (assembly GCF_002975455.1). NCBI lineage: Bacteria > Bacillati > Actinomycetota > Actinomycetes > Micrococcales > Micrococcaceae > Arthrobacter > Arthrobacter sp. MYb224. The sequence continues at coordinate 94,216 of NZ_PCPU01000011.1, read as the reverse complement.
TCGTTGACCCCGAAAGCCCGAGGGTCTTTTTTCCTGCCCTTATGCAAAAATTCCAGGGTTCGAACTACAGCATCGGATTCAAGGGGTTCGATATGAATCCGCTTCTCTTCACCAACAATCTTTTCGGCTTCAGAATCAACGAGTTCCGCAAATATTTTCATTAGTCGAACAGCTTCTGGAGGAGCTTGATCTTCCTTGACGGAAATCGACCGAACACCGATATCGGCAACTTGCAGAAGGGTCGTCAAGTCCTCAAAGCTCATCTCCTGCTGCAGCAATGAGTCGGTGATGCTTGCGAGTCGGCGTTCTCTATTCGTGTCACCAAATGGTGCGAGTTCGATCCCATCTAACAATGATTTGCCGAGGCCAGTAAGCTCTTCATGCTCCAGCAGAATTGCTCGCGAAAGGATCAGTTCACGTCGAGTTACAGCAACCAACCCACTCTTCTCCTTAAAGCGAACTTGGGTGGGCGACTCAGAACTACGGTCACGATCAATTAGCGTTCGCCAGCGGGTGCGAGGAAGATCAAGCAACCATTCTTTTTCGATTCCCTCCGGGGTAACTGTGAAACCATATTTATGACGCACGCCCTCGAATACCCAATCGAATTCATACGAACTAGGCCCCTTAGCTGACTCATCGTCAAGAGCGAACGGAACATGTACCATTTCCGGCCTCTGTTGCCAGAGTGTAGACGAATGGTTAATCGCCGCTTGGGCGTACTTGAATGCGTCAATGAGCGTAGATTTACCGGAGGCGTTCGGGCCGAATACACCAACCACAGGATAAGTGACGGCAGACCAATCGTCATCGGCGCCCGGCTTCAACTTCTTAAAGCTGGGACGCATAAACTCCAAAGTGCACTCATCACGAATACTCTTATGGTTCGATACCGTAAAGTTGAGTAGCAACATACTCTAATCATAGCTTAGAGTCGAGAAATTTGACGATTACCGTCAAAATTTGATAGCTCAGATAATTCTCGATACGTGAACTCCCTGAGAAATCTCCGAAGGTCACGACTTGCTGAGTAAATTTCCCATCTTAAAAGCGCACTTTACGAGCGCCACACAACCTCGCGAATCCGTTAAATACTATGCACGCTAACCCGTGAGACTCTCGCGAACTAAGGACTCCCCTCTAACCAGAGCGGAGCCTGGACGGGCTTGGTCGTATTTGGCCGACATTCCCCCTTCTGAAACTATCGCCTCTCACGGAATCACCAGCGTCCACACGCGTGCAATCCCCCATATCGTTTCGTTCGCATCTCATTGCCCAAATAGCAGCTACAGCTACCGATAAAGAATATTCGGGGCACTGCATTCGCGTGTTAGTGATGCAGCAGATACGTTATCTCCCTACCTTCCCCAAAACAGGGAGCTGACGGTATATGACAGCTCAATATGACATGTTGGTTATCTTGCGCGGCATTGGTCTGTTATTTGCTTCGGCTTGAAAAGGTTGACCACACCCAAGTAGGGCGCGTCTCGCTAGAGGGTTGCCTAGCAAGAAGCTAATTTCAGACGGATTACCAGGGCCACGAATAACCACTGGCACGGAAACTTCGCTGCGGCACGACAATAGCCCCGGCAAAATACTTCTTGTTTCATGGACCCAGCAGATATCTGTCCTCGCCATAGATCAGATTCGAGTCCCGGCCGAAGATTCCGTGTGGTATAACGGTCATCACCGGCTTTCGTATTGATCGTCGTCCGAGGCGTTCAGATCCGGGTCCTCTCAGATCGCGGGATCGTCTTCGTCGAATAAGCCGTCATCCCCTGTGCCGTTGCGGGTTTCCTGCTCGATGTCCTCCTCCTCCGGCGGCTTCACCTTGCCGAGAAGGTTTTCAATCTTTTCCTTGGCCTCTTCGAAGAATGACATGATGCTCCTCTGCATTGCGCGCGGCGCCGATTCTGCCCTTGGCGGGATAATTGCGAGAATTCCACATCGACTCGGAGAGCGCAAGGAATTCCGGGCAAGGCGGAAGACTTTCTGGCTCTGCGCTGGCTTGATTCTCCCAAAAGACTGAGATTGCTTGGCGATCGACACTGCGGTTCATAGAGTGGGCATAGTGGCAGCCGCCGCCGAAAAATACCGTGCCGCACTTCGGAGGTCCATCATTCCAAAGCAACAGCCCGCCGTGCGCACCGTGGGATTGCTTGCCGACCCGGGGATCGCTCAGGTGCTGGCAGGCAAGGTGCGCGAACGCTTGGAAAACGCATTGAATAGCGAGGATCAGGATCAAGTCCGCTGGTCGGTCAAGGTCGGCCCGCTCACGCTGCCGCTGGATGAATCCGGGCAAGTGATGCTCAATCGGCACGTCGGTGCGCTGCGCGAGAAGTTCGGCTGGGAGTACATCATCTATCTCACCGATATCCCGCAATACGGCCAAGGCAAGCCGGTGGGTCGAAGCATCAGCCAGCTCCACGGGGCCGCGACGCTGGTGGTGCCGAGCCTGGGGATGGCCCGCCCGCGCAATCTCACCAGCGCGTTGGTTGACATCATGGGCGAATTGGCCAGCGATCGGAAGCCGATTATGCCGACGTCTCTGTCGGCTCGAGCCTTCTCGGTGAGCGGAAGCCTGGACGAGCCGAGCGAAGATGGCCAATCATCAACCAGATATGTCAGCCTCAAGGGTCTGCGTGGACGAATTTTCCTGGTCTGCGGAATGGTGCGCAGCAACAGGCCATGGCGGCTGGTCCCCCGGTTGTCCTCGGCCCTCGCCGGCGCCGCGGCCACCGGTGCCTTCGGCGTGTTCTACACCAGCATCTGGTCCATGGCCGACTACCTCAGCAGCCTCCGTCTGGCGCTGATTACCGTGGTCAGCATCCTATTGTTCGGGCTATGGCTGCTGTTCCATAACAGGCTCTGGGAACGTCCGCGCGGCAAGCACTACCGCGAGCGTCTGGTGCTCTACAACACCTCTACGGTGCTGACCGTAATGCTGGCGGCAGGCGCAATGTACCTTTTGCTGTTCGTCGCGCTCTTGCTCGGTTCGCTGGTGGTCATCGATCACGGATTCCTCGCCTACCAGCTGCGCCATCCGGTGGGCTTCGCCGAGTACTTCAACCTCGCCTGGCTGGCGGCGTCGCTGGGAACCCTGGGCGGGGCCATCGGGTCGAGTTTCGACCAAGTCGAATCGATCCAGCAAGCGACCTTCAGCCAGCGCGAATATGAACGCCGGAATATGGATTTCGGTGTGGACGGCAGCGGAACGCAGAAGCCTTGAATCACGCCGGCTGCGCTGCGCCACTTGGGTACCTGCCCCGGACGGGTCGGCCACAGGCCACGGACAGGATGTGGCAAACGCAGAGGAAGCCTGCCGATGGCCCCATGAACCATTGGCAGGCTTCCTGCGGAACTGCCGAGTCGCCCCGGAGTTCTACCCCTTATTCATCCCGCATTGCTATTTGCTGACCCAGTGGTACCCGCTTTCGTTGTGCTCGGAGACGTCGATGCCTTCGATCTCGGTTTCGGCCGAGACGCGCCACGGGGCGATCTTGTCGATGACCGTGGCAATGATCCAGGTCATGGCCGCCGAGAACACGATCACGACGAGCAGCGTCATGAACTGCGCAAGCAGCTGGCTCAGTCCGCCGCCGTAGAACAGGCCGCCGGCGTTCTCCTCGGTGGGCAGTGCGAAGAAGCCCAGGTACAGGGTGCCGATGATTCCGGCGACCAGGTGGACGCCCACCACGTCGAGCGAATCGTCGTAGCCGAGCTTCCACTTCAAGTTGACCGCCCAGGCGGCACCGGCACCGGCAATCAGTCCGAGCAGCAGGGCCGCCCATGGGGACAGGTCGGCGCAGGATGGCGTGATCGCGACCAAGCCGGCGACCAGGCCGGAGGCGACGCCTACCGAGCTTGGGCGCTGTCCGCGCAGCTTCTCAACCAGGATCCAGCCAAGCACCGCGGCGGCCGGAGCACCCATGGTGTTGATCCAGATCAGGCCGGCCTGCTCGATGGTGGTGGCGGCACCGGCGTTGAAGCCGAACCAGCCGAACCAGAGCAGTGCGGCGCCCAGCATCACCAGCGGGGTGTTATGCGGCTGGGGACGGTCGTGGAAGTTGTGGCGCTGGCCGAGCTTCAAAGCCAGGACAAGAGCTGCGATACCTGCGTTGGTGTGGACCACGGCGCCGCCGGCGAAGTCGATGGCTTCACCGAAGAGCTGGCCGAGAACGCCATCCTCGGAGAGCAGCCCGCCGCCCCAGATCCAGAAGGCCACCGGTGCGTAGACCAGCGAGACCCACAGCGGCACGAAGAGCAGCCACGGGGCGAAACGGCTGCGGTCCGCGATGGCGCCGGAGATAATCGCCACCGAGATCAGCGCGAAGGTGCCGGAGAATCCGGCCGCGAGCAAGCCACTGGGTTCGGTGTTCTGCATGGCGATGTCGCTGAACGGGTTGCCGATGACCCCGGCGATCGCCGGCTCCCCGGCGGAGAGCGAATAGCCCCAGAGAATCCAGACGATCGCGCTGAGCGCGGCCGCCGAGAAGCTCATCAGCATCATATTGACCACGCCGGTCGAGCGGGTCATTCCGCCGTAGAACAGGCCCAGTGCCGGTGTCATGAGTAGAACAAGCGCTGCGGCGATCATTATCCATAGGCTGGCTGTATCTAACTCCATGGGGTCCACATCTCCTCAAAGGTGTTAGGTGTATCGGTGAGTGAATCAAATACTTTCAAGTACTAATTCTTGGCCACCGATATTTCGCGGGCCTCCACCTTTGGTTTCGGGGATGTGACATTTCACCGGTTAGCGTGACGGTTTGTTCTCTTCGGTGTTTCCGGCAGGTTTCCGGATATTTATATGCACGCTGAACGAGCCGGCAGCTGCGTGTTGCAGCTGCCGACCCGACGAATTGCGTTTAGCAGTACTTAGAGCCATACGTTGCTTACTGCTTGGATCTGGGGACCGGTGGTTGAACCGAAAATACTGGTTTCATAACTCGGCGAGCCGGAGATGATCGCGGCGGAAGCGCGTTCGGCGTCAAATTACCGTGTAGTAGCCCCCGGCAGTCAAAGACAACCAGCAATGCAAAAAATTGTTGGACCGGTCAGGAGATCTTTTATTGCCACTCAGTCGCGGGTGTGAGTTTCAGAGCATCACATGTTTCCGGAGACAGTCGGCTTCTGCGCGGCGACCAAAATCTAAGCGAGACTTGGCATACTTGAATGATGGACCGAGATCTTCTTACTCCGGATGCTTTGCACGTCGCCCCGAGGTTGCTAGGAGCCTTATTCTCCGTGGATTCCGCCGAGGGGACGGTGACTCTTCGCATCACCGAAGTTGAAGCGTATATGGGCTTGGGCAGTGCTGGCCCGTATGATCCCGGCAGCCACTCGAAGGATCGCCGCACCGAGCGGAACTCGTCGATGTTCTTAGATCCCGGGCATGCTTACGTGTATTTCAGCTACGGAATGCACTTTGCGATCAACTTCGTCTGTTCGCCACAAGGTGCTGCCTCAGGAGTTCTGGTTCGTGCAGGTGAAATTGTCGAGGGCGCGGAGATTGCGCGCGCTCGCAGGCTTGCGCGAAGAGTAGACAGCAGCTCGATATTCGCAGATACCCAGCTGGCTCGGGGTCCAGGAAATGTGGCACAGGCGTTGGGGATTAACCGCATTGATCACGACGGAAAGGACCTTTTCGCCGCGCCGTTCCAGCTGGAAGAACCACGGAAAGTGCCAACGCGCATCTCTGTCGGTCCGCGGGTAGGGGTGGCAGGAATCGCAGGTGGTCCCGAATTTCCCTGGCGGTTCTGGCTACCAGGAGAACCTACGGTATCTGCCTTTAGACGTGGCAAGAATGCCCCGCAATAGCACGGCGATATTCTGACTCCAGTCCGCGGCCCTTCGGCTGGACCTTCCTACAGTACTGACCTGTAAGCCAATTCCCCATGCGCGTGTCCAGGACCTTGCACCCGAAACCCGCAGTATGTCTCAAGCCCCGAGGATCTTGAGCTCTGCGGATGCAATCGAAGCTCAGGGCGCTAGGCATAAGCCGTTGCAAGCTCAACTGCTTCACTCTTCTGGATCAGTCGATTCTGGCCGCTTCGCAGATTTTTCTTGAGCTGACGAGTCTGGCGTTTTGGACTTATCGGACTTTAGCGTTGGCAGCACGTTTGAATCCGGCACTTTAAGCAGCGGCGCGGAGGCACTCGGACTAATCTGCGTTTCCGGGGTCACCTTAGGAGGCTGACTCGGCTTCACGCTGGGAGTCGGCTTTGCGGATTGCTTTGGCGCTTCGATGCTTGGAGCTGATTCCTTGGGCGAATCACTTGGAGATTGGGTCGCCTTCGGTTTCACCGTGGGTTCTGCTGACTTCTCCGGAAGCTTCGTAGGAGAGGGAGTCACACTCGGCGACTTGCTAGGGCTTTGAGTTGGCTTCTGTTCTTCACTCTGGCTCGGTGAAGGAGAAGCTGACGGTTTAGCCGAAGGTGATTTGGAAGGCTCTTCCGACGCTGACGGAGTAGGTTTCGCTGACGGCGACTTCGAAGGCGAAGGAGTTGGTTTGACCGACGGCGTCTTCGAAGGCTTGGTGGATTCCGATGGCTTTGGCGAAGGCTTTGCCTTTGGCGTGGGCTCCGATTTCGGCTCGGGTTTCGGCACCACGGGGGTGTCGTCCTTCGGCACTACAACGTCAGGATTCTGTTCCTTGCGCGATTCCTTGCTTTGACGGTCGTCATCATTTTTTGAAGGGCTGTTTTTGCCGCCTTTAGGAGCGCTCTTGGCATCTACAGTCAAACGCGATGAATCGATCATCGCCTGACGTTGACCAGGGATCGATGGCAGATACAAACGTGGATCGGTCCAGCGCCCGTTGACAAGTACCTCGAAATGCACGTGACAGCCTGTGGAGTTGCCGGTCGTTCCTGCAAGCGCAATGACTTCACCTTGCTGAACTCTTTGACCCACCTTGACCAACAGCTTTGAGTTATGGCTGTATCCAGTTTGGACATTATGCTCGTGATCGATTGTCACGCGCATTCCGGAGTGCCCCGCCCATCGAGAAACGGTGACGGTTCCCGATTCGCTGGCGTAGACAGGCGAGCCGCAGGAGATTGGATAATCTTGGCCAATATGAATCTGGTTGCCAGGTCCCGTCGGGTTGGCACGCCACCCGTAAGGGCTGGAAATACGACGCGTCGTCACTGGGTGCATGAGTTGCAGGTTTCCAGGGAGCTGCCCGACTGAACTCAGCCTTCCCACGAGTTGCGCCCTTTCAGCGGGTACTTTCGTATCGCCTTGAGTCCTCTGGTTGACCGTGGCGTTAGAACCGGAGTTCTCGTCCGCACCGTTTGCTTCCCAGACATCGAGCGGCATGTCCACGGGACGTCCGTCGATGGCCAAGGCTTTGCCCGATCCCCCGAATATGGCCAGCGGTGCAAACTCGCTAACGACAATTGGGTAGCTATCTAGGCTACTGGCCTCCAATGAGCCCACCACTGTTGGAATGGTTCCGCTTCTGACTTCAGCCGGTTGGGCGAATAGCGGCCAGCCGAGTGCTCCCGTAAGACAGAGCGCGGACAGCGCAGAAGTTCCCCAGAGTACCAACGGTCTTTTCCGCTGAACGACTCTGTGTCTGGGCAAAAAATAGGTCACATGATGACGACGTTTCACAATAATCCGGTCCCCCCAAAGCACGAATTGATTGTAGGCTTCAAGACTATGCCGAATTCGAAAAGTAATCTAGATGTGGGAGAAAATAATCCAAATTCCTACTCCCGATAAGCGGGTTTGAATTTAATCGCTTCAGATCAGAGGCACACATTTCTTCCTTTCTTGGGAATAAATTTTCACGAAAATATGCCGCATCACCTAACGCCAACTCTTTGGTGTCAAAATCGAAAATCCTGCTATATCTGGCAGGCATTGCGAAAACCAAGTAGTTGCACATGCCCACACATGGATTCTCCGAGTTGTTTACCATCCTCGGGCGCTCCTCCGTGAAAAGGATCAATTCTTGCACTTCTTACTTCACTTCTTTACAGGGTTTAAAGAGTAAAAATAGCGGCCGTATGCCGCGTTGCTAGGAGGAATTCTAGTAGATGGTCACAATTACGCTTCGATTCCTCTAATTCATGTTCAATCTAGTGATTCATTGGGATACTTCGAATATGGAATATTTTCGCTTGGGGGAAAAGATACTTGCTGCGGTTGGCATGCTTGCCTTATGCATTTCGACTGCTTCGTGCACAACTGGACCAACTTCGGATGACGGCGAACCGAACGCGCAATATAGCGTTAGCCCTTCAACCGCGAACACCACGAGTACAGACCCAACCCCGGAAACAAGCAGACCAGTTGCCACGGCGACAGATCAGCCGAATCTGACACCGAAAGCCAGCGCGACACCGACTTCTTCAACCACTGAGCCGGGAACAATAACTGGTTCAAATCAAGGTGAAATTTTCATCGACATCCAAGCTAGTCCAATGCCGCCGGATGTTAGGTGTGAAGGTTTTGCGTACAATTCCGATGGCGTGAATTCAGGCGGCGGTGCTTTAGTCGGTGCAACGCTAAAGCTTGGCTCAGTTTCCGCCACTGTGCCCACGCGGGTGACCCTGCTCCCTGGCAATTACGAGATCAGTATCGACTGTTCATTTGATAGCAGGCGTTGGAGCGGCAATAGTGAGCAGACCTCGGTCGCTGGCGGTCAATCCTCGGATCTCCAGATCACATTGAGTGAATCAAAATAACGTAATGTGCTTTTGAAGTTCTTCGGATTATGAGTCCAGGATTTCACCAACGGCAACTGCCGCCGCGGGTTGGTGTCCACACCATCGCAATGGAGCAGATACGGCTTCCTACTAGTTATGTCGCAGATCTGCCGACAGCTACGATGGGTTCTACGGAGCCAAGAGACTAATTTCGGCTTGGTGAACGACACAAACGCAATGGCTCTCAGGATTCGTCCCTTTCCATGACTCCTGAATACAGGACTTTTAAGTAAGCGCCTGAGAGAATATTTTACGGAGCTCACTGCAGTTCGGCTCAGCTTTCAATAAAGATCTAGGTTTCAGCCCAAGTCCATGGGACGTGGATTCACGAAACACCAAAAATGAATTTATTGCCGACGGTTCTTGGTTAGGCTGAAGATTAGAGACCGACATGCAACCATCTGTGAAAGTAGCTGTGATGATCAAGGAATACCCACCGGTTTCGGCAGAACATTTGATCAGTGTTCCTGACAATTACAAACCAGGTGCCCTACCCACGTTGATGGTGACTTGGACTGTTGACGAAATATTCGGTGGAATGACGAAGATGTGCCTCGACCGCGCCCATATTTTCCATGAGCGCGGAGTTCCGTCTGCCGTTGTGACATTTGCTCCGAATCCAGACTTCGAGGTGACGCGTCGGGCGCTGGTCGAGGCCGGGAAACTCAACGCGAATGTGCCCATCGTCAACTTGCATGAGTATTACGCCCGGCATTTTCCCGAGGACGCCGCCACCGGTTTCAAAGCCAGTGACGTGGACGGATTTCAATGGGTAGATGCGGAAGAGATTCACCGTTCTGATGACCAAAGCCTTTTATCCCGAGACTTCACAATTGATGCTGAGCCGGAACAACGCTGCCGGGAGTACTACCGCAGAGATGGCAGCCGCTACATGGTTGACTGCACGCTCCCGCAGCTCAACGATTCCTCCAAGAAAAGACGAGTCCTGCAGTTGTTCAGCCCAGATGGTTCGCCCGTCGCGGAGTTCCCAAGTGCTGCCAAATTGTACCGCCACTGGCTCTCGGAGATCATCGGTTCTGCCGACACCAACCTGATAGTCGATAGCAAATACTCAGCCGCATTCCTCGGCGTTTGGAAGCATCCGTCAGCAGTCAAACTGTACGCATTCCACAGCACACATGTTGCGCCCAGGCAGAATCTCCTTACCGGCAAGCTGACAAAATCGCACAGCCCCATCATTGAACAGCGCCAAGAGTGGGATGGCCTGGTCTTTCTCACGAAGTCGCAGCGAGATGCATTCACACGCAGGTTTGGCAACGACACTAATTCCTTCGTGATTGGCAATCCGACAGAAGGTCCTGCCTCCTATCCCCCAGCTGCTGAACGGGATCCCAAGAAAGTCGTTTACGTTGGCCGGCTATCAGCTGGAAAGAATGTCAACGAAGTCATCGATATCGTCCACTTGCTGGTTCAGTCCGGTGAAGCGGTGACTTTGGACATCATTGGCGATGGCGTACAGCGTGAAGCCTTGGAACAGCAGGTCCGAGATCTGGGTCTCGAAGGAGCAGTCAATTTCCTGGGCCACATATCCTCGGTTACCCAGCATCTGCAGAAGGCAACCGTCCTATTGCTGTGCAGCAGCTACGAAGGCCAATCGCTGGTGATGCTCGAAGCCCAGGCCAACGGTTGCATCCCGGTGACTTACGACGTTGATTTTGGGCCACGTGATGTCATTGAAGATGGGGTGTCGGGCTACCTGGTGCCTTTCGGAGAGAAAGACAGCGCGGCGGAAACCGTCTCGCAATTGTTGAAGGACGAGAATTTGAGGGCCAGAATTTCCCTTGAGGCCTTCAACCGCGCAGTGAATTTCAACAACGAGTCAACGTTCAACAGGTGGCAGCAGGCCCTGGGCGATACCCGACGCAGCCGGCAAGTGGCCCAGATGCTCGCTACGATCAAACCGGTTCTCGAAGGCATCAGATTCTGCGTCGATGGAAATCTAGAGCTCATGCTTGCGTGGGATGGTCTTCAGCTGGAATTCGATGCCATGGAATTACTGGTGGCTCCGCGAGGAGCCGCTGGGTTAGACACTCAGGCCGTGCTCGAGGCTTCGGCCAATGGGAACGGAACAGCAACGTTCACTATCCCAGGCAATATCCGTACGAATACCGATGCGAAGGAACCGCTGGATCTCAGCGTCCGGTTGCGCTCGGGCGATGCATCAGCCATCTTGCGGCTGGGTGTTCCTCAGGGCCACAGCCTCAGTCCATATCTGACCGCGTACGGAAACCTGAGCATCAAGTAGCCTCACATCCGAACCCAGCAAAAGGCGCCGCTTGCAATGTGTGAACATTGGAAGCGGCGCCTTTTTCATTCTATTTCTGGCTGGTTACTCCTTGATGCGGGTCAGCCCTTCTACTCGACCGGAGCTGGCTCGGGGGCCAGGTTGGTCGGGCTTGGGATCATGTTCGTCTCGTTGGAGTAGGCCGTTTCGGCGGTCCCTTGATCATCGGTGTATTCGATGGCCAAGCGGATGAACTGATTTTGCTGCCCGGTGGTTACCAAGAAGCTGGCCATAGTCGCTCCGTCGCCGGTGGCTCCGTCGATGTTGCTCCAGTCGCCACCTTCTGTCCTCTGCTGCCAGGTGTAAACGCCGCCTGGCTCTTCGAGTACGGATTCGGCGCCATCTTCATCCGACATCTGGGTGGTGATATGCAGGATATCTCCAACCGAGGCTGTCTGAGGAGCAATGACCGGACCGACCGGTTCGTCATTCACGTTGGCTACCGCTTCGGTTCCTGCCGAGGCGATCTGCTCGTGAGTGCCGTTGCCGTCAATGTAGGTCACCAGTACCCGGACCGGTGCGCCAACTTCGGCGTCGGTGAGGGTGAAGGTTCCGGACTCATTCGTCTGGGTGGTGACCCAGGCGTTGGAGAACGGATCGGTTCCGGCTTCCACGAAGGACTGCAGCGAGAAGGTGAAATCAGAATCGATGCCGTCGAGGTCTTCGACCCCATCGGCGTTCGTGGTAATCTCGCCATTTTCGGTGATCGGATCGGTGATGCCAAGCACTACCTCGCCTGTAGCCTGTCCACAGGTTTCAGTGGTTCCCAATGGCAAGCAGACGACTTGGTCATTGAACTGAATGCGTTCAATGTTCCGCAGTACGTTTGACATCTCTTCGCCTTCGAGAGTGTTGACTACCTTGACCACATTGTCTGCCAGCGCGGAGACCGTGTAGTCTTCCTCGATGCCTTCAAAGACCACCGTGTCGATGTTCTCTGATTCGTTCTCCAGCTGAAGAACTTCGCGAACCATGTGCAGTTCGCTTGGGTTGATGGTGCCGTTGAGCATCCGGGTGCTGAAAGCTGCAATCGAATCCTGGGACTCGACGGCTCCGCCCTCTGGCCGGTATTCAACACGCACGTTCAACCAGGCATCCCCGTCGACGAAGTTGCGTCCGTCGCGCGGTTCGATCAGATCAGAACCCGTGCCTCCGAGGAGGATGTTGTTATTGTGATCCCCATCGTAAGTGGTCGGGTCGTCCAGGAGGAACGGACGTGCGTATTCAGGCAAGTCCCCGCCACCGAGCAAGTCACGCAATCCGTCAATCCGGTTCAGGTGATCTTGGGTCAGATGGTGACCGTAGCCGATCGCTCCGCCGGCAGGATCGAAGGTGAGATCCACACCGCCTTGCGAACCGCGCAGGATGTCGTCTCCGTTCCAACCACTGGTTGCTTCGGTCTGCAGGAACCTGTCACGGATGCCTGTGATCGACTGCGGCATGCCAACGATAAATCCCATGTCGGCATTGACCAGTGTCCGGTGGCCCTTGTAGCTCACCCAGTCGAATCCCAGTACTCCCGAATACCTGTCGGTGGCTCCACCGGCAACCATGATGTCATCTCCGCCTTCTGCGTCGAAGTCGTTGTTGCCACCACCGCCGATGAGGATATCGTGCCCACCGTGGTACAGGTTCGGATCATTGAACATGGTATTACCCATGTCACCTTGGAGCAGGTCGCCGTTGCCGCCGTTGCCCTGAACCCAGTCGTTGCCCTCGTCTCCATAGAGGATGTCCGAGCCGGTGGAACCGAGCAGGAAATCATCTCCAAGGCCACCGTGTGCTGTGACTCGATCCTGGCCGCCGAGCATGAAGTCGGTGCCCGAACCGCCAAAGGTGAGGTCCCCGACTCCGGGCCCTGGGTTCAGCACATCGTTCCCTGCTTCGCCCTGCAACCTGTCTGCGTCGCCGAAGAGGTCGGTGATGATGTCATCGCCATCCCCGCCCATGATGGCATCGTTGCCGTCATCGCCTTCGATGCGGTCATTGCCGCCACGACCCCAGATGGAGTCATCGCCCAGTCCGCCGCGGATGCTGCTAGCCTCGTTGGTGTCCTGGATGACAATGTGCTCTGCTCCGGTGAAGCGCCAGCCATTTGCTGCCGACCCGGTGAGCCCGGCGGCGTTCAGATTCTCCTGCGTATCCGAGAGATCGAACGTCAGTTGCGGTGCGGCAAAGACATCATGCGGCACCTTCTCTGCGGTCGTGTTGCGGATGACCAGCTGCGAGAGTGAATTCGCTTCCAAGGAGTGGAAGAGCGTATTACCCAGGTTGCGGGTCAAGTAGTAGAACCTGTCACCATTTTGCAGATCCTCCAGTTGCGCCTCGAACACGTAGTTGAACGTGGAACCGAGCATGCCACCGAAGATGTATGGCTTTTCTGCAAGTCCACCCATCCACAGATCCACGTCGTTCAGTCCCGTTTCAGCTGCCGGAAGAGCCATATAGGCTGGATCAGCAGCCAATACTGTGCCGGCTGCGCGTTTTGCCTCCAGCGTATCCACCCCGGTTACCGACTCATGTGTTGAGTAGGCGGCCAGGAAGTTGCTGATTGATTCCGGGTTCTTCATTGAGAGCCTGAAATCTTCCCAGCTGGCGTATGGCTCAAGCTGCGAGTCACCGGATTCATTGAAGAACGTCTCACGAGCGGTCTGCATTGAAGGAACACCGGTCTCCCTTGCTCGGGCAAGGTTGATCGTTGGCAGGTCCAGTGGCAGACCCAGCAACTTGTTGCGCAGCGTGTCGGTGACAAACTCATCAACGCCGTTGGCCGTTTGATTGGCCAGGCCCTTGAGAATGCCGCCGGCAGATTCATCGGCAGTCAACGGAGTACCGTCTGGTGCCGTGGCGAATGCTTCAGGATTCAAGAACGCATCCAACAGTGGCATTTCGACTATCTGCCCGTTGTGTTCACGAGGAACAGTTTCACGCAACATGGAGTGCCCGAAGCGGTATACCGCGTGGGCGAATTCGGCCCTGATCGATGCATTGATGCCCGGCTGGTATGAATTCTCGTTCAGCACCGTCGGATCGATCGAAGGAGCGATACGGCGAGCGAATTCCTCGAACACCAGGTGCTGGTACTGCATTTCAGTCATGAAGCGTCCTGCTTGGTACAGGCGTTCACCATAGTTCCAGAATCCATCCTTCTGGAAACGCTCCAGCAGCTCGGCTGGCAGATTGTTTTCCAGTTCGTCACGGATCTGTTCTGTCACGCGGTTGTGCTCGGAGTGGAACACGTGGTGCACGGAGGTCAGCCCGATATTCTCATTACCGCGTCCGTCACCGGTGATGTAGTGGTTTTCCAAGGCTGTATTATCGTAGCCCGGGATCTGCGGCCCATCCGGATCTGCGGGATTATCAACCAACAGCGGTGTCGCGCCATGGGCAATATCATCAAGGAATGATGCATTGGCCGTCAGCGCGCCGTCGGTGGATAGCGGAGCAGCGCGGTCACCGGACCGCATTCCATCCTCGAAGGCAAGCTGTGCTTGCCCATTGGTGCCCAAGACCAATCCACCATAGGGATCGGTGTAAAGCAGCGGCACGTCCAACACATCGAAGTCATCCAATTCGATGCCCAGCACGGTACGCGCTTGGTCTTTCACGTTCTTCCAGGTTGGAAGGCCTTCTCCGCCTTCACCGTTGAGAATCTTTCCGGTTGGTACCGGAGAATCATTGACCAAGACGTACTCACGCATGAATGCATTGTGCGAAGCGTGCGAACCATAGGTTTGATTCTGATCCACGAACGGAGTGGTGCGGTTGACGTGTTCGCGCTGCCCATCGGTGTCATCGATCGTGGCACGGGTCAGCGTCAGGAAGTTCGTGTTGGCACCTTCCACGTACAGTGGATCATCGGGCTTCAGTGGAACAACTACGGTTCCGTTTCCACCCTTGGATACGAGATCCAATCCGTGATCGAAGAACTGACCGAAAATGGTGAAGAGGCTCGTAGCCGAAGCTGAAAGTCCCTCATCAGTCGCGATATCCGGGATCATATAGTTCGTTCCTGGTACAAATGGGTTCACTAGACCTTCGAGGGTCGGACCCACTGCCACTTCGCCACCCAGAATCACAATACTGGCTGGCTGCAGTCGTTCGATCTCAGCTTGCACGGCTGCCGGTAGAGTACCGTTGCTAGGAACTAGCAGGATTGGCGCTCCCTTTGTTCCTGCCACCGAAGCGATCGACAATGCATCTGGAAAGTTGCTTCGGGTTGTTAGATAAACAACTGGCACCGGCGGGGTGAAATGAGCTGCCGAAATCATCGTCGCGGTTTCAATAGCCGTGGCGCCACCAATGCGTTCGGTGGTCCACGAAGCAGCTAAGGTGCTCTCAACCTCTGCGGAAACTGCCACTGGGCCACCAAGAATTACGACTTTGGCCGGGTTCAATCGGTTTATTTCCGCCAATACGTTCGCCGAAATTGAATTCTGCGAGACCAATAGCACTGGCGCATTGTCTCGTGCTGCAGGTGAAGCCACAGCAAGCGCATCTTGGAAGGTTGCGCCCGTTGCAATGTATACCGTCTCGACCGGAGCATCGCTAACCGGGTCCGGATGCGCATACTTGCTCATCTCGATGGCCGTATCAAACCTGGTTGCTCCTGCTAAACGTTCAACGCCCACCGAAGCGAAGGCTTCCAGCTGTGTCGCAACATTATCGCTAATGGCCAATGGACCACCGGCGATGATGATGCGATTAGGGCTGAGCCTAGTGAGCTCGGTAGCAGACACTTCAGGAATGCTGTCAGTATTAACCAGAAGCACTGGAGCCCCGGCGGCTTTGGCCACGGCGCTTACCGTCAAAGCATCAGGAAAATCATTGACACGTGCGACAATCACAGTTTCAACATCGGCAGGGAAATTCGTCCTACTAATTTCCGCTGACGTTCCAACAGCATTTGGGCCGAAAATACGTGTGGACGTGCCGTGACCTTCTATGCCAGCTCCCTCAACCCGATCAGCAACCGCGCCTGCAGCGTCGTTGGCGACGGTCTGATCAACAATCAAGTTACTGATTGTTCGTGGTTCGGAATCATAGACGAATCCATCGGTCTGAGCGTAACTCGTTTGCGCGCCAGGTTGATCGGAGTTATTGCCCGGAGCAAAGGGTGGCGTGACTTCGGCGTCGTTGTACTCGGCGTCCAAAAGACGAGGGAAAACTTCCTGCGCCGTACCATATCCGTTCTGGTCAGGCATGAGGTTATTCCACCGCCCATCAACCGTTCGCAGACCAAATGGCAATAGCGGCGATCCAACACAAGGATCCCCATCTAAGTCAAAGTGAGTTTGCGTAGGAATATCAAACGTGGCAGTCGATTTGCATAACGGAGACGAACTCGCATTCGCAAGCGTATCTTCAGCATGAGCCTCAGAAATCTCGATTTGTTTGATGATGAATTCGAGGTCTCCTTGTGAGACGTTGAAATCCTGGCCTGCCGGCGGTGCTGCAACTGCTGCAGGGACACCTGTCATCGCCCCAGAAACAACCATCGTCACGGCTACAGCCAGTGCGCCGATTTTGGCGCCCGGAGATCCGGGCGCACCTCTCTTGCGTGGCATCTTATTTCTCCCCAAAGAAATGGTCCAGCGCTAATCGCCATTGGACCAACGAGCCCCTGGCGTGTTCCCCCAATTTATTGCCCCGCTTGGGATCCCACTCCCGAGTTGGCTTAACTATCATCGAAAATTCACTTTAAGTAAATAGACTTCGCGGAATTATCTGATATTTATCAAAATAAATGTGAAACGGTCACTAAAGGTTGATGCGCACCAACTAACTCCTGCGTAAATATTCAACGTTTCAACGAAATTCCAAATTATAACTTATTCATGAAATGCGACTCTCTCCAAAACTGCAGAGTTAAATTAGGATTATATAAACAAAAGAATTCGACTCCCCAAAAAACGTTGACTATCAGATACGAGTCGATGTACTGCCGAAGGGCTCTCGAAAGAATGGAATTGAGCCCAATTGGCGAGGGATTTGAACAGTAATAAATGTCCAGATTCATCCAGTTAAAGCATCATATTTTCGGTAAAGTCAGGTTGCATTTCCCGCAGATATCTAAACGCACAATTGCGCCTCACGTCGACTACGCACATGCCCGAGCCAACGTGAATTCAGATGCAATCAGCGACTATATTAATGAATTCTTCGCCGGCGTTCGAAAGTGAACTCAGGAATATCATCCCGAGTAATCCCAAGTCCAGCCACCGGTCTTTTCAGGGTCGTAGACTACTTGCCCTGAATCATACGGCGAGTCCAGCATGATCTCTCCACGAATCGAGCCTCCCGCCCCTACCGCAATGTCCAGGGCGTTTTCAACCTCGCAGGAGTAAGACGCCACCGTATCCAGCTGGTACGTCACTTCCTTGTTCTGGCCTGCTGAGACGCCAAAGACCGAAGCGTCCATTGGCATCAAGGCGATTTCCTCATCCACCACTTTGGCTGCCGAGGTTGCCAAATTGGCACTGACATCAACTAACAAGAAGTTTCCATTTTCAGGTTTGATTTCCTCCCCGAAGCCGCGAAGTGTGCAGGATTCAAGGACCTCGACACTGTGCACGGTGATTTCAAAGGACGGCTTCGTGGCGCCATCAACGGTTAGCTTGCCTGGTTCCCCAAGTTTCTTGATCACCTGGGCTTGAGCATCAACGAATACTTTTTCACCCGTTGCGGCGTCCGTCTTGGCTACATCAGCGAGGTGCTTTTGAGTATCAGCGGAAGTACTTTCGGCCTGCGCTTGGAAAGTGTTGCCAAGCACCAAGCCAGCGGCACCCAGTGCCAGCACACCCGCGGCTGCCAAAATGAGTGGCTTCGTCCGTCGGGGACGATTGCGCTCAAGTACTTCCTGATTGGGCCTTTTCATGTGGGGTTCCTTGCCTAGGAGCGCTTTAAGAAGTCGCCTGAGGAGATGTATCGACCAGAATTTTTGACAACCTTCTCCGAGAAGGCTGTCGTCTTGTAAGTCCAGGACTGAGAACCATCACTCAGTCGAACCTTCTGACGCGTGTACATGGGTTTACCTTGGTAGCGCAGCTGACTTTCATAGATGTCTAGTTTCCTGAGCATTCCTGGTCCCTTGCTATCGGAATACTGGAACTGTTCGGTCACTACCGTCTTGGGACCGTTGGTCAAGAATGTCCAGTTGCGATTCCAGAGTTGGTAGAGCGATGACTTGGAGATCCTCTGATTCATCGCCTTCTGTTGGAAACCACCCATGACGTTGTAAGCAGATTGCCCCGTGCGCAGCGTCCCGTAGACCGCCACCGAGTATGGCCCGTGCAGTCGCAGGTTGCCCTTTTCCTTGATGAATCCCGCGCTCGAGCCAACCTTGATCTTGACCCAACCGCCGTCAGCTTTGTGAGTGACGGTGACCTTCATGCCCTTCTTGACGCTGCCCACCGATTTTGCCTTTGAGCTTGGATCTTTGGCCAAGTTCAGAGATTTGGTGGTGAAGCGTGCATAGTCGGAAACGTTTTTGACCGGTGGAAGCAAGCCTGCGGGTTTTTTCCGGTCAGTCACGTCAGTCCAGACCCATTTTCCGTTGACTTTCACTTCGTCGCGTCGGTTTTTAGAGTTCCAAGTCGCCCATTGGACCTTGGTACCGCGTGTGATGGTGCCTATTTTTCTGTCTGTCGATTTATCCGCGCGATCGTAGAGATTGCCATTCTTCTGCGCATATCGATATTGGGTCTGTGGCGCTTTGCGGTTGGTGACCGCGGTCCACGCCCATCTGCCATTAAGTTTAATTTCGTCCCTGCGGGCTTTGGAGTCCCATGCTCCGAAGCGGACCTTTGTCCCGCGTCGAATGGTGCCGGTGGCTTTGCCGCTTGAGGTGTAGACCGTGCCTGTGCTTTGCGCATAGCGATACTGGACGGTCACAGCCTTGCGATCGGTCACGTCCGTCCAAACCCATTTGCCGTTGACGAGGATTTCGTTGCGTCGGCTGCTGGCCACCCAACGGCGCACCTCGTATTTTTCGCCGACATGGACGCGCCCGACTACTTTCGATTGCTTCGGATCGTAGTGCGAATACGTGGCGCCACTTCGCTGTACGAAGCGGTAGGCCCTAGCCGGCGCTTTGCTACTCAGCTGACTGGTTTTGACCCAGCCGTGGTAATAGCTGGTCTTGATATGCGCTGCGGAGCCTTGAATCTCCAGGAGTTGCACCTGAGTGCGCAGATTGACCGACCCGACACGTCGAGTCAATTGCGCGGTGGAGTAGATCGACGCGTAACTGCGCATAAAACGTTTGGATTCGTCCTTGGTATAGGTACGAGTTTTTAGATACTGCGTCGCAGACCAACCCGTCTTTGAACCCCATTTGAGCTGGCTCCAGTTGCCTTGTTCTTTGCCGGTGAGTTTAACGACGGTCCCCTTGGACATGACGCCCAAGGAATCGGAATTCGTTGCTGGACTTTTACGCAGCTTCAGATTCACCGTGGTGCTGGTCTCGGTGACTTTTTTCAGGTATTTCGACGGTGGAGCGTGTTCGGCTTCATGCCCCGCGCTTTGAATCCGTACGGACATGACCGGCTCGACGGCATGCGCCGAAGGCGTCAGTGACAACGGTGCCGCCAACGCGAGAAAGCCAACGATTGCCACAACACGTTGACTGAATTTAGGTTGTTTGCGCATCAGAAAAACTCTCCACCCATAACCACCAAGTAACCCATTTATTGGTAGCGATTAAATAGAGAGTACCGCCACGATTCTGATCATAGATAGAACGGCGGCGTCCCACAAGTCTTTTGTCGACTGTTTGTAATTTGTTCATCCTTGCAAGCGGGATATCTGGTCAAACTGCTACGAGGCCAGTCACACAACGTGGTTGATTCACCTGCTGGTGTGGAATTACGCCAAAGATATAGCTGTGGGTCGCGTTTCTTCCTAGGAAATGCGACCCACAGCCATGTTCGGATGCTTGCCGCCGAGCCGTACCGGCAAGGCCTTGGATTGGTTTTACTCTTTGTTCGAGGCGAACAGCTTGTCGTTGTCCAGTGCCGCTTTCAATCGGGCATCCAGTGGTGTGGCCAGATGCGCGGCCATGGTCTGCGACAGATGCGAGTGATCCCAGAAGGCGATCACCCCGCCGATAACGCCGTGGCATGTCTCATCCCGGCAGAATTTGTCATTCATGCTCAGCGCCACAATATTCGGATCGTCCAGGGAATTCACCGCGTCAACCTGTGGATCCATGGGAATCCACTCTTCGGCCGCGCCGCTGCATTCGCCCAGGCGCTGCTCATTTTCGGCCACGCAATCGGGCAGGTTGTCCACGGTGCTTCCGGGGAATGGGGTATCGCGGATGACCGCGACCTGCGCTCCGGTGCCTTCCCACTCGCGCAGGGTCTTTTCGAATGCTTTTTTCGCTGGCTCTGCGGACCCTGCCAGATCTTGCCCGAGCACCGGCAGCGACTGCCGGCTCGATGAGATGACCAGGTCGTAGTCCTCTTTCTCGATCTCGCCGGTGACCCACCCGGCGTACTCGGTGCAGCCATCGATGGAGGCTTGCTCGTCATAGTCCTGCGGCTCGCCCATCACGGCGCAGCGGCTGATCAGGTAGGTGTCTAGCGCCCAACCGCGTTTTTCTGCAATGGACTTCACTGCGGGGACCCACTGTCCGGCATGCGAGTTGCCGACGAGAGCAATCTTAATTTTCCCTTCACCAAAGCTGCACACGGGACGCTCGGCGTAGTTGTCCCCTTGGCCGGCAAAGCAGTCGTCCTTGTAGATATCGGGCTTGTCCTCCTTGGCCATAATGGGGGCCGGAGCCAATTGCTGATATCTGTCCGGAATGCCCTTTTTCGCCACACAATCATCCGTCAGCCCGTTGGACGCAAAGCAATCGACACCGACTTGGGCGCTAACCCGCTTGACGGACGCGGAGATGTCCTTGGACTCCTCCATGATGGCGCCGCTCATCGAATAGAACGCGCCGGCGGCCAAGGCCAAGGTCGCGGAGCCCGCAAGCAAGAAGCGCGGGGCGCTGAAATGCTTCGATACCTCAATGAACTTGCGGAAGCGGACCTCCACGAGCTTCTGCGTGAGTACCGACAGCACCAAGGTCAGAGCCAGCGCTCCGAGCTGGGCCGCGATTCCAAAGTCCGCCACCACGTAGGGGGCAAGGATCAGTATCGGCCAGTGCCACAGGTAGATGGCGTAGGAATTATCGCCAAAGAACCCCATGAAGCGGTTTGCCAGCAACTTGTTCGGAGACCACTTGTGTGTCGAATGAGCCAGCAGCAGCAAAGCGGTGCCAAGGACGGGAAGGAGTGCAATGTATCCGGGGAATGGCATCTCGCCGTCGAAGCTCAGCGCACTGAACACGATGGCCGCTAGCCCCACCCAGGTGGCCAGCATACTCAGCACATTGTTTTTTGCGGCGTAGGCGCGCTTGCCCAATGCAGCGACCAACGCGCCGGCGGCAAATTCCCAGGCACGGGTGAAGGTCGAGAAGTAGGCGGTGCCCGCATCGGTGGCCGTAGCGTACATGGAATACCCCAGCGACAAGGCGAAGATCAGCCCCACGCCGGCTAAGGCTACGTTGCGCCGGTTCCAGCCGAAGCGCACGGCTGCCATGATCAGCGCGCCAATGAGAATCGGCCACACCAGATAGAACTGCTCTTCGCCCGAGAGGGACCAGAAGTGTTGGAAGGGGCTTGGCGAATCCGCCTCGGCGAGGTAGTCGACCTTGGAGGTCGCCAGATACCAGTTCTGGAAATAGAAGGTGGCCGCGATGGCTTGGAATCCCCAGTCCTGCCAGAGGGTGATCGGCGCCAGCAGCCAAACTCCGAGCAGGGCGCTGAGGATCACCAGAAATGAGGCGGGAAGCAGGCGCTTGACGCGGCGCATCCAGAATTGCGCCACATCCTTGATGTTCTGTGGTGGACGTTTGATCAAGTGGGTGGTGATCAAGAATCCGGAGATCACAAAGAAGACGTCGACCCCGACAAATCCGCCGGGCAGGGCGGTGGGCCAGAAGTGGTAAAGCACCACGATTCCCACCGCGATAGCACGCAGTCCTTGGATATCCCCACGGAAAACCGCCGGTGTGGATTGTGGCGCGGACGCGACAGTCTTGGTTTGCTGCAGGCTCACGTGCGGCGGGATCCTTTGTCCGGGGATAGGTTCACAAGGCAAGGCGGGGCATGCACGGCTTGCCAACGTAGAAACGGCCTCGAATACTCGAGGCCTGCTTTTCATGTCTATCGATCTAAGCTGAACAAAGACTGAACAGTTACCTCATCTTAGCTTGGCGCTGAGGTTGCTTGGCCTGCATCTATATATAAACCGCCCTGCCCACCGGTGCATTCAAGGCGATTGGTGCCCATATGCATCGATCGCATTGTGACCCAACGCTCAGGAAACTTCGGTATTGGCAGGCACAGGGAATCGGCGGTGCGCGAGCACGCTTGGCGCCACCGGCATCCGTTGCTGACTAGAAGCTCCAGGTCCAACCGCCGGTTTTCTCCGGATCGTAGATCACCTGGCCCGAGCTAAACGGCGAATCGAGCATCAGCTGCCCGGTGACCGTATCCCCGGCTCCGACCGCGATATCCAAGGCGTTGGGCACCTGACAAGAATAGGATGCAATGGTGTCCAGGTCATAGGTGATGTTCTCGTTCTCTCCCTGCGATACCCCGAAGACCGACGCGTCCAGTGGCATCAAGGCAATGTCCGCATCCACCGCGGCTGCCGCCGCGGCATCCAGGGTTGCGCTGATGTCGAGCAGCAGGAAGGTGCCGTTTTCAGGTTCGAGCTGTTGGCCGAACCCGCGAAGTTGGCAGCTGTCCAAGGCCTGCACCTTCGTGACGGTGATTTCAAACGACGGAGCTTGCTCGCCCTCGACGGTGAGCTTTCCAGCCTCGCCGAGTTTCTTGACCACCTGTGATTCGGAATCCACATAGACCTTCTCCCCGGTCTGCGGATCGGTAACCGCGACATCGGCAATCCGGTGTTCGGCGGTATCGCTGGCCTGCGCCGGCAGGTCGTCGTTGGAGTTGGCCACGAGCACCGCGCCGGTGACCGCGCCGGCGGCAAGCAATGCACCGGCGGTGAGCCCGATAGCCCGTTTGTTCGAGTTCATGGTGCGGCCTTTCCGCTTGAGCCGCCAGCGGGCGGCAGGGTGATGATCCTGGCTAGGAGCGCTTGAGGAAATCGCCGGAGGAAATATACCGGCCCGAGTTCTTCACGACCTTCTCGGATTCGCTCGTGGTCTTATAGGTCCAGGACTGCGACCCGTCTGTCATGCCGACCCGCTGCCTGGTATACATCGGCTTGCCGTTGTACTTCAGTTGGCTCTCGTAGATGTCCAGCTTCCGCAGCATCTCTGGCCCGCGCGAGTCGGAGTATTGGAACTGTTCGTTGACCACCGTTCCACTGCCGTTGGTCAGGAACGTCCAGTTGGCGTTCCACAGTTGATACAGCGAAGAACGCGCAAAGCGCTGATCCATCACCTTCTGCTGGAATCCCGCCATCAGGTTGTAGGCCGACTGCCCGGTACGCAGCGTGCCGTACACGGCAATCGAGTACGGTCCATCCTGGCGGAGGTCATAGGATTCTTTGACGTAGCCGGTGCGGCTGCCGTAGTTCACCCTGACCCAACCGCCTTCGGCCTTGCCGGTGATCGTGACCTTATCCCCCTTTTTCAGGGTAGTCAGGATGCTGTCATACGGGTCGCTACGCGGGGTCTTGCGCAAGGGAGCATTCTTGGAGCCAAAACGTCCGTAAGGTGAAACGGAAACGGTATCCGGGATATAGCCGGGAGGCTTCATGCGGTTGGTGACCCCGGTCCAGACCCAGCGTCCGTTGTGCAGGATCTCGTCCCGGCGGTTAGCCGAGCTCCACGCGCCCCAACGCACCTTGGTGCCGCGCGAGATGGCTCCGACTTTGGTGTCGCTGGACTTATCGGCTTTGTTGTAGGTGCTTCCATTTTCCTGTGCGTAGCGGTACTGCGGTGAGACATACGGCCTGTCGGTCACCGAACTCCAAACCCATTTGCCGCCGACCAGGATTTCATCGCGCCGGTTTGCGGAGTCCCAGCGCCGATACTCGTATTTTTCGGAGTGGTGGATGCGACCGACGACCTTCGAGTTGCTCTTGTCCTGGTGGGAGTAAACGGGGCCGCTCTTGTAGACGTAGCGGTACGCTTTGGCGGGGCGCACCTTGGTGACCTTGGATGATGGCACCCAGCCGTAGTAGTAGGCCGTTTTGATTTGGGACCACGAACCGCTGACGTTGAGCAGGCTGACCTGGGTGCGGAAATTAACCCCGCCAATCGCACGGTTGTAATTTGTTTCCGCGAAGATCTGGGTGAATGAGGTCATGTACCGCACCGATTCGTCCTTGGTATAGGTGCGTGTTTCCAGATATTGGCTGGCGGCCCATCCGGTCATGGATCCCCACTTCAACTGGCTCCACGTACCGTCCGTAGTGCCGGTCAGCGTGACGACCGTTCCCTTGCTCATCACCCCGTAGGAGGTGGAATTAGTGGTCGGCTGGGAGCGCAGGTTCAGGTTGACCGTGGTTCGTGTCTCGGTGACTCGTTTAATGTATTTGGATGGTGGCGCATTTTCGGGGTCAAAGGCACCGGTCGCTACGCGAATGTTCTGTGCTTCGGGCCCAGAATTCGTTGGAGCGGCGGCAGCCGGTGCGGTCAACCCGAAGGCCAGCATGGCGCACAATGTCACCCACACCGTCAGCGCGTTGCGGGGTTTGAGATGTTCAGATGCCATGAAATGTCCCTCTGATCCCCGCGCCATTGCGGGAGTCCAAGTTATCCGGCTGCGCCAGCTGAGGTCGCACCGGACCTGTGGCCTTCGATGATAGGCCTCTGCGGGCGTTAGTACAACACTTATAGCTTTAAGTTCTTATTGAAGAGGCCAAAGCCGGTTAATGCAAAAGGCACCTGGCGCTGTACCGAAGTACAGGGCCAGGTGCCTTTTGCCGACGTTCGAAGATTAGTCTTCGAGCAATGCGTCCACGAATGCTTCTGGATCAAAGGGCGCCAGATCATCCGGGCCCTCACCCAGACCCACGAGCTTCACCGGAACACCGAGCTGACGCTGGATGGCCACGACGATGCCACCCTTGGCGGTGCCGTCAAGCTTGGTCAGCACGATGCCGTTGACGTTGACGACCTCGGAGAACACCTTGGCCTGGGCCAAGCCGTTCTGACCGGTAGTGGCGTCCAGGACGAGCAGCACCTCATCGATGGTTGCCTTCTTTTCGACCACGCGCTTGATCTTGCCAAGTTCGTCCATCAGGCCAACCTTGTTCTGCAGGCGCCCGGCGGTGTCGATCATGACGATGTCGACTTCCTGGTCGATGCCGGCCGAGACCGCTTCGAAGGCTACGGATGCCGGATCCGCCCCGTCGATCTCCGAACGCACGGTAGGCACGCCCACCCGGTCACCCCAGGTAGCCAGCTGCTCTGCGGCTGCGGCACGGAAGGTATCCGCCGCTCCGAGCAAAACGTCCTTGTCCTCGGCAACCAGCACGCGGGCGAGCTTGCCGATGGTGGTCGTCTTGCCGACACCGTTGACGCCAACCACCATGATGATGCTTGGACGGTCCGGATGCGGGGCAGGCAGGTAGCTGCGGTCCAGAGAGGGGTCCACCAGCTTGAGCAGCTCTTCACGGAGCATTGCCTTCACCCGCTGCGGGTCGCGGCTGCCTTCAACCTTCACTCGCTCGCGCAGGGCGTCCACGAGTTCGAGGGCTGGTTCGGTGCCGAGATCCGCCAGCAACAGGGTCTCTTCAATCTCTTCCCAGACGTCCTCATCAATCGAGTCCTGGCTGAGCAGGGCCAGCAGGCCCTTGGAGAACATGTTGTTCGACTTGGTCAGGCGAGCGCGCAAGCGCGCCAGACGTCCCTGCACCGGCTCCGGAACATCCAGTGCCGGGGCGGCGGGAGCCGCCGGCTCAACGGGAGGTTCTTCGGTCAGTACTGCGCCAGCTGGGCTCTGCCCCTCTGCCGGGGTATCGCCTGGCTCGGCTGAGGACGCGCTGGTTGGCGTATCGTCTGCGTCGCGCTCGGAAGTGTACGGAGTCTTGGGCTTGCGCCCCTTGGCCACGAACGCGATGACACCAATGGCCACCACGGCGATGACCGCGACAATGATAATGGTAAATAATAGCTGATCGGTCACGAGTGAAATTCTCTCACAGTCTTGCCAAGCCGATGCGCTTAGGGCCCGCACGAGTCTTCGGTCACCAGTTGGACGCCGCTTCGCCAAGACGGCATAGACTTGCTGTGGCCTTACCGCCAGCAGTTTTCATTGTCCTCAAGAAAGGTCTCGCCACGCTGTCGCGATGACAGTTTGGAACCGGTCACCATGCCACGTCTACGTTCGACTAAGCCACGTCCGCCAATCCCCCGTGAAATCGGGATCCTCTTGGTCGCAGCCTTCATCATTGCTCTGGGCTTTGGGCTCATTGCACCGATCTTGCCGCAGTATGCGGTGAGCTTTGATGTCGGCGCAGCCGCCGCCAGCGTGATCGTCAGCATCTTTGCGTTTACCCGGCTGATTTTCGCCCCGGTCGCGGGCGTGCTGGTGGGCAAGCTGGGCGAACCACGCATCTATGTCACCGGCGTGCTGCTGGTTGCGGTCTCCACGCTGCTGTGCGCGGTAGTCCAGGACTACACGCAGCTGTTGATCGCGCGTGGGCTCGGCGGCTTTGGCTCCACCATGTTCACCATCTCGGCCATGGCGCTCATCGCCCGTCTGGCACCGAATGAATCGCGCGGCCGGATCTCCGGCATGTATGCCGGTTCCTTCCTGCTCGGCAACGTGATCGGCCCGGTGCTGGGCAGCCTCTTGGCCCCCTTTGGCATGCGCATCCCCTTTGTCATCTACGGCACGGCTCTGGTGATCGCCGCGGCCGTCGTCTATTTTGCGCTGGGCCGCCGGCGTGACCTGGATAAGGATCCGGCAAAGAACGGCGCCGCCTCGGCGGTGGAGGTGGTCACCACCCGCGAAGCCTTGAGTTCACCGGCTTACCGGGCGGCCCTGGCCTCGGGCTTCAGCTATGGATGGATGGCTTTTGGCATTCGCACCAGCATGATTCCGCTCTTCGCCCTGGCGGTCTTCGGCGAGGACCTCGGTCCGAAGGTCGCCGGCGTCTCGCTAGCCATCTTTGCCGTCGGCAATGGAATCGCGCTGACCTTCTCGGGCAAGCTCACGGATCGAATCGGACGAAAGATCCCGATCCTGGTGGGCATGACGGTGCTGCTCGGTTCCATTGTGGCCATGGGATACTTCACCTCGCTGGCCGGGTTCATCATCCTCTCGGTGTTGGCTGGTTTTGGCGGCGGCATCTTGGGCCCAGCCCAGCAGGCGGCCGTGGCAGATGTCATTGGCTCGGGGCGCAACGGCGGCAAGGCGCTGGCCGGATTCCAGATGTTTACGGATCTCGGGGCCATTATCGGCCCGCTGATCGCCGGGGCCATGGCGGACGCCATCAGCTACCAGGTGGCCTTGAGCGCCTCGGGGGCCGCTTGCCTCGTCGGCGTGGTCGCGTGGTTGCTGGTCCCCAAAACCATTCGCCCGGTTGCCGTTGACGCGGAGAACGCAAACCAAGGCAAATAACTGAAGTCTCCCGGACCCGCACGCGGAACAGGGCGACTTTCGTTTGTCGGTTTTATAGACTGTGGGGAATCACCGCTGACACACTCGCATTCCCTACAGGAGATTTTATGCCTGAACACCGTCGGGCAGGCACACGCCTGCTTGCGCTATCCCTGGGGGCGGCATTAGTTTTGCCGCTGGCCGCCACAGCACCAGCCGTGGCTCAACCTACGGGAGAAACCGCCCCTAGCGCTTCGCCCTCCCCCACGCCATCACCGAGCGGCTCCGCAGAGCCGGCGAGCCCCGAACCTTCGGCGCCAGCAAGCGCCCCTAGCCTTGCCGGGTCTGCAGCCAAGGCCATTGAAGACGGGCTAGCCAAGCGCACCGATCTTTCGGCGGAGGAACGTATTTCGCTGGCCGACCTGGCTCTGGATGCCCTCGGCGAAGATTTCATCGACGCGAGGATGGGCCAAGGCCAGAAGCGTATCGATGAGTCCGGGGATCCAACCGCTCCGACGCTGGCAGAGCTCGCCGACCTAGCGCAAGAGGTCGCCGACGAAACCGGGCAGCAGGAAGAGCTGGACCTCGCGGTGCCGGGGTCGCTCGAAGAACTTCGCACCTGGCGCCCGCCTGGTCCATTGGGAATCGACGTCTCCCACCACCAAGGGACCGTCGACTGGACGCAGGCCTATAAGAATGGTGCGCGCTTCGGCTACATCAAGGCCACCCAGTCATGGCCTTCCACCCTCTTCAAAGATCCAAGGTTCAATGCGAACTACGCCGCTTCGCGCAACGCAGGAGTCATCCGCGGCGCCTACCACTTCGCCATGCCGGCCCACTCTTCGGGTGCCGCGCAAGCAAAGGAGTTCCTGGCCAATGGTGGCGGATGGTCAGCCGATGGCAAGACCATGCCTCCGCTGCTGGACATCGAATGGAACCCATACTCGGCCACGGCCTACCCGCAGGGCAAGGGCGATGTCTGCTACGGCATGACCCCAGCCCAGACGGTGAACTGGATCAAGAGCTTTGGCAGTACCATCAAGGCGAGCACCGGACGCCTGCCGATGATCTACACCGCCCAGTCCTGGTGGGATAGGTGCACCGGCGATTCCGAGGCCTTCAAGTCCTGGCCGCTGCATGTTTCAGTCTTCCCCACCGCAAACGTTCCCAAGAACCCACGTGAGCTTCCCGAAGGATGGAAGACCTTCAACGTGTGGCAGTATTCATCGAATTCGAACCTCATTGGCAGCGCGAAAAATGTGGATGCCAATGTGTGGAACGGGGACCTCACCTCGCTGCGTGACTTCGCCAAGAACACGCGCAGCACCCCTTACCGGATGGTGACCTCATATCTTGGCAATGCGGATGTGTGGCCTACCCGGCTGGAGCCCGTACGGCTCTACGGGCACCGCTGGTTCGATACCCCGGTGGCGATTTCCAAGCGCACCTTCCCGTCCTCGGCATCCACCGTGGTGATCACCTCCGGCGAACGCTTCCCCGACGCCCTCGCCGGTTCGCCCCTTGCCTCGTTGAAAAATGCGCCGCTGCTCTTGACGCAGAAGAATTCCTTGCCCTCTTCCGTGGCCGCCGAACTGAAGCGGTTGAAGCCAAAGAACATCGTCGTCTTGGGCGGTCCGATTGCCATCAGCGAGAGTACCGTCAAGAAGATTAAAGCCTACGGCCCGGTGACCCGAATTTGGGGCAACGACCTCTACGACACCAGCGCCTTGATTTCCAAGAATTGGAAGAGCTCCAACCAGGTGTTCCTGGCCACCGGCGAGCGATTCGAAGACGCGATGTCGCTGGCAGCCGTGGCCTCCGGACGCGAGGCCCCGATGCTGCTGACCAAGAAAGCCTCGGTTCCGGCGGCAACCATTCGCGAACTCAAGCGCCTGAAGCCAACGCGCGTGTATCTGGCCGGCGGCCCGCTCGCCATCTCCGCGAAGGCCGAACGCCAGGTACGCAATGCGGTTCCCAACGCGAAGGTGATTCGCTACGAAGGTGCTACGCGCTATGACACGAGTGCGCTGATTGCCAAGACCTTCTGGCCTAAGGGCTCGCAGCGTCAGTTTGTGGCCACGGCCGACGATTTCCGGGACGGGCTCACCGGTGCCGTGATCGCTTCTTACAATGATGCGCCCTTGTTGCTGACCAAGAAGAGCTGCATGCCCTCTTCCGTGGCCAGCGCCATGCGGTCCATGAAGGGCTGGACCAATGTCTTGCTCGGCGGCCCGGTGGTGCTGGACGAGACCGTGGCCTATAAGAAAAATGGCCAGCAGAATATCTGCTGACCATTTTAGCCAGGTAGTACCGAGAGGCTCGGCGGGCGTTAGCCCCGCTGGGCCTTTCGTGTATCCACGCTCAAATAACCGTAGGCGGTGCGGTAGACCCGCACGCCCCCGTGGACCACTTCTCCGGCTTCCTCCGGGAGGCTGATCCGGCGGCGGTCCGTCTCGGAGTAGTGGACAAGTGCATTGCCCAGGCGCGGGATCTGCGCTATCAGCGCGTGGTGCGCGAACTTCGCGACGTACGTATGGGAAGCGGTCGCCACCAGTTCGGCGTTCACGGTAGTTTTTGACTCGCGGTCTTCGAACAGCAGGGCCTTGGGCACCGGGGCTCCGGCCGGTGAGGTCAACACGACCTCGAGAGTGGAATCGGCGGCGCGGATCTTCTCCACCACCGGGTTGGCGGTGGCCTCGATTTCACCGGTGGCCAGGCGTTCCAGAGCTGCCAGGTCTCCGCGGGCGATGAGCTCGACCTTGACCAGCCGGGCAGGATTGAATACCGTCTCGCGGTCGGTGGCGATGAACTCGTCGAGGTATTTCCGGTGATGATCCACCCAGGCTTGGCGTGCCTCGGGCGTGTATTTCATGAAGCGCCGCCCTTCGTAGAAGGACAGGGCCTTGCGCGTGAATAGTCCTGCCATCAGGCGCCGGGTATAGGCGGCATCCTGCTGGGTGTGGTTGCGTACGGTCCGGGCTATGTGGCTGAGCGAAGCGACGTAGCCGGCCGGGTCGATTTTCCCCACGCTGATATTCTGCCCATCGGAGCGCAGCCGAATCTCGTAGTAGTCGTAGTCGGCGAGGATGCTGATGCGTTCGGCCGCCACATAGGCTTGGACCATCGCCATGCCGTCCTCTAGGCGCACCTTGTCTTCGCGGAAGCGTATCTGGTGCTGCTCGATGAGCCGGCGGCGAATCATCTTCTGCGGGGACAAAGAGGCCAGCACGAATTCGAGGGAGACCTCCGGACGCGTCTTGGCGAAGAATCCTTGTTGGACGCGGCGCCCGCCGATTCCGACCATCCGCGGTATGAGGATGTCGAGGTCATGGGTGGTGGCGTAGCTGGTCATCCGCCGCAGGGATTCGGAGCCCAGCCGGTCATCGGCGTCGCAGAAGAATACGTAGTCGCCCCGGGCATGGTCGATGCCGACGTTGCGCGGCTTGCCGGGCCAGCCGCTGTTTTCCTGATGGATGATTCGGAAGTTGGCGTTCCGCTTGGCGTAGATATCAAGAATTTCATCACCGAAGTCCGTAGATCCATCGTTCACTGCGATGACTTCGAACTTCTCGGCTGCCAGATCCTGGGTCTCCAGCGAATTCAGCAGCTCGGTGAGATAGGGCATCGAATTGTAGACCGGGATGATCACGCTGATCAGCGGCGCCGTGCCGGGTTCTGTTTCCACGCCAGCGTTTTTCGAACCGGGCGCAGCCGTAGGAACAACGGTTTTATCCCGTTTACGATTACTGAACAATGCCATGGAACACCCGCATAATCATTTGTCACTGAATTCGACCAGATGGCCTATGGCCAGTATATCGACAGACGTGAAATAGATGCTAAACGGCCTGGGTCCGGGCCATCTTCTGGCTGATTACCGTGGAGACTCCGTCCCCGCGCATGGTCACCCCGTAGAGCGCGTCGGCAACTTCCATGGTCTTCTTCTGGTGCGTAATGACAATGAGCTGGGAAGCTTCCCGGAGCTCCTCGAAGACGGTGATCAGGCGCCCCAGATTCACGTCATCAAGTGCGGCCTCAACCTCGTCCATCACATAGAAGGGCGAGGGACGAGCCTTGAAGATGGCCACCAGCAGCGCCACGGCGGTCAGTGAGCGTTCGCCGCCGGAGAGCAGGGAGAGCCGCTTGATCTTCTTGCCCACGGGGCGCGCCTCGACCTCGATACCGGTGGTGAGCATGTTCTCCGGGTCGGTGAGCACCAGCTGGCCCTCTCCCCCGGGGAAAAGGCGCTCGAAGATTCTTTTGAACTGAATCGCGGTGTCGTTATAGGCCTCGGTGAAGACGCGTTCCACATGTGCGTCTACATCCTTGATGATCTGCTGCAGATCGATTCGCGACTTCTTCAGATCCTCCAACTGTCCGCTGAGGAATTTATGCCGCTCTTCAAGGGCCGCAAATTCCTCCAGCGCCAGCGGGTTGACCTTGCCCAGGGCCGCGAGGTCCCGCACGGCCTTTTTCAGCCGCTTTTCCTGCTCCGCGCGGTCAAAGGGCTTGGTCCCCAGGAGGTTGCCTTCTTCATCCACGTTTTGGCGAAGCTCGGCCCATTTGTCATCGGGGTCCGCTTCTTCGGGAATCAGCTGGTCCGGGCCGAAGTTGGCGATCAGGTGATCCGGGGAGAGCCCCAGATCTTCCAAGGACTTGCTCTCCAGGGCCTCGATGCGCATGCGCAGTTCGGCGCGCGCCATTTCGTCGCGGTGCACCGCATCGGAAAGGCGGGCGAGTTCCGCGGTCAATTGCTCGGCTTCGACCCGCTGGCTGGAAAGCAGCTGGTCCAGATCATGCTGCTTGCCGGTCAGCTCTTCGCGTTCCTGGGCCGCCAGGCCCACCGAAACCTCGATGAACTGCAAGACGCGTTCGGCGGCTTGCGCTACGCGTTGCGCGTTGGCCGCTTGCGCCCGGCGTTCCTCGGCTCGGCGGGCGGCCACCTGGCGGTGGGTACGCTCGGCTGCGGCGGTCCGGCGCAGCCCCTCCACGCGCGAGCGCAGGGCGCTGACGCGTTCCTCACTGCTGCGCAAGGCGAGGCGAGCTTCGAGTTCGCGCTGGCGGGCCGAGGAGGCGGCATCTGCCAAGGATGCCCGCCCTGCATCATCTACGGCGTCTTCCTCTTCGTCTTCGGAAGCCATCTCCATGCGTTCGGTGATCTCTTCCAAGGACTCTTGCTCGAGTTCAAGCTTTTCCCGGGTCGCCAGAACCCGCTCGTGCAAGGTCTCTTTATCGGTGCGCGCGGTGCGAAGCTTCTGCCCAAGCTTGGCCAGGTAGCTGGAGATCTCATCGATGCTGGCATCCGACTCGGCCAGCGCACCTTGGGCGTCCTCGTAAGCCAGTTGCGCCTCGGAGAGCACCGGGGCCCGGGCTGCCAGGCTGGCTTCGCAGTCTTCCAGCTCTCGCTGGGCGGTGGCCAGTTCGGAGGCCGTCTGCTCCACCAGAGCCTGTTGGGCGATCAGCGATGCACCGGCCGGGTCCCCCACGGAGCTTCGCAATGCGGAGACCGTGGTGCCTTCCAGGGTGGTGAACTGAGCGCGTGGGTCGATATGCAGAAGTGCTGCGGCTTCGGTGAGATCCTCCACGACGTAGTGGTGCGTAAACAGCGCGTCCAGGAGATTGCCGATCTCCGGTCCCGCAGCGACGACGTCCCGGGCGGCGATCGCGGCAAACCTTGGCGACTGGACGCTTGTATGAGTTACCGAGGCATGGACAAAGCTCGCATGCGTGGCTTCGTCCGAGCCGATGGCCTCAAGCAGTTGCAGAGCAGAGTCTTGATCCCGGGTGACCAGGGATTCTGCCGATTCGCGCAGGATTGCAGAAATTGCCTGCTCATATCCGGGAGTGACCGAAATAAGCTCGCCGAGGCGGCCCAAGATCGCCTCCGGCTCCTGCTGGATGATTCTTTCGGAATGATCGTCGCGTTTGGTGTTGAGCTGCAATGCGTCAAGGCGGGCCTTCAGTCCGGAGATCTGGACCGACAGTTCGCGTTCCTTCGTGGCGGCTTCGGACTGCGCCTTGGTGTGCAGGGAGTATTCCTTTTCCGCGCGGTCGAATTCGTCGTTCAACGCGGATTCCCTGGCCAGGCGATGCTCTAGTTCCACCGAAAGCTCGGCGTGCGACTTCGCGTCCGCGTCGAGATCCGCGTCAAAGGAGCGCAACCCGTCTTCCAGGCGCGCAATCTCTGCCCGCGTGACATCCACACGGCTGCGCGCCGAGGCGACTTGGGACGCCAGGCGCGACATGCCTTCGCGGCGGTCGGCGGCCGCGCGCAGCAGCGCGGCCATCCGCTGCTGGTCGGCCCGCGATTGCTCCTCGGCCAGTTCTTTGGCTTCGATTGCCTCGGCCAGGATTTCATGCCGGTCTTCAACCGATTCTTCGAGCTCTGCCAGCTCTTCGGCTAAGCGCTCCGCTTGGGATTCCAATCGGTCCGGGTCGCGGCTTGAATCGAAGTGCGACTGGTTGCCTTCCAGCAGCTTCCCGCGTTCACGTGCTAATGCGGCCAGGGACCGGAATCGCTCGGACTGGGTAGTCAGCGCCACCCATGAATCGTTGATCAGGCCGAGCCGTGGCGCCAGTAGTTCCATTTCGCCGGCCAGCTTGGCCACATGCTTCTTCACATGTTCCAGCTTGAGGGTGGTTTCTTGCTGGCGAGCTTGGATCTTAGTCTCGTCGTCAATGTCCTGAGCCAACTTGTTATTCAGCGAGACCAGGTCATCGGCGAGAAGCCTGGCTTTGGCATCACGCACATCGAGCTGCACGCTCTGCGCGCGGCGCGCAATTTTTGCTTGGCGTCCCAGCGGCGCCAGCTGCCGGCGTACCTCCGAATTCAGATCCTCAAGACGGTCCAGGTTGCCCTGCATGCCCTGGAGCTTGCGCAGGGTTTTCTCCTTGCGCCTGCGGTGCTTGAGCACGCCCGCGGCTTCTTCGATGAATCCGCGGCGGTCTTCGGCCGTGGCGTGCAAAATTCTATCCAGCTGGCCCTGGCCGACAATGACGTGCATTTCGCGGCCCAGACCGGAGTCCGAGAGCAGTTCTTGGATATCCAGCAGTCTGCAGGACGAGCCATTGATGGCATATTCGGATCCGCCGGCGCGAAAGAGGGTCCGTGAAATGGTGACTTCCGCATAATCGATGGGAAGCTTGCCGTCGGCGTTATCGATGGTCAGCGACACATGGGCACGGCCCAACGGTGCACGTCCGGAGGTGCCTGCGAAGATGACGTCTTCCATCTTGCCGCCACGCAGGGTCTTGGCCCCTTGCTCCCCCATCACCCAGGCCAGCGCATCGACCACATTGGACTTTCCTGAACCGTTGGGGCCGACCACGGCGGTGACGCCGGGCTCGAATTCAAAGGTGGTCGCCGAGGCAAAAGACTTGAATCCGCGAACGGTGAGAGTCTTCAGATGCACGGCGTAAAGTTCCTATGTTTGGCGTTGTGTCGCTATGGTTGGCTAGGGAAATCTATCCAATCCTTGCTCGTAATTCTAGCGAAGCGATGCCTCGATTGGGTGTTTCCCGCTCGCTTTCACGAGAAGGAATATTGAGGGATTGATCAAATCATGAGCGTCTTAGCCGAGATCGAACAATGGCCAGTAGATCACGCGGTATCGGTCGTGGTCAACGGAGGCGGTGCGATATCCGACCAGCACGGCGACATTCAGCGCGTCTATCCATTGGCCTCTGTCACGAAACTACTGAGCACCTATGCGTTCCTCATCGCTCTGGAAGAAGAAGCGATGACGTTGGAAGATCCAGCGGGTCCCGAGGGTTCCACGGTTCACCACCTGCTGGCGCACACGGCCGGCTATGACTTCGACTCGACCACCATCCGTTTTGCCGTTGGAACCAAACGAGGCTATTCGAACACCGGGTTTGAAATCCTGGCGGAGCATCTGGAACGCGAAACTGGCATGAGCATGTCGGAATACGCCCGGGAAGCCGTCTTCACGCCACTTGGAATGAGCTATACCGAGATTGCCGGAAGCTGCGCCAAGGACGGCAGATCGACCGCGTCCGATCTTGCATTGTTCGCAGCAGAATTGCTCAATCCAACGTTGCTGGCTCCGCAGACCATGGCCGATGCGACTAGCGTCCACTTTGAAAACCTGGCCGGCATCCTGCCCGGCTACGGAAGGCAGAATCCGAATGATTGGGGCTTGGGCTTCGAAATCCGCTCCACCAAGAATCCGCACTGGACCGGCCCAAGCCACCCGGCAACGACCTTTGGACACTTCGGACAATCAGGTACGTTCCTGTGGGTTGATCCAGAGAATCGGCTTGCTTGCGTGACTTTGACCGATAAACCGTTCGGGCAATGGGCCGTGGACGCATGGGCGCCATTCAACGAAAAAGTACTTAGCGAATTTACCCAGTAATTCGCAGATAGGTTATCGGCGCCGCCGAGGCCGCGGCTGGCATACAGGGCAGCTGTACGAGGAGCGTCCCATGAAAGGGTCTCGGCGGATCACCGATTCTCGTCCGTTTCCGGTGCAGCGTTGGCAGGCCTTGCCCTCGCGACCGTAGGCGTTCAGGGACCGGGAAAAGTAGCCGCTTGCGCCGTTGACATTGACGTATAGGGAGTCGAAGCTGGTTCCTCCGGCTTCAAGCGCACGGGACATCACATCGATCAGTGCCGCGTCCAGGCGTTCGACCTCTGGGCGCCTGATGGTCGCTGTGTTACGTAGTCCCGATAGTCCTGCCTGCCAAAGCGCCTCGTCGGCGTAGATATTGCCAACACCGGAGATCACCCCCTGGTCAAGAATCGCTCTCTTCAGATCGGTGGTGCGTTTACGCAGCGAAAGATAAAGCGAATCCGTGTCCCTATATGGGTCCAAGACATCTCGAGCTATATGCGCGGCGGCCTGTGCAATAAACGGTTTATCGCTGCCGGCACCGCCTGGATGCCCATCCTCGGTCGGTACCAGCGGGGACAGGAACATTCCGCCAAAAATTCGCTGGTCCACGAAGCGCAGCTCGGATGGTGCGTCGCTGCGTTCGCTGAGCGACAACCGGACCTTCAGGTGCTTTTCATCCGGCGCATCTGGCTCTTCGACCAGGAGCTGACCGCTCATTCCAAGGTGCGCCACTAAGGCTGCCGGCGCAGAAAGGCCTTCGAGGTCCATCCAGAGAAACTTGCCCCGACGTACCACCGAAGCCAGGGTGCATCCGGCCAGGGTTTCTTCAAAATCATGCATGCCGTCGGCATGCCGCCGAACGGACCGTGGATCCAGGACCTGGGCAGATTCGATCAATCGCCCGCGAACCCATTCATCTAGTCCTTCACGGACAACTTCTACCTCTGGCAGCTCAGGCATATCCGTGCCCTAGTGTTTCGGGAGGTCTTCACCGGGGTGAAGCATCTTCCAGGTGTTCCGCGCGGCTTCTTGCTCGGCTTCCTTTTTCGACGGACCGGTGCCTTTGCCGTGCAGCTTATCGCCAATGAGCAGTTCCGCTACGTATGAGCGAGCATGGTCAGGGCCGGATCCGGTGACCGCGTAGCGCATTTCACCGTTTTTGGCGGCGGCGACTTCTTCTTGGATAACGGTCTTCCAGTCGGTGGCGGCACCGAGCAGTTGCGGGTCGGAGAGCAGCGGGCCGACGAGGCGCATCACCATGTCACGCGCTTCATCCATGCCGTGCACCAGATAGACGGCGCCGATAAGGGCCTCTACGGTGTCTGCGAGGATGGAAGACTTGTTAGCACCGTTGGACTGGCTTTCACCGCGGCCCAGGAGAATGTGCTGTCCAAGTTCGAGGCCTCGGGCAATATCTGCCAAGGCGCGGGTACTGACTACTGCGGCACGGAGCTTTGCTAGATCCCCTTCAGGGAGATCGGGGCACGTCTTATAGAGGTGCTCTGCAACGCTAAAGCCCAAGATGGAGTCGCCAAGAAACTCTAGGCGCTCATTAGTGGGTATGCCACCGTTTTCGTATGAGTACGAACGGTGGGTCAACGAAAGATGAAGCGTCTCGGAATCGATGTCGATTCCGAGACGCTTCAAAAGTTCTTCTTTAGAAGACATGTCTTAGACGTCTGCGACCTTGCGACCCTTGTATTCAAGGAACAACTCGGTACCTGCTGAGTCAGTGACAACCTTTGCCTGGTGAGGCAGGCTGTAGGTTACGCGGCCGTTTTCAACGGTCTTCACCAAGCTCGGTGCGGTAGCCTTCCACTGTGAACGGCGGGCACGAGTATTCGCACGGGACATCTTCCGCTTTGGAACAGCCACGACTACTTCTCTTCTCTCTCGTCTGACGTTTTATCTGTTGCCACATCTTCTGTGGCGGCCTCGGACAGCTGCGCAAGCGCTGCCCAACGAGGATCTACTACCTCGTGGTGGTGCTCAGGTTCATCGTTGAGGCTGACTCCGCATTCATTGCAGAGGCCCAAACAATTATCCCGGCATACCGGCTGGAACGGTAGGGCTGTGCCCACTGCGTTCCGCAATACCGGATCGATGTCAATATAGTCACCGACAACCCAATACTGATCTACATCATCATCTTCTTCGAATTCATCGCTCTCTTCATAGTAGAAGAGTTCCTGAATATCAGCCCCGTAGTTGAACCCGATAGGCGCAAGGCACCGTCCACATTCGCCAGCGATTTCCACCGTGGCAATGCCGGATACCAAAATTCCCTCGTGCACAGCTTCGAGGCGAAGATCTAAGGAAATCTCAGATCCTCCACGAATACCAATGAGTGCGTTACCCACATCAGCGGGTGCCGGAACTTGTTCGTTAAGAGCCTTCATGGAACCTGGCGCTCGGCCAAGGTCCATGGCTGATATAACCAATGGCGAGTTGCGATCGAGTGCGCCATGTGACGATCGATCAGAACGCTTATCGCTAATGATGACTCCTATAAAAACATAGTCCGACATTTCATCTTAGCTTGATTGAAGCTCACTTCCCAAACCGGGAACGCTTCAAACGGCATAGAATCAATGTTGCACTAAACACACAATATCGCACCTTCCTCTTGCATCAAGACAAGAAGGCGCCCATTTCCGCGATTTTTGCTCGCATGAGCCCATGATCATCACACGATTTGAAATTTTTCGTCCATTTGGCCTGTCTACCAATTACCGAAATAATCTCTTGCATAGAATGATTCATGAGTTTCTGAGGTTCATGAGAGGGATAAATGCGCGCGATTCCAGTTTTGGCCGGTGCAGCTAAATTTGCCAAGATGCGCTTGGACGCCCGCCAGCATCGCGCTTACGTCCAGCGGCACGCTCGGCACCTATTCCATCAGCCCACCGGTGAGTTACGGTATCGGGTGGCACTCTACTTTGCCGATGCGATGGTCAATGCGTATCAGATCCGCCAGTGGTATGAGCCGTTAAAGCACCTGGCCGAGTCCGCTCCGGTGGTGGTGATTACCCGCAACGCCGGTACCGCGCTGGCCTTGTCTGAAGAATGCCCGCTTCCCGTGTATCTTGCCCCCACAATTGGCGATATCGAAGAATTAGTTGATTCCCAGAATCTCAACGTGGTGTTCTATATCAATCAGAACATCCGCAACTTCCAGATGCTCCGCTTCAACGAACCCAACCACGTGTTCATCTGCCATGGGGAGAGCGAAAAGGCCTATATGTGGTCTAACCAGCTCAAAGCCTATGACTATGTATTCAGTGCAGGCCAGGCCGCTCGTGACCGGTTAGCGCTGAACTTGCGTAGCTATGACGTCGAGCAGCGCACCCGTTTGGTTGGCCGGCCGCAGATTGATGCGGAATATCTGGCTCCCTATGCGCTGAATAGCGCGCTGCCCACGGTGCTCTATGCGCCCACCTGGGAGGGGGACCGTCCGTCAATGAACTACGGATCGGTATCGAGCCACGGCGTGCAGGTCATCGATTCGTTGATCAATGACGGAGGCTTCAACGTCATTTTCCGCCCGCATCCTCGGTCCGGGGTCAACGTTGAACAATACGGCGCGGACGTTGCCAAGATCCGGGAAAAACTCAATTCGGCGAATTCGAAATCAACTGGACGGTTGCTCTTTGACGACACCGCGCATTGGGGATGGCAATGGCATAAAGCGGACGCCTGCATCACGGACATCTCGGCTGTAGCCTACGATTTCTTTGCTACCGGGAAACCCATATTCATCACCACGCCTGTGTCCTCGGAGGCTGTCGTGGCCGACTCCCCCGCATTGGAACAGCTACCGGGCCTAAGCTCAGTTCAAGCCACGCACACTGCAGGTCTAGTCCGTGAAGCGCTGGAAACCAAGGATGCCGAACGTGATGCCCTCATTGAGAAGTACTTCGGGGACATCACGCCCGGCGCGAGCATGACGCGGTTCCTGACGGAGTCGCTCGCCCTGCTCGACTCCTAGCCCAGGCGCGAACCGGTAGGCACTGGCGATTTCACCAGAGTTTCGAATTGTTCTAGGGCCTGCAATTGGTAGCGTTCGGCATTAAACTCAAGCTCGGCCTTGTACCCGTTGAGATGATGTTCCATGCCTTCGGCCAATCCCTCGACGGAATTTTCGACAAGCAGTCCGAATCCTCCGGTCAAGACGCTGCGCGACCCGACGACGTCGGTGGAGATTGCCGGCAGGCCCAGCATCATCGCTTCGATCATTGCGAGTCCTTGCCCTTCATAGTCCGAGGAGAAGACGAAGCAGTCGGCAGATTTCAAGGTCGGGAACGGGTTGGCTAGCAGACCGGTGATAACTACTTGGCCGGATAAGCCAAGTTCGGTTATCTGCTCTTCGAGGCTCAGACGCAACGGCCCGTCGCCGATGAGCAACAGTCGGGTATTTGCATGAGCGGCGTGCACCCGAGCGAATGCGTGCAGCAGCTTTGCCTGCCCCTTTTCGGGGGAAAGTCGTGCCATATTCGCGAAGACCGTCAACCCCTCTCCGCTGAACTCGTGCACCGGTTCGGACAGTTCTGCCCAATCCGAAGGCTTGTTCAGATCCAGCAGGTTTTCCGAGACGGTGAATTTTGATTCGTCGATACCGAATCGTTCACCTAGTTGCCGTTGATTGATCTCCCCCACGCTGTCGGTCACCGAAACGAGGGCGTCATAGTGCCCGTAGGTGGCGAACAAGCCTGGCATGGTGCCGAAGCGCAGCAGCCATTCGCCCACCATATCGTTGTGAAGGTAGATGCTCGTGCTAGCTGCGTGGCTGTGGGCCGCGGCGAAAAGCGCGGCCCAGAACCGTGAATATCCTTCAAAATTGATGGCCATGTCAAAGCGAGCGGAGCCGAAGCTGCGGTTCATTTCCCGCGCCATGGTGCCCAGATGAATATTCTCTGCCTCCGCCGAGCTGAAACCGCGCTGGGCATGGAAAGAATCCGATACCCAGCGTTCCTCGGCGGACAT
Source organism: Arthrobacter sp. MYb224 (assembly GCF_002975455.1). Classification (NCBI taxonomy): domain Bacteria; kingdom Bacillati; phylum Actinomycetota; class Actinomycetes; order Micrococcales; family Micrococcaceae; genus Arthrobacter; species Arthrobacter sp. MYb224. Next base: position 53,268 of record NZ_PCPU01000011.1, on the reverse strand, counting down.
CGCCGTGGCTCCTGCGCGCGGCAGCACCTTCACATGGCTGGGCAGCGAATTGAGGATTTCCATGGCCGCCGGGTCGGAACCCGTCGCGTTCATGTCCACTGCCACCGCGACGAGATACTTGTCGGGATCCAAGGAGCCAATCAGGTTCACGAAGGCCGTTGCGATTCCGTTGGGCTTGAATGGGCCCTGGTAGAAGAGGAGTTTGGTCCGAGTGTCGGCCTCTGGGGCGAGTACGTGCGCCTGATCGCCGAAGAAGAAGAATTCGATGACCCGTGCGCTCGCGTTTCCATCCTCCATCGGAGCGAACTCTGCAAGATTCTCCTCAAAATTTGGGTGCGTGGTGCCTGCTGGGGCTTGCAGCGTCTGGCACAGGCTGCTGACCAAATCGTCAATGTTGTCGCTGACTTCTCCGGGCCAGCTTTCGCGCTCGAAATACAGCCCGCGTTCGGCATCATAAGCTTCGAAGTCCGGGGTGTAGAAGAGTACGGGCTTTCGCGCCGGGAGAAAATCATAAAAAATCGATGAATAGTCTGTGATCAGCACGTCGACAACTGCTAGAAGTTCGTTGGTATCAATCGATGCCGGAACCACTGTGGCGTCCAATTGCGCGTCGCCAATGAGCTGTTCAGCGAAGCGGTGCGCGCGGAACAGCATCTGGTGGTCGCCGCGCGCCATTTTGGCTACGTCCGTCACCAACGAATCCACGTTATAGCTTCGGTCGTTGAGCTGTCCGCGCCAGGTGGGGGCAAAGAGCACGACCGGTTCTTGGTTCTGCGGATCAATCCCCAGCTCGGTGAGTATTTCTGCACGGCGCTGCGCGCTGAGGTTCACCATCGAGTCAACACGTGGGCTACCGGTCAGTGCCACCGTAGCCGGGAACATCCCGTCCAGGTCGTGATCCTGCGACAGCGTCTTCAGCGTGTGCCGGTTCGGCACCATCAGGTGTGTGGTGTGCAGGAAGTTGCGCTGCACATTTCTATGTTCTCCAACGGCGCCCTTGACGAGCTTTCCCATGAATTTAAGCGGGGTGCCATGCCAGGTATTCAGTACCTGCTGCCCCTCGCGCCTTGAGTAATATGCCGGGAAGGTAGCGTTATTCACCAGGAATTTAGCGGTTCCCAGCACCCGGATATAAGCATCCGAGTGTTGCTTGATAATCGCTACATCCAGATCTTCCGAAAGCTGCGCAGGGACCTCATTGTGATCGTTGTAGACCCACGCGTAGCGGAACCCTTCGAAGCGTTCGTCTTGGCGCATGGCCTGGTAAATGGCCAGAGGGTGGCAATGCACGTTTTTTCCGTGAGAAGACTCAAAAAGCACCAGCTTCTCATCCAGCGGAAGCTGTTCGCTCGCGTGAATGTATAAGGCGCCCCGGTGCCGCCCCACGCCCTTGAGTGCGGTTCCTAGACCTGCCACCGAAATCTCGGTGAAGAGCAGCATATTCTCAAAATAGCCGCAGGCAACTTGCGGCTCACCAATCTTGGTTAGCGCTTGTCCTGCCCGTGCCTGCCACGTCCGCTGGGTCGTAGAGGCGTGCCAAAGCGCATCTCGAAATGCTCCCGCGGCGTCATCCCACTGCCCGCGTTCTTCGGCCGCCTGAGCTAGGCCGATATGGTGGGCGGCGCGTGGCCCGGCTGCGGCCGGGACCTTCAGCGTTCCGTCGAGGTAGCCCCACGCGCTAGCCGCCCGAAGGTACACTCTTGCGGCTTGTTCATAATCGTTCATTCGGTGCAGCGCATGGGCATAACGGTAGAGCGCTACAGGTTCTTCCACACGGCTTTGCTCCGGCAACAATTCGACAAAGCTCGAGTAGGTATCCGCGGCACCGGCGAAATTGCCGGCGCGGGCGTAGACCCGGGCTTGGGCGTAGGCCGATAGCACCTGCTCTTCGACCGTAGTGGCGGCTTCGCGAGCGTCGCCGAAGTGCTTGGCTGCCGCTTCCAGATTGAACAGCTTGCTGTTCACTTCGCCTGCGCGATAGTTCAGTCCTTGCCTCGTCCCCGGGCTGTTGGAGGCGGCCAACGCATCCCGGTAGGATTCCGCGGCTCGTATCCAGTCGTTTGCTCGTTCATGCAACCGTCCGACACCCAGCGTCATAATTTGTTCGTCATTGCTGGTGAGCACGGCTTGGGCGTCGGCTCGTTGTGCGTTCTCGTATTCGCCTAGTTCCTCGTAGGCACGAGCCAGGCCATACCAGGCTTTGGAATACTCCGGATCCAGGGCCGTGGCCTGCTGGAAATAGTCTCGGGATATTTCGAACCGAGCCATGAATTGTGCCGCCTGGCCGGTGAGCAGCATCCACTTGGCTTCAAGCTCGTGCACCGGGGCGTACGCCTGGCGTACTTCGAGCTCACGCCACCGCTGCCCGGTTTGAAGCAGATGATCTGCGAGGGACGAGGAGCTCGAAGGCTCGGAGGGGAACCTGACGACGAGATTCTCTAATATTGACCCGGCAAGATCCTTCTTGCGGGCAGCAACCGCGCACTTGGCGTAACGGGTGTGCCACCGAATATTTTGCGGTTGTCCAGCGCAAGCCGCCGCGAACAGTTCCAGGGCGCGGTCGAACTTTTTCATCCGCTGCATGTTCATGGCAAGGGCTTGGATCCAGCCGAAGCGGTGCGGTTGGTGCGCAATGGCGGATTCCATATTAACCATGGCCAAGGAATATTTCTTCATCTTGAACTGGCAGAAACCGAGCCGGAAGCGAATTTCGTCGGATTTCAGGAGTTTCGTCGCCAGCGCCCGTTCATAGAATATTGCGGCAAGGCGGAATTTGCCGCGATGTTCGATACGTCGTCCAATTCCTAGGATGACGCGGGTACTAAATCTATTCACAATGTTCCTTTAACCATCGGCCCGTGCTGGATCACGCAGGCTGTCCATCGGTGGCTCGCGAGCTACCTGATGATTCTTCCCTATTTACCGGGACAATCAGCTATATTTCAGCCGTGTTGGCTGCCATCCGAAGTAAGGCCCGGCATCGATAGATCGATGCCGGGCCTTACTGGCCAGCTATGAACTGCGTGGGAAGAAGCGTTCAACGACGCGCCGTGAGGCTGATCCGTCGTCGTGTGGCGCGAAACGGGCAATGAAGCTCTCACGGTCCACTCCCCCAATGTCCTCGCCATCCAGAGCTCGCTGCACCGTATCCCACAGCTCCGTTTCGGTCTCGACAATCGGACCAGGCATTTCCTTCTGGTAGTCCAGATAGAACCCGCGGAGGTTATCCCGATAATTTTCCAAGTCATAGGCGTAGAAAACGATCGGTCGACGCAACAGGGAATAGTCGAAGAACACGGAAGAATAGTCCGTGATCAGAACGTCTGCCGCCAGGTATAGCTCCTGGATGTCCGCGTAGCTCGAGACATCCATGATCCGCGTTTGGAGCTCTTCCGGAATGCTGATCGCGTTGGAGACGAGCACGTGCATGCGCAGCAGCAGCACGGTGTCCGCACCAAAGCGCCGGTCAAATTCCTCCAGATCCATGGGAAGTTCGAAGCGGAATCGTCCGCGGCCCGTTCCTGCGTCATCCCGGAAGGTAGGCGCATAGAGGATGGTTTTCACTCCCGGTGCAAGACCGAGCCCTTCTCGAATCTTTGCCTCCCGGGCTGGTGCGTCGCTGGACATGAGAATGTCGTTGCGCGGATAGCCAAGTTCGGCGGCAATCCCTGAGAAAGAATACGCCGATTTCATGATCTCGGTGGTGTACTGCGACGGCGAGATGAGGTGGGACCACTGCTTGGTTGCATTGAGCACACGCTGGACATATCCCTCATCGCGGCCATGGATCTCCTCGATGTCCAGGGCCATATGCTTCAGCGGCGTTCCGTGCCAGGTCTGCAAGAAGATGCCATCCTTGCGACGGCGCAGGTAGTGCGGGAAGCTCTGGTTGCTCACCCAGTATTTTGCCCTCGCCAAGTACCAGAAGTACTCGGGAGAGAGCCGTTTGATGGTGATCGTGTTGGCGTCTGTGAAGCGATGCGCACCCGAATAGATCCAGACCTTTTTACGGGTATCGCCGCTGCGCACCAGTTCCTCATAGATGTACCGCGGAGAGTCGCCGTATTGCTTGCCCAGTCCCGACTCGAAAACAATCAGGTTATCGTCGGCCGGTGTGCGGGACACCGCCTTGAACAGGGCGCGCATGACCGAGAAGTAGCGCTTGTCCTTCCGGAATCGGCGCATGAGCTTCTCGGGCAGTTCAGCCTTCCATCCGTCCTGTGCACGGCGGCGCAACGCGGCCTGCTCGATCTCAGCGGTAACTCGCTGGCTGTTGTGTTGGTCCCGGTGGGTCATGAAGGCATCTGCTCGCAGGACGTATTCGGCCTCCATGGCCTTGTCGCGGTCCATCGTCTGCGCAAGATCCTGCAGGAGGGTCGCGCTGTCAAACGCGATACGCCCCGGCAGCTCGGCATCCAGGTCAAGATGCGAGCCTTGCTTGCCCAGGAAGCGCGCACGGTCGAATTGGAAGTAGTGCACCGGTTTGTGCAGGAAGCTGAAGTCGAAAGCCACCGAGGAGTAATCGGTAACCATCACCGCAGCGGTTTTGATCAGTTCCTGGACATCGACTTCGCCCTGAACGATCAGTCGCGCGGGAGTATCCTTGAAATGCTCGCGGAAGTGCTGCATATTCGGGTGCAAGCTGAAGACAACCTCCAGCGAATGCTCGGCAGCCAATGCCGCGAGTTCCGGAGACGAGAGCAGATCCTTCCACTGCTGCAAGTACTCTGATTCGAGGAATGCTTCCTCGTTCTGCAGCCAGTCCCGCCAGGTGGGAATGATCAGCAGCATGTTCTGGTTGGTTGGGATATCTTCGGCAAGCAGGGGGTCGAACCTCGACAGGCCCGTGACTTTGACATCTTCGGCGGAATACAGGAAGTCCGAGACGATGTACTGCTTTTCGCGTTCGGAGGACACCATGAATAAGTCCGTGGTGAAGCCCGGGGAGTTCTTTCCGTAGTTGGGCACCATCCATTTGGTGCCCATGACACCGTGCTGGAGGAAGACTCGGGTTGCGCGGGTCCGGGAGGAAAAGCTTTGATGACGGGTGGGGTACAGATAGTCCGCATGATGGGTGCCGACAAATCGGGATGCCCTAATGGCCAACTCGAAGTGCTCTTTGCTGCCATGGAAAACAACATGGTCCGTCGAGTCGAAATTGCGCAGATCCGGGGCATTCTCGTCAATGACATAGTAGGCATCGATGTCCTTGCGCTCGGCACGCAAATAGCGGAACAGGTGCAGCCCATTGTCCTGAGCTTTGTAGGACAGCTCTCCGACAATCCAGATGGGCTTGCGCCCCGCCTCAAGAATCGGGAAATGCCGCGCCTTTGAATCGGCCAGGACCGCGAAGGCCTCCTTGTCGAAGACTTCCAGAGTCAACGACGTGGATTTGGCCTTAAAGGTGAAGTACGGCGAGATTGCCAGCGTCTGGTTCCCCACCTGTACCGCACCGGCACGGGTGGTTGAACGGACCACGAATGGAGTTCTGGTGACACGGATGCGACGTGGTTCATCGCTTCCGTGGGCGGTGACCATCAAGTAGACATCATAGTTATCTCCCCGGTCGATTAATGACCAGTCTTCATTGGAGAAGTCCAAGGAAGTCTTCCAAGAGTACGTAGCCTTGCCAAACCGGCGGTCCGCAAGAGCATCGTCCAAGGCCAGGTCCACGGGCGACTCGAAAACCAGTTGGGAACGGCGCCCGACAATGCTCAAGTGCGCGCCGGTCAGCCGATCGGTTTGTGTGTCAAGAATCCCGGCGAGGCTGAAGACTCCCTCTTGGACTTGCGTCTTGTCGGTTCGAATGCGGTAGGAGTGCGAAACATCGCGGTTCAGCCCAATGGACACCTCGGCGCGTTTGTTCACGTAGACACCGGCGCTGCGTTCGCCGGCATGGAAGTGGGCAGCACTGCGCAGTTCGGTCTTTTCGAACCTGCCCATAATGCGGTGAGCGATCACCGGACCTTCGAGGACCAGAGCCTCGTCGGCGATGAGAGCCTTGACTTCCTTGCGGCGCATCAGCTCGCCATTGGGTTCTAGCTGTACCCAGGCGATCCCGGTGGGCAAGTCCTCAAAGGGGCAGTTGAAGCTGAATGCCAAGCGTACGGTGCCGGCGGGAAGACCCTCGTCCTCCACTGCAGCCTCTTCGGATACCGCAATCTCGTCATCATCCGGGACGGCATTCTCCGCATCTGCAGCTTTCTGGGCGCGGTAGTCTTCCCACGCTTCGAGCAGTGCTGCTAGCTCGATCTTTGCTTTGGCAGTGAACCGCCCGGTGTCCGCCCGCTCCACATTATCCGTGTCCGCGCTGAGCACGAGGGTCCGGCCGTGCAGCACCGAGACGCCGGAGGGAGCGTAATTCAGCTCCGCGTCCACGAGCAGGGCACCGTCGTGTGATTCCAGGCCTAGCGTGTGATGACCAGCGTAGTAGCGGAATGACTTCCTTTTCAGCCGCTGGCCGCGGACATCGCTGACGAGCGACTGGACCAGCGATTGTGCGGAAAGCTTCTTAAGAACCACTGACGATATTCCTTAAAATTGTGCGTCACTAACTTTCAGATTCTGGCGTTGCAGCCGCAATCTACTTTTCGAACGAATGACGAGAGCGGAAAACGACTGCGCTTGGCATTTTCACCACGCGCGTTCTTTGGCGAATGTCCGTTGGCTGCCGAATCTCGTTCAAGCGGAACATTCGCGGCAGGCTACGCCGGGCGAGCTGAAGCGACCGCGCTGAAAGACTTCGACAACCTATATCTGAATGAGCGTAGTCGAGTACCATGGGATATCCCTGACCGGTCCGTAAAGCTAATCGGTACGGAAGTGAACACCTAAGCGGAATATCTCCGGAATTGCGAATCCATTTGCGAGAGCCCCCGTCCCCAGTTGTGCAGGTTGCGTTCGAGCCAGGCTCAGCTGTTGGGAAGGAGGACATCCCTGGTAATTGAAACGCCGTCTCCAACGGGTGCCCTGACTCTTGATTCGTGGCATAGCGTGCGAAATTCCCATCCCAGAAATAGCCACGTCCATTCCGGTCGCCAACAGCATTTTCGTTTTCCAGGCTTTTTGGAGCTTTGGACGACGCTCCCGGCAAGGGACCGGCAAGTTCGGACGCAAGAGTCTCTTGGAACAGTGGCCTCGGCAGCATCCCATTTGGTGCGCCACGCCATCGAGCGAGATCCACGAATTTTCCCATTTCTTAGTCAGCATAGAGGTTCGTAACTAGTCTATGGACTGAGGAAACCAGAGAAGCGCGAATTGACGTGCGTCGATCCCTAGAATTCGCTGGCAATCTCCTAGCGATGCCACTGCCGAATGCCGCTAAGCTTCTGCGCCCGTTCCATAATCAGCTGCTCGATGACCTGCTCAAAGCGTAGCGTTGATTCACCACGGTCCAGTTCCCCGAAGTAGAAACGACGCATATCCTCTCGTGCTTCTTGAAGCTGGTTGTTGATTAACGCAGTTTCAAGAAGCTCAGCAGCATTCCCGATCGTGCTCGCGTCTACGACTTGACATGCCTGGGAGACCGGAGCGTCCCGCTGGAGGTTCACCTGGTTGGTCCTCCGATCCGAAAGCACCAACGGTTTCGCAGGGTGCAGGTACAGGAAATCCAATGCCACGCTAGACACATCGGTAATCAACGCATCCGTGGCACCAAACATTGAAAGGATATTCCCTTCCAAACACACCAAGTGCTTGGCCCCGAGGGCATTCGCCGTTTCCAGTTTGGCCACGATGTTCTCGTGCGCCCTTGCCACGGCCCGATCGATACTTCCTTGTACGCGCGGATGCGGCTTATAGATGACTCGCAAATTTGGGTTCGCTAAGAGAGCGTCAACAATTTCTTCACCGTAAAGATCTATTGAGGTGTAGTTATTGTCGTCGTTCTCGCCCTCCCAAGTTGGCGCGTACATTACATCCATCTGCAAACTTGGTTCTAGCTCGGGCTCAAACTCGATGTCCAACTGCGGGCGGCCAGTAATGACAAGTTTGTCGAAATCGAAATCAACAAGCATTGATTCATGACGTTTAATCGCGGCGGGGCCAGCCACAAAGACCTTGTCGTAGGCCTTCGCCCGATTGGAAACCATAGACAGCTTGTCGCTCTCGCCGTGGTTTACGTGCACGTGAACCAAGCGCGGATGTTCGATTGACTGGAAGTTCATGTACGAGTTATTGACGTAAATAATGAGCTTTAGATCATTGTCGTCGTAGAAATCCATGAGATCTGAGTATCGCCGGATGTACACCTTCGGCAAAGACGTACGCTTGGACGCTGCCCGAAATGCACTTAGCGTTCGAAAGATCAGAAGCACCTCTTGCTTCTGGTGGAGTTTCTCTAACACAGGTAGCCATTGAGCCACTTGATAGATCTTGCTCGAGGCATCCCCGAAATACATTGCGACTCGACCGGGAACAGGTACATCAGCTATGCCAACGCGGGGACCGCCTTGGGCCACTGGGTTGAGCAGCTTCGTCGCGGTTCGCACGGCTGGCTGACGCCCGATAGCCCTCAGAGCGTTTTTTACGACGGACTTTGCAATTTCAGGAAAGTGATCTGTAGGCAAGGTTAACTTTCTGAGGGTAGGGAACGAGGCGCGTACTCAAGATTGCTAACTAAGCTCTTTGACAATCTGGCTCAAGGAATCAAGCGTATTCTTCAACGACTCGACGTGCCTTTCATCGAATTCGCTCAATACGCGTTTCATCTCGGTAGTCGAGATGCCGGCGGTGCGCGGCAAGTAGACTACTTCAACTTCGTCGCCCAGGTCATCAAATTTGCCCTTCCAATCTTCGCCGATGCCAAAGACCTTCGCGTCATATTTTTTGATGTCCAAGCGCTTCTGCTCCCAGTTCTCTTCCGGGATCGCCAAGTCTACATACTTGATGGCTTGGACGATTTCTAGACGCTGCGCAAACGGAACAACAGGCTTCTTGCCCTTGATCGCATTGAACTCGTCTGTTGATACGCCGACTACGAGCCGGTCACCCTTTTCCTTCAGGCGCTTGAGAATATTCAGGTGTCCAATATGGAACAAGTCGAAGGTTCCGTAAGTAAGAACTGTTTTAGCCATGTTTACCTCCGCGCCATTTAGCTGGTGCATAGTTAGAGTGGCGAGCTCTGTCGCTCGCCATAAGTCTTAAAGTACTGGTGGTCTTCCTGCCATAGTCATTCTAAGCACGGTTGACCATCTAAGCTTAGGCCGGGGTTCTCGATGCCATGGGCTTCCACGCCAGCCAGCGCGCCAACCAGCGACATATTGACTGACAGCAGAACGATTTTTCCGCATCCTGAGGCACTCTACCAAGAGCCATGAAGTTGGATAGATCCAGCACAAGGGAGCCGGCAGATTACGACGTGCCAGCCAAACCCTGTTCCGTGCGTTTAGCCGGTAGAACTCATCATGGCGACGCGGGTCCACGACCGGATGGCCGATCCTCATGTCTCCGGCATACCAAACATAATGTCCGGTGTCCCAGATACGCCAAGCAAGTTCAATTCCCTCATGCGCATACCAAAAACCTGCGGCCCAGCCGCCTGTTTGGTCAAACAAGGCACGTGGGCTGACCAAACAGGTCTCCCCCACGTGGAAAACCTTGCTCGGTTCTTCTGCCGTGCGCTTATTCAGGCGAGGTATCCAACGGGTGGGATCATTCTCGAAAGATTTCGGATCGGTAATGCGCGGCTGCAGCAAGCCCATCTTCGGATAGCTCTTGAAACGCTCGACTGAGGTAATCAAGAAATCATCGTCAAGGAACCAAGAGTCATCATCTAGAAAGCAGAGGAACTCGCCTTCTACTAGACCCACACCAGCATTGCGGCCCGCAGGAATTCCTAGATTCTCCTGAAGGAAATGCGTCTTTATGGAGGCAGGGATATCAACAGGATCCCAACCATTGCCAACGACCACGGCATCAATCTGTACAGACTCCTGCGCGAGCAGGGAGTCCAAAGCGCGCCGCAACTCTGCGGGGCGGTTTCCCATGGTCAGCACTACGACACCGACGCGAGGCAATTCCTTTTCAGACATCTTCCTCCTCCCTTCGAACTAACTGGCTTTAAGCCGTGTCGAAGCCATGTTCGCAATGAAATGACCAACGTTAACCAGGACGGTTGCAGGCAAGAGAATCCAAATCATCCATTTCTCGGCAACTCCAGGAATACCTACCAGAGCAGAGATGATTGAGCAGGCCAAAATTACCAAGCTGAGCTCCACCGCGTGAAGCATCCGGTGGAAGGGCAAGAAGCGGGCCAGCGAACGCAAGCGGCCCACGAGGGATGTCACCGGAATTGAACGCGCATCTGCGGTATCTGGAAGTTTAGCCAGTCCAGCCATGCTCCGGGCGGCATGCACCATCAGTGACTGGGACCTGTTCAATACCAGCAACACAGCCAGGCACCCGGCCATGAACAACGTTGGCCAGGCTTGAGCTGCATTCGCTCCGGCTGCCGAGAGTTCTAGGAAAACGCGATATCCCAGGGCAATAGGTATCAGGGCTTCGGTCGTATGGTGACCGACCATGTCGATAAAAATGCCACGTGGTGACTGCGTACCACGCCACCGAGCCACTTCTCCGTCCGAGCAATCAAAGTAGAGCTGGACTTGCGATAGAACCACAGCGAGAATCGGGCCCCAGATCCCCGGGATCAGCAGTGCCAGGGACATGCACCAACCGGCAAGAATCATCAACCCGGTAACGCCGTTGGCCGAGATTCGGGTGCGGACCAACACCGCGGTCAGATAGATCGAGATATGGCGCAGGTACAGCTCAGCCGTCCAGTGCTCCGCGTTCTTGCGCGCGCGGACTTCAGGGGGTTGGCAAACGGCCCGCAGCTCTTCTAGCGTGGGCCGAGCCGGGCGTTCGGCGATCATTTGATTCGCCCTTTGTCGAGAGTGCTTCCTGCTCCCATTGCGCGGCCCTTGATATAGCCGGCGGCCCATGGAAGGTGGATGGCCGGGAAGGTGGCTGCGGTAAGCAGCTTTTCTTTCAGGCCTTCTCCCTTGGCCCGGAAGCCGGCGAGCAAAGTGCACGCGCCGTAGAGAACCGGAATCGATTTACTGAGCGTCAGCAGGATATTGACTGACTTCGGAAGTCTTTCACCGGCCAACGGCTGAATTACTGCTGAAGCTATCCCCGCGCTAATCCCGGCAAGGAGCAATGGTGGAAGGTCATGGCGCAACGACTTGCCTTCTGGGAAACGACGCGCAATTTCCCCGCGCCAAGTTCCGGAGGCAAATGACTGTTTAATCAGGGACGGGAAGTTGTCTCTCGGGTAATAGCCGACCTTGAGTTCCGGATCAAACCAAACCTTATGCCCAGCTTGCCGGATCCGCAGGCATAGCTCCCAGTCTTGAGCACGCCACATGTTTTCGTCGAAATAGCCCACTTCTTCAAAAACTTCGCGACGGAAGATACCTAGGTACGCCGACTCCGCTTCGCCCTCGGGTGCACCGGAATGATATGCAGGTCCGCCAAAACCGAACTTGGAGTGATACGCCGCGGCAATCGCCCTCTGGAGGGCCGTGCGCCCACGGGCGTCCATCAGGCCACCCACGTCGTGTGCGCCAACACGATTCAACGTTTCAATGCCCTGCTTCGTGTAGGAAGCGGGCAGCTCGCTATGCGCATCGACGCGAATAACAATCGGATTAGTCGAGTTGCGGATGGCGAGATTCAACGCAATCGGGGTTCGTCCTTGCGGGTTATCAACCAAAGTGATGCGAGAGTCTTGAGCCGCTAGGCGCTGTGCGACAAGATTCGTTTCGTCCGTGCTTGGACCTAGTGCAAGAACAAGCTCCTTGTCGCCTTCGTAGTCCTGCGCCAAGATAGAAGCGACGGCCTCGTCGAGGTAATCTGCTTCGTTCAGCACAGGCATTACGTAGGCAACGCCAGGATATTCAGTCATCCGTCCCTTTATTTCTTCTTCTTCAAGTGTGCTTGGTACGCCTTGATAACGGCATCGGGATCGCCGTCCATTTTCTGGACGCCCTTTTCAATCCAGATGCAGCGATTGCAGGTTTCCTTGATCGAGTTCATCGAATGCGAAACGTTGAAGATCGTTCCCGCGTTCTCACGAATTTCGCGGATTTTCGCTTCACTGCGTTTTTTGAACTTCGCGTCACCGACCGCCAAGGCTTCATCAATAATCAAAATGTCGTGCTGCTTCGACGCCGCGATCGCAAATTTAAGTCGCGCGCTCATGCCGGAAGAGTAGGTGCGCATTGGCAAATCGATAAATTCTTCAAGTTCGGCAAACTTGATGATGTCTTCGCGCATCTTCTCGACTTCTTGACGGTTGTAGCCGAGGGCGAGTCCACCAAGAGTAATGTTCTTATCTCCCGAGAGTCCGGGGATAAGAGCAGCGCCGACGCCCAAAAGGCTGGGACGCGATCTTGCAAACACACTTCCGGAAGCAGGAGGAGTCAAGCCCGTAATGGCCTTAAGCAACGTCGACTTACCTGAACCATTTGATCCGATCACGCCAATTGACTCATTCTCATAAGCCACGAAGGAGATCCCCTTCAATGCATGAACCGTTCTAACGCCTCGCATATTCGACTGGAGCAACCGGCGAGCACCTGAAGCTCCCACAGCTTTGCCGCTCGAATACACCTGGTACTTGACGTGGAGATTGTCCACCATGACTACCGGTTGGCGGCTCGAATCGATATTTAGGTTCGGACTCTTAACGTCATCTGCGGACACCACATCGATAAATGAGGTGTCATCTGAAAAAATCCGTTCTGGTTCATAGTCTGGATGCAATTCAGGATTTATTAGGTCATCAAAACTAATCCGCACGGCCGTAACGCTCCTCAGCTTTCCAGAAGTAAATAAGCCCGACCACCAGAGTAGCGATGGCCCAGATGCCCACGACAAGCCACGCGTGTGGATCGTAAGGGCTATTGTCCATAATCATTGCTCTTGCGATCGTCAGAGTTTGGTAAAGCGGGTGATAGTCAAATATGGCAAGCATCCAAGGCCATTGATTGAGGATACGATCGACGCTGAATAGCACGCCTGAGGTATAGAAGAGAACACGTCCGATCAACGGCAATATGTTCGTAAAATCTCGGATGTGAACCGTTATTCGTGCACATATTAGCGCAATACCCATATTGAAAACGCTAAATAGGAGCACCAGTGGAATGATCACAAACCACGTCCATTTTGGAGAGGTTCCTAGGATGAGGGCATAAATGAACATCACACCAAGCATTGGAACAAGAGTCAAGAAATTCTGGGTGACTTGAGCTACAGGAAGTGACAGTCTTGGGAAAGCCAATGATTGTACAAGCGCGGTATTTCCGGTGATCGATTTTGCCCCGCCATTCATCGACGTAGTGAAGAACTCGAAGAGGAACACTCCGATAACCACGAATACAGGGAAATCAGCAGGACGGTTCCCGCCCTGCAAGATGCCAAAGATGAATCCATACATTAGGGCATTGAACGTAGGTTTCAGGACGACCCAAACCATGCCCAGACGGTTACGTTCGTTCTGAGACTGAAGTCGGGCCTTGGCAAGTTCATAAATGAACTCGCGACGACTCCACGTCTGCTTCAGGTAATCGACCAATGACGGTCTTGCCCCTACTCGGTGCAAGCCGTACTTCTCGGCTTCCTCCGCAACTGTCATGTGCAAAATGTCCTCTTGTCGAATGCTAACTACTACTTGAATTCGTAAGCACAGATGATCAAAGTCTAGTTTACGAGTGGTGGTAACACGTGATTTCGCGCTTCGTACGCGAGTGCAATTGCTCCCACTGACGCTTGAGCACGTCTATTCTGGCGGGTACTCAGCCAAATATTCGGCCATCGTATCGGTTTGCAGCGCCTCTGAAATTTGAGCGACTGCTAGTTCGCTGGCAAGTTCGATTGACTGACCATCGGCACTAGTTGAGCTTCCCGCAGTCGGCATCGTGAACATCTCCAGGTTTTCGGTGTCCACATTTTTAAGCTGCATTCCTAAACCAACCATGGTCGCAGCGTCGAATTGCGAGTCGAAAGTGAGGTAGGGCGAAACCTTGTCGACAATATCGTAGAGTTTCACCGGATTGGTGAGCGTATCGTTGGACAGCATCTGATTCACGGCCGCAACGAGGAATGTCCGTTGGTTCTTGACTCGCTGGTAATCACCGTCGCTGAAAGACTTTCGTTCGCGTACGAAACGCAAGGCGCGATCCCCTTCAAGAGTGATCTCTCCTGCTGGGTAGAAGTAGTCGGTGTCATTCGCAGTGAAGGGTATCTCATTGGAAACCGTAACGCCGCCCAAGGCCGTGGAAAGCTCTCGGAAGCCCTCAAAATCAATCATCGCCACGTGATCAACTTTCGTGTCGAATAGACCTTCCACGGTTTGCATCAGCAGCGGTACCCCTCCAAGCGACACCGCAGCGTTGAGCTTGTTCTGGCCATATCCTGGGATATCTACCCACATATCTCTGACCAAAGACATGATGTAAATTTGCTCTCGGTTTTCTGGAATATGCACCAGCATCATGGAGTCACTGCGCTGATTCACCGCGCCGTCTAGCGCCGCTGCGTCCGATTGCTCATCATCAGCATGATCTACACCTAGCATCAAGATATTCATGGAGCCATCGTCTGGATCTTTGACGGGTCGCGAACTCTGCTGCTCATCGGTGTAGTCGATGGACAAGGTATTGGTTTTCGAATTGAACTGATGTTGAAGACTAAAGAGGTAGAACCCTGCACCTAAGGCTGCAACGACTGCAACCGCAACTACGGATAACAGTACGCCGCGCAGGCGGCGCTTCCGCCGTCGCTCCACACCGTAGCGAGCGCTACGAGACGTAAAGCTTTCACTTGTGTTTTGGGTATTCATTCCTGCAGCTTCTCAAAGAAAATCTAGGGTATGCCCATGTGGCAAGTTCTATGTTCGCTACAGGGGCAAAGAAAAAGACTACTCAAGATAAATGTGATTATCCTGAGTAGCCCCTTACGATTAGTCTTCGAGGTTTGCGACGAACGTCCTTAGCCAAGTCTTCATGCCCGCGCCTAGTTCTTCGTTTTCAACGGCCAAGGTCACGTTTGCCTGGAGATAGCTCAGCTTGTCACCGGTGTCATAACGTCTGCCGCGGAAGACTACGGCATGCACTCCGGATCCTTCATCGCTGCCCACAGCAAGCTCCTGAAGAGCATCCGTCAGCTGAATTTCACCGCCGCGTCCCGGAGCGGTGTGCTCAAGCACCTCGAAAACCCTGGGGTGAAGCAGGTAACGGCCGATGATTGCCAGATTGCTTGGGGCTTCCTCCAAGCTTGGCTTCTCAACCAGGGCGTTAACTTTCACATAGTCCTCGTCCTCGACAGTAGAAACGTCCGCACACCCGTAGGCACTAATCTGTTCAGGCTCGACCTCCATAAGCGCGATCACCGACCCACCGGTCTTCTGCTGGGTTTCCACCATGAGCGACAGCAGTTCATCGCGTGAATCAATTAAGTCGTCGCCCAGCAAAACCGCGAATGGTTCCTGCCCTACGTGCTGCTTTGCGCATAGGACCGCATGCCCAAGGCCTCGCGGATCGCGCTGGCGCACGTAGTGAATATCGCCAAGTTCCGTTGCTTCCTGAACCGAGCGCAACTTCTTCACGTCCCCCTTGGCTTCCAAGGATGCTTCCAAGGATGGGACCCGATCGAAGTGATCTTCGAGAGCGCGCTTGCTGCGCCCAGTAATCATCAGCACGTCGTTCAGCCCAGCATTCACGGCTTCGGCAACGACATACTGGATTGCAGGCTTATCGACTACGGGAAGCATCTCTTTTGGCATTGCCTTCGTTGCTGGCAAAAATCGAGTTCCCAGCCCAGCAGCTGGAATGACTGCCTTCGTAATTTTCGGAGTCAACGCCATTTTGATAATCCCTACTGTTCTCAAAAGGTAATTTAAATCTGATGAAGCAAGCAGTCTTCATCATTCGTGCAAGGTTTCTAGCTCTTTTTTGACAATCGCTTGATCACTGCGCGTGGAAAGTATTCAGCGACATCGCCACCGAGTGCCTGCACTTCTTTGAGCAGTGACGAAGACAAATGAGTAAATCTAGTGTCCGCCTGTAAGAAGACGGTTTCCACGCCGGTGAGGTGGCGGTTCATGGTGGCCATGGGGATCTCATACGCATAATCCACGGTGCTGCGCAGTCCCTTGACGATAGCTTCGGCGCCTTGCTCCTTGCAGAAATCCGCGAGGAGCCCTTGGCCCATGGGCATTGCGGAAACTCCGCGAAGACCTCCTACGGTCTCTTCAACGATGGCGACTCGTTCGTCTTCGCTAAAGCGATACTTCTTGGAGTAGTTCGTCGACACAGCAACGATTACCTCATCAAAGAGGCTCGCCGCACGGGCAATGATCTCGACATGGCCATTGTGAATGGGATCGAAGGATCCTGGGCATACAGCTCTGCGCATATATTGAATCTATCAACAAACCGCTAATAGCGCGTGATTTTGAACGGGCTGTCACGTAACGATTCATGCGTGTTACCTAACGCCAAATTCCTGATACGAAGCATAATTGACCTATGACCTATGAATCCAAGCCATGGCGGCGTACCGCACGCAGTGCAAACCTGCTGGGACCAACGGGAGAACCCGGGGTCACAATCTTCGAGGAGATTACCGGCCTGGCAAATAAACACCAAGCAATAAACTTGGGTCAAGGATTCCCCGACACCGAAGGCCCGCAAGAAATTCGCGAATTGGCAGTCAAGGCCATCCATGACGGAGCCAATCAGTACGCTCCAGGCAGCGGTATTCCCGCGTTGCGGCAGGCTATCTCGGAGCACCAGAGACGTTTTTATGATTTGATAATTGATCCGGATACACAGGTAGTCGTCTCCACCGGTGCCACGGAAGCTATCGCGGCGACAATTCTGGCATTTGTCGAGGCTGGCGACGAGGTAGTCACTTTCGAGCCTTACTATGACTCCTACGCAGCCATGATTGGGTTGGCAAATGCTGCCCACAAGGTAGTGAAATTGCGAGCACCATCATTCGCGCCGAATCTGGAAGAACTCCGGGCTGCCGTTACCGACAAGACCCGACTAATCATTGTCAATAATCCGCATAACCCCACGGG
Source organism: Arthrobacter sp. MYb224 (assembly GCF_002975455.1). Classification (NCBI taxonomy): domain Bacteria; kingdom Bacillati; phylum Actinomycetota; class Actinomycetes; order Micrococcales; family Micrococcaceae; genus Arthrobacter; species Arthrobacter sp. MYb224. Next base: position 36,176 of record NZ_PCPU01000011.1, on the reverse strand, counting down.
CACCGTTTTCGACGAGAGCGTCCTGAACGAAATCATTGCCCTCGCGCATAAGCATGACTGCATCATCATGGCGGATGAAGTCTATGAACATCTCACCTTCGACTCTCCCCATATCCCCATCGCGACTCTCGCCGGCGGTTTTGAACGCACCGTCACGATTTCCTCTGCCGGCAAATCGTTTTCCTTCACCGGCTGGAAAGTCGGTTGGGCATCTGGGCCTCAGGAACTCATTACCGCGGTACGAACAGTCAAGCAGTTCCTTTCGTATTCCTCTGGGCCGGCTTTCCAGCCAGCCGTCGCTGAAGCTCTGGCACTTCCGGATTCATTCTTCAGCAAATTTTCCGCCGATCTCGGTGCGCGAGGTGGACAACTTGCCGACGGCCTGGAAAAAGCGGGAATCCCGGTGATGCGCCCCAAAGGCACCTATTTCTTGGTCGCCGACCTCAAAGGACAAGGGATAGCAAGCGCTGTGGACGTGGCGAAACTAATGCCCGCACGAATCGGCGTGGCCGCAATACCGCTATCGGTTTTTGCGCACCAAGAAAATCAGTCGGAATATGCCTCCCTGCTGCGTTTTGCCTTTTGCAAAAAACCCGAAGTCATTACACGCGCCGTAGAGCTGCTGCAAAACCTACCCGGAGAGCTCGCTAAATGAGCAATAAACCCGTCAAACGCTGGCTCGGTGGTGTCCAGGCCCATGCAACCATTTATGACGATGACCTAGTTCCCGGTGCCAAGATTCTCGCCATTGGTGGCGCCGAACAGTCACATGTAAATCTGGCTGATCCGGAACAGATTTTCTATGAATACCTGGCTCGGATAGCCAATCATTTGAGCGTATTGCGCCCCGAGCCCGAACCGTTAAAGTTCCTCCATTTAGGTGCCGGAGCGCTGACCTTAGCCCGTTGGGGTGCTCTGCGCTATCCAGATAGCACGCATGTTGCCGTTGACATCGAACGCGAACTGCTCGACTTCGTTCAGACGCACCTTCCCTTGCCAAAAGAATGCGATTTGCGGGCGGTTGTGGCCGACGCCCGTGCGGTGCTTTACGAAGAACTGGCAGGTGAGCTCTATGACGTTATTGTCGTCGACATTTTTAGCGGACCAGAGGCTCCGGAGCATCTGACCACCGCAGAGTATTATGCAGAACTTGCAGACTCGCTGGCTGTGGATGGCCTGCTCTTCGTGAATATCGGAGATGACCCGCCGTTGGCCTTCACCGATCGCCAGGTGGCAGCCGCACAAACCGCCTTCGGCCACGTACTGCTCAGCTCGACTCCAGAAATGTTCACCCGGCGATTCCCCGGAAACCTCATCCTTACCGCGTCAAATGCCGGGATCGACGAGCCGGCTATCGAAGCTTGCCAAGCCGCAGGCCCCTATCCGTCGGAGATCAAGCACTCTCTAGCCTTGGACCGGTTCGGCAAACCATAGGTGCGTCTCTCCGTATTTCTTATCCGCAATCTTCTCAAGGCCCGACGGCCATTGCGGTTCAGGAGAACGGCTGGAACGTTCAACGATAAGGGTCGAGTCCTCAGCGAGCACTCTGGAGACTTTCTCCAAGGTCGCCGAGAGCTCCTGCTCTGTCAGGGGGTACGGCGGATCCATGAAGACCAGGTCAAAAGTCTTTCGGGGCAAGGATGTTTCTTCGTCAAAGAAACCTGCGAGTACAGAATCCACCTTGCCTCGTTGGACCGAAGCAATCTGGCTCTTCAAGGCCTCGTTGATTTTTGCTGCGTTCTGCTGGCACACGCTTACAGCTTTTGGCGCCAGCTCCACCAGCAGGACCTGACGCGCGCCACGGCTAGCGGTTTCCAGCCCGAGGGCTCCGGAGCCGGCAAAAAGGTCCAGCACCCGTGCCGAAGAAATGACGTTCCAGCTATCCAGCCGGGAGAACAGAGCCTCTTTGACCCTGTCGGTGGTGGGCCTCGTGGCATCTCCAGGAACCGACTTCAAGGTAGTGCCACCGGCTATGCCGGAGATAATACGGCTCATGTGATGCTGCCACTTTCGAAATGTAGATATTAGTTTTTATTCAAGAATTCGCTGGTGGACTGATCGATCCACGACCCTACAACCGAGGCGAGCTGCGAGTTCTCGGTGGCCCAATTCCCGGATTGCATGAGCAGCTGAACGTCGTCACGGGCCGATTCGATCAAGCCACGATCTTTGATAATACTCAATTCACGCAGTGTTGACCGGCTACCGGACTGTTGAACGCCAAGGATATTTCCTTCCTTGCGTTCGGCAAGGTCCGCTTCGGCCAATTCGAATCCGTCCAGAGTCGATTCAATGGTGCGCAGCCTATTGACCGACTGGTGATCGGCGTCTAACCAGGTGGTCAGCAGGCAGGTACCCGGCAATCCGCCACGGCCGACACGACCGCGCAACTGGTGAAGTTGTGAGATCCCAAATCTTTCGGCGTCCATGATCACCATCAAGGTTGCGTTGTGCACGTCCACACCGACTTCGATCACCGTGGTGGAAACCAGGACATCTATCTGCCCGGTTGCAAATTCATCCATGATGTCCTGCTTGTCAGAGGAGTCAAGCTGCGAATGCAAAGCTTCCAGACGTACGTCGGTGAACGACGGCATTGTGGAAAGAAGCTCAAACATTGCTTCAACGCTCATGGTTTGGTTGGCCCCGTCTTCGGCGGTGGCTACCAAGATTCCTTGCTCCGCTGCCGTTTCCGAAATTCTCGGGCAGACCACATACACCTGATGCCCTTTGCTGACTTCTTCTCGTATCCGTGAGAAAAGCCGGTCCCGGTATCCGGTGAGCTGCATGGGAACGATATGCGTGGAGATGGGGGCGCGTCCGGCCGGCAGCTTCCTGATGGTGGAGATATCCAAGTCGCCAAAGACAGTCATTGCCACCGTACGTGGAATCGGCGTGGCGGTCATGACAAGCGTGTGAGGCACCGCAACTTCTCCTTTGGCCCGCAACGCATCACGCTGTTCGACACCGAATCGATGCTGCTCATCGATGACGACGAGGCCGAGCTCGGCAAATCGCACGTGTTCGCCGAGCAGTGCGTGCGTGCCGATGATCAGGCCGGTCTCCCCGCTGGCTATGCCTAACAGGGCTTCCCGGCGTTGAGCCGTTTTGGCTGAACCGGTCAGCAGCGCGACCCCAGTTCCCTCGCCTTCGCCGAAGAGGCCTGGGTCGGCTAGGTTCCCCAGCATCTTCTTTATAGAGGAATAATGCTGCGCGGCGAGGACCTCTGTCGGTGCCAACAATGCCGCTTGTCCCCCTGCGTCAATGACTTGCAAGATCGCACGGAGGGCAACGACGGTTTTACCCGAACCGACTTCGCCTTGCAGCAAGCGGTGCATGGGATGCGCTCTAGCCAGGTCAGCGGTGATAGCCGTCCCGACCGCTAGCTGATCGTCAGTGAGCTCGAAGGGCAGTCTTGATTCGAATTTATCGGCGAGTCCATTTTTGACTTGCGTTCGGGCGATGGCTGGCTGATTTCCCAGCTTCCGATTTCGTTCGGCAAGCGAGAGTTGCAGCAGAAAGGCTTCTTCGAAGGCGAAGCGCTGCCGGGCAATATACGCCTGTTTGATTTCGCGCGGGCTGTGCCTATCCAGGTAGGCCTTCGCCCGACGCGGATAATGATGCTGCTCGAGGATTGTCTCTGGCAGGAACTCCGGAAGCTGCTCTTCGGTGAACAGTTCCGTGAGCAGGGCCATCAGATCACGAATTTTCTTATTCGGCATTTTTGCCGAGGCCGGATAGATCGGTATTGGCCGCGGGTCTGCCTGCTCGGCCGTGTCCAGAATTGCGTAATCCGGTTGGCTCAGCTGCAAATGGTCTTGGTACCAGCCCACCTTGCCGCTGAACATCGCGATGGTTCCGATGTGCAGATCATTGCGCGCTTGGTAGCCGTTGAAGAAGGTCATCCGCAGTTCTTGCCCATTGTTGGCAAGTTCGTCGCTCACCGTCACTTCAAAGATGAATCCACGCCGTGAGTGCATCTGCCGCTGGCTGACGTTGACCACCTGGGCCACTACGGTGACGTGTTCGTCAAAAGGCAGCTCGGCAATGGGGGTCAGCTCCCCCACGTCCACATAGCGGCGGGGAAAATGCCGGAGAAACTCTCCAACGGTGGTGTACCCGAAGGCCTTCTCTATCGCTCCAGCATTTTTGGCGCCCAATGCCTTGGAGAGCTCGGCTAGTTCAATATTCTTCAATCGGATGTCATCCATCATGGGTACACAGATCGGTGACGCTGACGTTCACCGGCTCGCCCTGTTGACGGATGAGTTCCAGCGCAGCCTCTGCTTGGGCAACATGAACGTGCACTCGCCAACGGTAGAATTCTTCGCTGGTCGAATTGACCGGCGACATGATGACCGAATCTCCGATTCGATCCAGCTGACCACGCAAGGTCGCTGCTCCCAAGGCGTCCAAGGTGATGGTGCACATGACCTCGACACCCTGAGCGTCATTCTGGATCAGATGCACATGAGGATCTTGGATATGGTACCCATGGAATCCTTCATAATATTCGAAGTCCGTCTCGGTGCCGCGGACGGCAGCGCAAAGCTCATCAAGAATTACCAGCATCCCAACTGCGCCGGCATCTACCACTCCAGCCCTTTCAAGGCTGGGCAATTCGTTCTCGGTGCCGTGCACTGCCATACGTGCGGCTTGAGATACCTGGCTTAGCACCGAATCCAGCGCGGCGCGGCTTTCGGCATCGATTTTCAGGTGGGCCAACGTGGATCCGGCTGCCAGTGCGGCGGCACTGATCACCGAGAGCATGGTGCCCTCAACGGGCTCGCTTAGCGCCGACCATGAGCGGACCTTGGCGCGTTCCAGCCCCTTGGCCAAAATGCTGGCGTTCAACCGGTCATGACCCAGCCAAGGTTCGGCCAGGCCGCTGAGAAAGACTGCAAGTAACGTTCCCGAATTGCCGCGCGCCGACTCCATGGCGGCGCGAGCGGCAACTTCCAAAAAGGCACCGATATCGTCGCTTTCCAACTTGCTGACCGCATCTTGCCCCGCCCGGGCAGTGAGATACAGGTTGCTACCTGTATCTCCATCCGCCACGGGGAAGACATTAATGGCATTCAGCCGATCGGAATGATTCCCGAGACTCTTCACGCTCCGCTGCAACCATTCACCAATGGCGCGCACGGAGGTATCGAGTTTTTGTGTCATGGGAAATCGGGTCTTTCAGTTCTTAGCGGGAAAGGTCCGTGGTATTCACGAATTCTTCCATCTTGTCTTCCTGCAACGCGGTGCCAAACTTGTCGATGGTTGCCATATCCGGAATGACAATCGACTGCCCATCCGCCGAACGGCTAGGGCCGTTGTTCGGGAGCGTAAAGAATGACATGTCGTTTGGACGCACATTCATCATCGAAGTGGCATAGCCAGCCACGGTAGATGCATCCAATGATTCATCAACCGCGATAAAGGGAGCCATCTCACTGACGACGCTATTAAGCTTAGCCGGATTGGTCAGTGTTTCCTTAGACATAATCTGTCCAAGCATTGCTTTGACAAACAGCTGTTGGTTCTTGACGCGTCCATAGTCGCTGCCCGGGAACGACTTGCGTTCACGAACAAAGGCCAGGGCTTGTTCTCCATCTAGGGTCTGGACACCAGCCGGGAAATACATGCCATTGGTAATTGACTGGCGGAAAGCCTGGGGATTATTAACGGTTACGCCACCAAGCGCGTCCGTCAACCCCTTGAATCCTTCAAAGTCGATTGAGGCTACGTGGTTGATGCGCACCCCGAATAGGCCCTCTAAGGTCTCAACTGCCTTTGGAACACCGCCGCTGGCAAAAGCACGGTTGATCTTCGCAGTACCGACTCCTGGAATGTCCAGCCAGGTATCACGCATGACCGAGGTGACATAAACCCCATCGCGATCAGCCGGAATATGCACCAACATCATGGTGTCCGAACGACCACCATTAGGCAGGGTGCCAAAGTCATCTTCCGAATCATCGACATCGCGAGTGGCGCGTGTATCACTGCCAAGGAGCAGAATATTTACGGCATCCTTTGATTCTTCCTTAACTTCTGGACGAGTTTCCTCGGCCGGGAAAGCCTCGGCGATCTTGTCGCTCTTCTCATCGAAGGTGCGACCGAGATTCCATACGTACCCGCCGGCTACCAAACCGGCAATAACGACCAGCGCGAGAATACCGATAAGGATTCCACGCCCAGTACGTTTCTTCTTCGCACGGGGGCGTGCAGGCTGTTCTTCAAAGGACATATGCTACCTTTCACAGTTTCAACTCTTTACATCCTATCTTTCAGAAACGAACGGTAGGCTGATAAAGTGCCAGTTTTCAGTAATAAGAGTCAAGAGTCATCAAAACTTAATCTAAGGATTAGGCGTACAAGTGCGCTATTCGTTGGAATTGCGGTGCTTGCACCCACGCTCTCCGCGTGCGCCTCCATTGCCGCCGTCGAGCCTGCCGCAGATGCAGGAAATCCACTGTGCGCCGAGATGATGGTCATCCTTCCCGAATTCGTCGGGGATGCCGAGCGTCGAAGCACGAATTCACAGGCAACGTCCGTATGGGGCGACCCTTCGAAGGTGGTCCTGCGATGCGGAGTCGAGGTGCCCGGACCAACTACGGATCCGTGCGTGTCAGTCAATGATGTTGACTGGATTGCCCACGAGGGTGACGACGGGATTTGGACGCTGACCACCTACGGCCGCACACCAGCTACAGAAGTCGTGTTGGATCCGCAAGTCATTCCATCCAGCACGGTTCTGGCGTCGCTTTCCCAAGCAGCGTCGCGCATTCCGGCCGAGGGTGCTTGCCTGAGCGTCGATAAGAGCGTGGATCTCTGATTAACGCAAAAGAAGCGTTTGGCCGCGATCCTGGATCTTGTGCGGCCAAACACTTCTTGAGCGGTTTAGCGTAAACCGATCTTCCGCTCGCAGGCCAAGGCAATCAATTCATCAATCAGTGCGCTGTAGCCAATCCCGGTCTTGTCCCACATCTGCGGGTACATGCTGGAAGGCGTGAAGCCAGGCATGGTATTGATCTCGTTGATGATCCATTGGCCATCTGGTGTGTAGAAAAAGTCCACCCGGGACAGTCCCTCGGCATCGATGGCATCGAACGCCTTGACTGCCAGCTCGCGGATGCTCGCCGTAGCCTCTTCGCTGAGTATCGCCGGGCAGCTGAGTTTCGCGGCAGTGCCATCAACGTATTTCGCTTCAAAATCATAAAAGGTATGACCATTATCAGCAACGGCAATTTCGCCCGGCATTGAGGCACGGGCAGGCTCTGAGCGACGGCCTTCAAGTACCCCGCACTCAATTTCACGGCCGCTGATTCCTTGCTCAACAATGACTTTCGGATCTTCAAGGCGAGCCGCTTCGATAGCTGCCCGAAGGCTTGAAGACTCATCCACCTTGGTGATTCCCACCGACGAACCGGCACGTGCAGGCTTGACGAACAAGGGGTACTGCAAGTTTTCGCAACGGGCCAGCGCCGCTTCGCTGTCGCGCAGCCATTGCTTATTGGTTATCACTTCGTAGGGACCTACGTTGAATCCGGCACTTTCGAATACGACTTTCATGAAATGCTTGTCCATGCCCATGGCGCTGGCAGCAATGCCCGAACCGACGTAGCCGACGCCAGACATTTCAAGCATGCCCTGGATGGATCCATCCTCGCCGAATGGGCCGTGGAGCAGCGGGAACACCACATCGATCTGGCCCAGATCCGTAATCTGCGAGTCCGCGTAATGCAACAGCGTTGTACGTTCAGAATCGTTTGAAAGGTGGACCGGCTTATCGGCCACGGCGATTTCGGGAAGCTTCCCGGAGCTCAGCGTCCACCCCGATGAATCTTCATCGACTAACGTCCAAGCACCATCACGGGTAATCCCGACAGGGATCACGTCAAAACGATCCTTGTCGATTTCTTGCATCACGCCGGCTGCGGTGACGCAAGAGACCGAATGTTCAGAGGAACGGCCGCCAAAGAGCAATAGCACCCGTGGTTTACGCTGACTCATTACTGCTGTTCCCCTTCAGATTTCAGTTCTCGTGCCAGAAGCCGCTCAGCCATGTTCTCCACGCTTAAGTTTCCTTCCAAGACCATCACCACTGCTTCGGTGATTGGCATTTCCACCCCGTGGCTGCGTGAGAGATCAAAGACCGCACGGGCCGATTTGATCCCTTCAGCCGTTTGCGACATCCGGTCATTGACTTCTTCGATGAAAAGTCCCTGACCCAGCAGACGCCCGGCGGTGTTGTTTCGCGAAAGCGAGGACGAGCAGGTTGCGACTAAGTCACCCAGACCAGACAGGCCAGCCAAGGTGTCCAACCGTCCGTCTAGGGAAATAACCAGGCGAGTGGTCTCCGCCAACCCACGCGTAATAACCGTGGACTTGGTGTTGTCCCCCATCCCCATGCCGTCGCACATGCCAACGGCCAGGGCAATGATGTTCTTGACAATGCCCCCAAGCTCTACGCCGAGCACGTCATCATTGGTATACGGGCGGAAATAAGGAGCGGAGCACAACTGTGCGATCCAATGGGCAGTTTCATTGCTGGTGCAGGCAACCACCGAAGCGGTCGGTTGCTCGCGGGCAATTTCCATGGCCAGATTCGGACCGGAAAGCACGGCAATGCGGTCGGCTGGAATTCCAGTGACCTCTGCCATGACCTCGCTCATGCGCAAATCCGTACCGCGCTCCAAGCCCTTCATCAGGGAAAGCAAAACAACGTCTTGCTCAAAGTGCGCGGTGAACTTCGCTAATTCCTCACGAAGCGACTGCGCCGGAATTGCCAAGACCACCAGGTCCGCGTTGGCCAGCACTTCTTCAACATTGGAAGAGGCAGTCACATTTGCGGGAAGCTTCGTGTCGCGCAGATAGCGCGAGTTCGTGTGCCGTTCGTTGATTTCCTGTGCGGCTTCGTCCCGACGAGCCCAGATTTGCACCGGAATGCTTTGTTCAGGCACCGCGTCCGCAAGCACCTTCGCAAAGGTTGTTCCCCAGCTTCCGGCACCCATGACGGCGATTTTACGTGGTAGCGGCTTACTCAAGGCAGTTCCTTCGCTAGGTATTGAGGCTTAGTCGTTCGGAGGTTTTGGGGCATCAAATTCCCGACCAGTGGATGTTTGTCCATGTTCGGACGGATTCCAGAGCTTCTCGGGCGGAACCTGCTGACGCAGCTCGGACTGCAGCTCGGTGATCGAAGCCATGATCCGCTCGGTGGCTGCTTGCAAGACCGAACGCGTTCGCGGGCCGCTGCGCAGATCGTCAAGTTGCACCTGCTCCCCCACGCTCAAGGTAACGTGCTTTCGTGGGAACGGGTACATCTTCTTGGCATAGCGAGGAAACAGCTCTTGATCCCCCCAGTGCGCCATGGGAACTACTGGGGCACCCGTTTGCAGCGCTAGTCGCGCAGCCCCGGTGCGACCGACCATGGGCCACAATTCCGGATCACGCGTCAAGGTCCCCTCGGGGTAAATGACGATGACGCCGCCTGCTTCAAGCACCCTTTTCGCGGCACTTAGCGAATCCGCCGCGTTGGATCCACTACGTGAGACAGGGATCTGACCGGTGGCACGCAAGGCAGCGCCGAGGACCGGAACCTTGAACAAGGATTCCTTGGCTAGCCAGCGAGGCAGACGGCCGCTGCTGTAGATCGCGTGACCGACAACCAGTGGGTCAATTTCGGTGAGGTGATTTGGGCAAAGGATAAATCCTCCGGAGGGAAGCTTGTCAAAGTCCTTCCAGGTCTTGCCCATCAGCACGTTCATTGCCGGACGCACAACCCCGGCCAAGATGGCAAAGACTGTCTTGGTTTTAGCTGTTTCCCGGTGCACTAGATTATCTGTCACGATCCAGTGTTCCCCTAGTTGCTCAGTTCAACATTTGCGCCCAAGGCAGTGAGCTTATCCATGAAGTGCTCGTAGCCGCGGTTGATGATTTCAATTCCGGTGACCTTGCTGGTGCCTTCGGAAGCCAGCGCCGCAATCATATGGGAGAAACCGCCACGGAGGTCCGGGACGTCTATATTTGCACCTTTGAGCTGCGCTGGGCCGAGTACGACCGCAGAGTGCTTGAAGTTCCGCTGGCCAAAGCGGCATGGAGTGGAGCCCAAGCAGTCCGTATGGACCTGAACCGTAGCGCCCATGCGCACCAATGCATCAGTGAAGCCGAAGCGGTTTTCGTACACGGTTTCGTGGATCACCGACACGCCATTGGCCTGCGTCAACGCGACAACCAACGGCTGCTGCCAGTCCGTCATGAAGCCTGGATGCACGTCGGTCTCCAGGATCAACGGATTCAACTCGCCACCCGGGTGGAAGAAACGAATACCGTTGTGGGCAACCTCGAACTCGCCACCGATCTGGCGGTAGACGTGAAGGAAGGCAGTCAGATCCCGCTGCTGGGCGTCTTCTACGAAAATATCACCCTTGGTGACCAGCGCTGCCGAAGCCCACGAGGCGGCCTCATTGCGGTCAGGCAATGCGTAGTGGTCATAGCCGCGCAGTTCGTCAACGCCCTGGATGCGGATGACGCGGTCACGGTGAACCGAAATGATGGCACCCATTTTTTGCAGCAAGGAAATGAGGTCCAAGATTTCTGGCTCGATAGCAGCGTTGCTGACTTCGGTCACACCCTTGGCGCGGACCGCGGAGAGCAGTACCTGCTCGGTGGTTCCAACACTTGGGTACTGAAGTTCAAGCTTGGCACCGGTCAGCCCCAGGGGCGCAGAAATACGGATACCTGCCGCTTCCTTGTCCACGACCGCACCGAATTCGCGCAATACCTCTAAGTGGAAATCGATGGGGCGGTCACCGATACGGCAGCCACCCAGATCGGGGATGAACGCTTCCCCCAGGGAATGGATCAGCGGGCCGCAGAAAAGAATCGGGATACGCGAGTCGCCCGCGTGGGCGTCAATCGCCTGATTCGAAGCGCTCTTCGCCGCGACCGGATCCATGGTCAGGTCGCCTGTTTCAGGATCCTGGGAAACCTTGACGCCATGGATCTCCAAAAGGCTACGCACTACCGCGACGTCTTTAATTTCCGGTACGTTGCGTAGTACCGAGGGAGAGCTTCCAAGCAGGGCTGCAACCATAGCCTTGGGGACCAGGTTCTTAGCGCCGCCTACTCGAACGGTGCCTTTCAAGGGGACACCGCCATGGACCGTTAGAATCTTACCCATGTATGAATAAACCTCATCGCGTAGTCGTTTTTCCTGCCCGGACCGGTGGGCCAACAAAACAGGCAGGACTTAGCAAGCATACCGCCATCGTGGGAGCAGTTCTGGGCAGTTTAGCCCGTGGCGCACACATTGTGAGCATGCTTTCAGGGTTGGACTATTGATGGGTCGGCTCGCAATTGCGGCAAAACGAGAAAAGCCTCGCCCGCAGACACCTACTGGTGGGTACGGACGAGGCCTAGATTCGTTATCAGTCAGCAGTTCTTGCAGGCAAGGTCTGCGGCTTGAATGCTGGGCGGGTAGCTTCAAAGGATGTGACGTCTTCCTCATGCTGCAAGGTCAGCCCGATGTCATCAAGGCCTTCCATTAAACGCCACCGCGTGTAGTCGTCAATCTGGAATGGGGCCAGGATCGAACCGCACTGCACGGTACGTGCTTCCAAATTTACGCTGATCTCGGTACCCGGATTGTTCTCCAGCTCCTTCCAGATCAGTTCGATATCGCTCTGTGCGACCTCGGCTGCTACCAGACCCTGCTTACCCGAGTTGCCCCGGAAGATATCGGCAAAACGTGAGGAGATCACCGCTTTGAAGCCATAGTCCTTCAACGCCCAGACGGCGTGTTCACGGGATGAACCGGTGCCGAAGTCCGGACCGGCAACCAGCACCGAACCATTGGTGTACGGCTCGGTATTCAGGATGAAATTCTCATCCCGGCGCCAGCCGGCAAACAATGCGTCTTCAAAGCCCGTGCGAGTGATTCGCTTCAGGTAGACGGCCGGGATGATCTGGTCGGTGTCGATGTTGCTCTGGCGCAGCGGGACACCAATCCCGGTGTGGGTAATGACTTTTTCCATGATGGTGTTCCTTCCTAGACCGATGCCGGAGCGTTAATGAGATCCGCAGGCGAAGCCAGCGTGCCACGGACAGCGGTAGCCGCGGCGACCAGCGGGGATACCAGGTGGGTGCGTCCGCCCTTGCCCTGGCGCCCCTCGAAGTTTCGGTTTGAAGTCGAGGCGCAGCGCTCCTGTTCGGCCAACTGATCCGGGTTCATACCCAAGCACATGGAGCAGCCGGCGAAACGCCATTCGGCACCGAAGTCCTTGAACACCTGGTCGAGGCCTTCCGCTTCGGCTTCGAGACGAACTCGTGCCGAACCGGGAACCACGATCATGCGGATCTGCGGGTCCTTTTCACGGCCCTTGATGATCTCGGCCGCGGCTCGCAGGTCTTCCATCCGCGAGTTGGTGCAGGAACCCAGGAATACGGTGTCAACACGGATTTCCTTCATCGGTGTTCCACCGATGAGTCCCATGTATTCGAGCGCGCGTTCGCAGGCCTTGCGGTCATTTTCGTCTTCAAAATCTTCAGGTGCCGGAACCCTGGAGGAAAGCGAAACGCCTTGACCCGGGTTGGTGCCCCATGTGACGAATGGTTCCAGTTCATCAGCGTTTAGGAACACCTCATTGTCGAAGCGTGCACCTTCATCGCTTTGCAGGGTCTGCCAGTATTCAACGGCAGCATCCCACTCGGCACCTTGCGGCGCATGCGGGCGTCCCTTGACATATTCGAAGGTTGTTTCGTCCGGCGCAATCATTCCTGCGCGCGCACCGGCCTCAATGGACATGTTGCAGATGGTCATGCGTGCGTCCATGGACAATGCGCGGATCGCGGAGCCACGGTATTCCAACACGTAGCCCTGCCCGCCGCCGGTGCCGATCTTGGCGATGACAGCCAAGATAATGTCCTTTGCGGTCACTCCGGGCTTGAGCGTGCCTTCAACATTGATAGACATGGTCTTGAACGGCTTCAGGCTCAACGACTGGGTTGCCATCACATGCTCAACCTCGGATGTACCGATGCCGAAGGCCAATGCGCCGAAGGCGCCGTGGGTCGAGGTGTGGGAGTCACCGCACACCACGGTCATGCCCGGCTGCGTCAGACCCAGCTGCGGGCCAACCACGTGCACGATCCCCTGTTCCTTGTCACCCAACGAGTGCAGGCGAACACCAAATTCCTTGCAGTTATCGCGCAAGGTGAAGATCTGTGTCCGGCTGGTCAAATCCGCAATGGGCTTGTCAATGTCGAGGGTCGGGGTGTTGTGATCCTCGGTGGCGATAGTGAGATCTGGGCGGCGCAGCTTGCGCCCGGCCAACCGCAGGCCTTCGAAGGCTTGCGGCGAGGTGACCTCATGTAGCAGGTGAAGGTCAATGTAGATCAAATCGGGCTGTCGGGCTTCGCCCTGCCCTTCTCCCTGACGCACTACGTGCGCATTCCAGACCTTTTCTGCCAAGGTCTGGGGCGACTGCATGGTGGACATGCGACACACTCCTCAAGCTACGAACTATCAACACCTTTACTTTGACACTTCACAGAACCCCATTTCCAGTATCTGGACTTGAATCTCAAATGCTGAGACGTGATAATGATGTCATGACTACAGGTAGCGGTGTTGGTGTTCTGGATAAGGCAGCAGCCATTCTCAATGCATTGGAAAATGGGCCAACGTCCCTCTCGCAGCTGGTCGAAATCACTAGAATTTCCCGGCCAACGGTGCACCGCATCGCCCAATCATTGGTTCACCATGGCCTGGTGGGCCGCGACTTGCACGGCCGATTCGAGCTCGGTGGTCGACTCGTCGAGCTAGCCAGCGCGGCCGGTGAAGACCGCTTGGTCAGCACTGCAGGGCCGGTATTGACGAAACTGCGCGATCTGACCGGCGAGAGCACACAGGTATTCCGCAAGCAGGGTGAATTCCGTGTGTGTATTGCCAGCGCGGAACGTCCTGTGGGATTGCGTGACACCATTCCGGTGGGGACGCAGCTGTCTATGAAGGCAGGTTCTGCTGCGCAGGTTCTTTTAGCCTGGGAAGACAATGAACGCATGATCGGCGGCCTGCAACATGCTCGTTTTACCCCGACCATTTTGGCCGGGGTACGTCGCCGCGGGTGGGCCCAGTCGCTAGGCGAACGCGAACCAGGCGTCGCCTCGGTGTCGGCTCCCGTGCGCGGTCAATCGGGGCGGGTCATTGCGGCATTGTCGATGTCTGGCCCGATTGAACGACTAACCCGTCAGCCGGGAAAGATCCACCACGATTCCATAGTCAATGCCGCGCGCGAGCTTTCGGACTTGCTGCGGATCCAGTCAGAAGGATAAATCGGCGGGCGCTTAGCCGAAGTGGTCGAAACCGCTTCGGTAGTCCAGCTGCTTTCCATTGAGGAAAACATTGGAACGCCGGCCGGTCAGCGGCACCACTTCGCCCACCACCGAGAATTCCTCTGGAATCTCTACGCCTGCCGGGAAGCAAGCGAGCAATCCGAAGTCCTCGCCGCCGTGCAGTACCCATTGCATAGGATCTATGTCCAAGAGTTTTGCCGCTGGTTCCAGCCGATGCGCGAATACTTCAAGTGCGGACTTATCCAACTTGATACTGACATGGCTCGCCTTGGCCAGCCGTCCAGCATCTCGGACGAGTCCGTCGGAAATGTCCATCATGGCATGAGCGCCGGATTGAGCGGCTCTCGGGCCAGACTCCAAAGGCGGAGTTGGCTTGCACTGGGCATCGGCAAGACGTAGCACCGCGCGGCTCCAGGTCGTTGCTTCATGCTTTCCCTCTAGCAGGGCTAGCCCTGCCCCGGCTGCACCTAGTCGGCCAGCTACGGCGAGCCGGTCTCCGGGTTTAGCCCCCGTGCGAAGGATTTTTCCATATTCGCACTCGCCCAATACGGTGGTAGTCACCGAGATCTCTGATGAGCGACTGAGGTCACCGCCTAAGATGGCCAAGCGATCGGCCCCGAGCGAAGAAATCGCGGCAGCAATTCCACGCGCGAATTCCTTGACCCAGGCCAGCGAGACCTCCGCTGGCATTGAAAGTGAAATGACGGCACCTGTAGGGACGCCACCCATGGCGTTGATGTCAGAGACATTTTGCGCGATCGATTTCCAGCCGATGTCATATGCGGCATGTTCGTGTCCGCTGGGCCAAACCAAACGAAAATCCTGGTCTTGGACAATGGTATCCACGGAAACGACTACTTCTCCCCCGGCAACGCGTAGCGCTCCGGCATCATCTCCTGGGCCGAGTCCCGCGTCCTTGGCATCCAAGAGCGGGAGGATCTCGTTCAAGATTCCTTGTTCACCAATGTCGCCCACGGTCGGGCTATTGTCAGTCTGTTGATTAGTCACAGGTTGCTATTCGGCTTTCTTCGCCGCGTTGGAAATCAACGCTGCATAACTGTTGTATTGCTCTAAGTGGTGTGCAGTGGGATCCACGATATATCGACGGACGACCCCCGACACTGAATTTTGGAGGTTTTTAAGCGCTTTCCTACGCTTCAGTCTAGCGACCATTCGATTGACGAATGATCCAAGAATTCCGAGGACTATGCCCAGAAGTATCCCGGTGAAAACCATCAGCGTGGGAATCGCGATCCCTTCGACTCGTGGCGTCTGCGGCAGGTCGAATTGGAAGTACGCGGCCAACGCTATTCCGCCCAGCCATAACGCGCCGGCCAGGGCCACGATGATGCCAAGCCATTGGACAAACTTGGTGACCGGCCACCACCAGGACTTCTTTTCAACGCCCAAGGTGCTGCTGGCAATGGCTATATCAATATCGTTGGCTAGTTCTTCCTTCTGCTCATGCACGCCGTCCTTCAATGATTGGGACCAGCGTGGCGACAGATCTTCGGTGGCTTCGCCAAGATAGCGCCCTACCGATTGGTCAACCGCCGCATTTTCGGCCACAGAAAGATCCGGGCGAGACGTCAACGTGATTTCTGGCTTTTCGATTCCACGCCCAAGGTTCATGCGCTTGAGCGGATCGTTGCGCAGTCGAGTGAGCCAGCTGGTGATTGGCCAGCCCGTATTGGTTGAGGCGCGTAACTTATATGACGTCTGCACGGCATCGGCAATGCGGTGCGTTCCATGAGCTTTGGCGATATTGCGTTCTAGTTCGGATTGCTCCATCACTCCTGGCATTCTGACCTTGGGCACGGCGAGTTCACCTTCAAGCGTGCGCAGCAGTTCGTCAACATCGGCGCGTAAGCGCCGGGTGGCCTGCACCTTGGTTTTCAGTGCAGAAGCAAACTTTCCACGAATGCCCTCTAGTCCTTCGCCGGTACGCGCTGAGGCCAGAATAACGGGAACCTGTCCAACCCCTTCGCTTTCAAGCAACGCGGCCAAGGAACCGCTCACAGGTGCCCGGTCGTTAGGCGCAATGGTGTCTATCTGGTTGAGCACCACTAAGAGGTTTCCGCGCTGTCCTGAAAGTTCGCTGAGGTATCCATGATGGATCGAGGCGTCGGCATATTTCTGGGGATCTAATACCCATACCAGGTAATCAACTTGCCCCGCTAGACGCGACGCGATCTGATGGTGCTCGGTGGAGGTTGAATCCATATCCGGCAGGTCAAGCAGGATCAGTCCTCCGGCTTGGTCCTGTGATTTTTTCGCTTCCGCACCGAGCACCTGGGAATCAAGGACATGACGCTCGCTTACTTCGAGCCAATCGAGCAGCTCACCGGCGCCTTCCGGCTGCCAGATGGCGGCCACCGTCTTGGTAGTGGTGGGCCGAATGACGCCAGTTTGCGCAATATCGGAACCGACAAGGGCGTTGAAAAGCGATGATTTGCCGCTGCCTGTCGCACCGAACAGCCCGAAGACCACGTGGTCTGCCGACAGCTGGCGGCGGGCTTCCGCTCGTTCGATGACCACCGCAGCGTGATCAACTACTTCAGGTTCAAGATAGGGCTCGGCAATTTGCATTGCCGAAACCACCGCGTCAATTTGCTCGCTAAGTCCCGAATGAGCACGATTCACCTTGCGCTCGCTCATGCCTTGAATCCTCCCCTGCGCAGTCCGTTGACTTGTTCGCGTAGTTCTTGCACGATTACCGGCTGAAGATTAGCTTCAATCTCTCCCTGATAGACAGCCAGATTCTCGTCCATGAGTTCGCGTGTTCTGGCTTCCAACATGGTACGTGCGCGCGTGGCCATACGCCGAACTGCTTCTTCACCGAATATAGCTTCCAATAATTTCTGCCCGACAACGGCAGAGCCACCGGCGATGCCTAGTTCCAGCCCGGTCATGCCGGCGGTAGAAGCGAAGACGACAACCATGAGCGCTACCGCCACCCCATTGACGCCGAAGGCGGCAATCCTCGCGGTTTTTCGTTTGCCAGCCCCCTCGCTCCGGATCATTGCCAAGACATCTTTCTGCCACGCGCGGATGCTATCCGCGGCCCGGACCTCAAGGTCTTTGCCGGGGCGTTCCGCCGGGAGCGATGCTAAAAGGTGTGTCCCGATGGGTGTATTGCGCCAGTTCCGATCAATGTCTTGGAAGGCATTGGTGATTTCGCTGACCAATACGGTGTGAAGCCCAGATTCTATTGCTTCTTCCACTCGATGGGTCGCCACCGGTTTCCCGCTGAAAAAGGAACCGACTCGATCTCGAATTCTGCCTATGACGCCTTCAATGCCGCGCAGCAGTTCGCCGGCTCCCACAAAATCTTGCCATCTGGCGAGGATCTCGCCGCGAAGGAGCGAACCGTCGTTCAACGCCTCTGTAGTTTTGCCCACGGCGAAAGCGAACCGTTCGGTGGCGACCTTCCCCAGGGCGTTGAGCTGCGAGTCCTGGTCTTCGGCTTCTTCGCTGAGCGCGTGGAGGTCTTCGTGCAATCTCCTGATAGCGCCTTCGAGCGTTTGCTCAGCGATGCGTTGGCGTTCGGTGGCGTCAGCAGCCAGGGAATTCAGCCAAGCCGAAAAAGGTTCGATTCGTTCCCCAGGAATCATTGCTCGTTCATCCAGCTGAACTTCATTGATTACATGGAGTAGTTTGGGGTCCAGGTTTTTTGCGGCAAGCAACCGTTCGAGATCTGGAACGATATCCGTTTCGGCGCCGGCCGGGACACGGTTGAGAATCACGCATACGGTGATTTCGCGGATACCTGCTTCGCTTAGTACTTCCCACGGAATAGCGTCGGCATAACGGTTCGCCGTGGTGACGAAGATCCAGAGGTCTGCGGCATTCAAGAGTTGTCCGGCTAGGGCGCGATTGTCGTCGGAAACCGAATCGATGTCTGGTGCATCGAGGATTGCCAGCCCGCGTGGAACGTTCGGATGCGGCACGACAAGCAGCGCGTCATGGCGGTCCATCCCGTGCCCTGTGCTGAAGCCTGCCCCACTCAGCCGGGTCAATTCAGGAAGTACCCGCTCGTTTGCGAACCAAGGTTCGTCTGCGGGGTTCACCGCAAGCACGGGCGTTCGCGTGGTGGGCCGCACGGCACCGGAGCGGCTTATCTGGTCGCCGAGCAGGGAGTTCACCAAGGTAGATTTACCGGCACCGGTTGATCCGCCAACCACAGCCAGCAGCGGGGCGTTCAGGTTGTTGAGACGAGGTTCCAGATAATCATTGATCTGGTGCAAAGCCTTCACTCTCAGCTGTTCGCCACCGGGAGCTGAATGCGAGGTGGAGAGGATAAAGTTCAGATCATTCAACGACGATTCGAGCTTGGCAAAGCGATCCAGTAGTTGAACGGCACCGGCGTCAGGTAGCTGGTTCGCCGGTTCGGTCGGCTCCTGCGGCAATGATGTGGACTCCATAAGCTCCATCATGCCTTATGGAAAGCGCTCTGCCATCAGCACACGAATGCTTTGGCCGGTTAAAGGAAAAAACCACGACCGTGTCGTGGTTTTCGTGACCCCAACGGGATTCGAACCCGTGTTGCCGCCGTGAGAGGGCGGAGTACTAGGCCGCTATACGATGGGGCCGTACGCTGAAGATTTCTCTTCAACTCACCAAATTACTCTGGTGAAGCGCTGGGATACCAGGACTCGAACCTAGAATGACGGAACCAGAAACCGTTGTGTTGCCAATTACACCATATCCCAATGTGACTTGGACTTTTGATCAAAAAACCTCGAAGGGATTCGGATCGCACGCCGCAGCACGAGAATTAACTATACCCACGTAGCCGAGCCATGACAAATTGATCATGCGCCCTTAGAGTCCATCGTGAGTCATGCGGTTTTTCGCAGCAGAGAGGTGGGCTCTGCTAAGTCCGGCCTCCGCGCCTCCGGAGTGGGGCTCACGCTCCAATGCACGGTCGGCCAAAACCGCGGCGAGTCCTGCGTTCTTCGCGCCGAGCGCATCATTAACGCGATTATCTCCGGTGTACAGCGTCCTAGCGGGCTAGGTTGCCGATGCAGAGCAACCTGTCATATATGCTGCCAAGTCTGGTTTCGGAGCTCCCGCGGTATCCGAACCAATCACCACCGATAATCCTGAAAGACACGCCGCTTTCAACTTCAATCGTTGCTACGGCTCGTACCCCTCGGTCCAGAAGCGAAACTCGTCATCGCGGGGTATATTTCGCCCGGCGAGTTCCAAGGATCAAGTCAAACACTGTTGGCGCTGTCCTAAGACTGCGAGTTCTCCGGACATGCATCTCGCGTATGCGCCCGCTTGATCAACGGCAAAGCCCTCCGCTAAGAGAGCAAAGTACGGCGGGCGTGACGTCTTTCAGTTTTTCGGCGGACAACGCGATGAATGCCTCGATGGCAGCCGTACGCAAATCCACTAAAGCATCTTCAATATCAAAGAGAACGCCTTCGATACGTCCATCCGAAAGGACAGAGATATCGAAGGCGTTCTTTATTTCACTCTTTTCAGGTTTTACCCTGCTAGCGGGATTCACCGAACACGCGAAGACGGTTCAGGCTGGATTCCCGGCCCAGAATTTCCATTGACTCGAACAGCGGTGGCGAGACTCGCTTTCCGGAGACAGCGACACGTGCTGGCCCGAAAGCCTGACGTGGCTTCAATCCGAGCTCGTCAATCAGTTTCGCGCGCAGCGCTTCCTGAATGGTTTCGGCGTTCCAAGCCTGGACACCTTCCAATGCCTGAATGCTCGCTTCAACGACTTCGACAAGGTTCGTTGGCATTCCCTTCAGAGCCTTGTCGTCAATCTCGATCTGGTCATCCGTTTTGAAGAGGAATTCCATCATCTCTGCAGCTTCGCCCAGTAGCCCAATGCGTTCCTGGACCAACGGCGCGGCCGCGTCAATTACTTCGTTTTCACGCGCGGTCAGTTCGGATCCAACTAGCTCGGCAGCCTGCAGGTACGGAACTAGCCGGTCGCGGAAGTCCTGTGCCGCGAGCAGGCGTACGTGGGTGCCGTTAATGGCTTCTGCCTTTTTCAGGTCAAAACGTGCGGGGTTCGACAGCACGTCCTTGACATCAAAGGCTTCGATTAGCTGGTCACGAGTGAAGATGTCTTCATCTGCGCTCAGCGACCAGCCCAAGAGCGAGAGGTAGTTCAGCAATCCTTCGGGGATGAAGCCGCGGTCGCGGTGCAAGAACAGGCTCGACTCGGGGTCGCGCTTGGAGAGCTTCTTATTGCCCTGGCCCATCACGTAGGGAAGGTGGCCGAACAGTGGCATGTACTGAGCAACCTTGATGTCGATCAAGGCGCGGTAGAGCACGATCTGGCGAGGAGTGGAAGAGAGCAGGTCTTCACCACGTAGCACGTGAGTAATGCCCATCAAGGCATCGTCCACGGGATTCACCAGGGTGTACAGCGGCTGGCCGTTTGCCCGAACCACCACGAAGTCTGGAATGGTGCCCGGCTTGAACGTGATTTCGCCACGGACCAAGTCGGTGAAGGTGAGGTCTTCTTCTGGCATGCGAATACGCAGCACAGGTTCGCGGCCCTCGGCCTTGAACGCGGCAATTTGCTCGTCGCTCAGGTCGCGGTCGAAGTTGTCATAACCCAGCTTTGGGTCGCGGTCTGCCGCCTTGTGGCGAGCCTCGACTTCTTCCGGGGTGGAGTAGGACTCATAGACGTGTCCGGCAGCGCGAAGCTTTGCAATGACGTCCTGGTAGATGTCGCCGCGCTGGGACTGGCGGTAAGGCTCATGCGGGCCACCGACATTGACGCCTTCATCCCAATCGATGCCCAGCCACGCCAAGGCGTCCAGCAGCTGGTTGTAGCTTTCTTCGGAGTCGCGCTTCGCATCCGTATCTTCGATACGGAAAATCATCTTGCCCCCGGTGTGGCGTGCGTATGCCCAGTTGAACAAGGCGGTACGGATCAGGCCAACATGTGGGGTGCCCGTAGGCGATGGGCAGAAACGAACGCGAACCGGGGTTTCGTCGGTCACGGTAGGAATCAGCGATAGATCAGTCATGGTGTTTTCATTCTAGTCTCGTTGCAAGGCAAGAAGCACAATAGCGCGTTGGTCTTCGCATCACATAAGGATGCGAAGACCAACACGCTATGGTCGAACGGGCCTTGGCCAGTCCTTTTTGCCTAGCGGCGGAAGACGCTACGCAGCGTTCCGATACCTTCAACTTCAATCTCGACGTTGTCGCCTTCAGCGACCAGCCCGACACCTGCTGGTGTGCCAGTGAGGATCACGTCTCCGGGAAGCAACGTGAAAGCTTCGGAAGCCCGAGCCACCAGATCATTCACCGACCAGATCATCTCGCTGGTCGATCCGTCTTGGCGGACTTCACCATTAACTCGGCTGACGATTCCCACGTCATCCGGGTTCTCCAGCTGCGTTTCAATCCAGGGTCCCAGCGGGCAGGCGCCGTCAAAGCCCTTTGCGCGCGCCCATTGCGGGTCGGTGCGCTGGGCATCGCGAGCGGTGAGGTCATTGGCCACGGTATATCCGAAGATCACGTCCGCTGCCTTTTCGGCGGGGACATCCTTGCAGATACGACCAATGACCACGGCCAGCTCGCCTTCGAAGGAAACTTCCTCGGAGAACGAAGGAAGCGTCACCGGGTCGCCGTGCCCAACCACCGAGGTGTTTGGCTTCAAGAACATCAGCGGTTCGCTAGGAACCTCATTGCCGAGCTCTTTGGCATGCTCGCCGTAGGTCCGGCCAAATCCAATGACTTTTGACCGTGGAATGATCGGTGCAACAAGTCGTACATCGTCTAATTGGTGCGTGGCACCCGTGGTCTTGATGCCCTGGAAGAAAGGGTCACCAGCCAAAACATGGACATCGTTTCCGTCAACGACTCCGTACATTGGGTCGCTATCAACTACAAATCTGGCAATGCGCATAGTAATAAGCCTAGGGCATGTTCTGGCCTGAAACGCATGCTGCCGATAAGCCAATCCGAAGGTTGGCGTGTGATTTGCTACATCAGGCAAAAGCTATGCGCACAGCCTGTAGCGTTCCAGGTTCCGGGAGGCCGATTATCTGCTGCTACGGAGCCGTGGAACTGGTGGCCGCCGGCCGCTTTGGTGTCGGCGTACCTGTGGATTTCGTCTTTGCAGCAATTGGTTGCAAGTCCAATTCGGAAATTGAAGTTTTCGCAACGTTCGCGAAGACTCGGCCATTATTCGATGCGGTAAGTCGACTTCCAAATTGACGGGTGAGCTGCGGGCTGCCAATGGTTGCACGAGTCCCTGCCGGGAAAATTATGACTGTTGTTGCCCCAGCCGCACTGTGAACCGCCTTGCCCTGCTGCTCTAGGACAACCAGGTCCGCGTTTTCCATCCAGGCCGGTAGCTTGTGTTCTTTGCATTGGTCAGACCAATGCTTCCTGAGCAATCTCCCCCCTCCTGCGCTATTGAATTCGACCATTCCAGATTCTCCAGCAGAGAAGCACAAAAGTCGGGCAGCAACGAAATCATAATTGCCGCTGGCGAGTACAGAAAAGGCAGCCCACGCTCAGGAGGCGTGGACTGCCTAAAGTAGTTACTGATTTAGGCCAAGCGCTCCAGCCAACCGTGACGGTCCTCTACGGTTCCACGCTGGATGCCGAGAAGCTCTTCACGGATCGACATGGTGACTTCACCTGCCGGCGCATTTTCATCACCGATTAGTTCGTCACCATTCTTCAGGACGCCAATTGGAGTGATGACTGCAGCGGTGCCGCAGGCAAAGACCTCAGTGATTTCTCCATTAGCGATGCCGTCACGCCACTCATCCAGGGTGATCTTTCGCTCATCAACTTCCATGCCGCGATCCTTGGCAAGCTGGATGATCGAGGAACGAGTGACACCTTCGAGGATGGTGCCGGTTAACGCCGGAGTGACCAGCTTTTTGTCCTTGGTCACGAAGAACACGTTCATTCCGCCGAGCTCTTCCACTGCATTGTCGTTGAAAGAGTCAAGGAAGAGTACTTGCTTGCAGCCGTTCTCTTCTGCCTCGAGCTGAGCCACCAAAGATGCCGCGTAATTGCCACCGCATTTGGCCGATCCGGTGCCGCCGCGGCCTGCGCGTGCGTAGTTCTTCGATACCCAAATGCCCACTGGCTTCAGCTCTCCACCGAAGTAGTTTCCGGCCGGTGAAGCAATCACACGGTAGGACACTTCGCGTGCCGCACGGACGCCCAGAAACGCCTCGGTAGCGATCATGAATGGGCGCAGGTACAGAGCTTCCCCATCACCGGTTGGAACCCACTCAATGTCGGTAGCAACGATTTTGCGCAGGGACTCAACGAAGACTTCATCATCAAGCTGCGGCAGGGCGAGACGAGCTGCAGACTTATTCAGGCGAGCAGCGTTTGCGTGGGGGCGGAAGGTCCATACCGAACCGTCTTCGTGACGGTAGGCCTTCAGGCCCTCAAAGATCTCCTGGCCATAGTGCAGTACCGAAGCGGCTGGATCCATGGCGATCGGCCCGTACGGCTCAACTCGCGCGTCATGCCACTGGCCCGAGCCGGGTTCGGAGGTGGCGGTCCAGTCAATGACCACGGTGTGGTCGGTGAAGAAGTCTCCGAACCCCGGGTTGGCCAGAACGGCGGCGCGTTCTTCTGCGCTCTTGCGATTCGATGAAAGATTTTCGTTGAATTCCATCTGCCTCAGGACTTCCTTGCTCAATTAACGAATAACGGGTGCCCCACGCCATTGGCGGAACACCCGTCCGTGGATTTGCTTCTCGATTAGCGGCTAATCGAGATACATCGCTTTTAGCTTATGCCAGTAGCGACACGATTGCATCGCCAATTTCACTTGTGGTGCGGTGATCGGTCAATTCTTGGCGTGAAGTGATCTCTTTTTCGACAGCTTGCTCAACGGTAGCCGCTTCGGCAGACATGCCGAGGTGATCCAGCATCAGCGCCACCGACAGAATTGCGGCGGTAGGATCAGCCTTCTGCTGGCCGGCGATGTCGGGAGCAGAACCGTGGACCGGCTCGAACATGGATGGATAGGTACGGTCCATATTGATGTTGCCGCTGGCCGCCAGTCCAATGCCACCGGTGATGGCGCCGGCCTGGTCGGTGAGGATGTCACCAAATAGGTTATCGGTCACAATGACGTCGAATCGGGATGGATCGGTAGTCAAGAAGATGGTCGCTGCATCTACGTGCAGGTAGTCGTGGGTCACCTCGGGGAATTCCGGTGCCACCATCTCGACCGTGCGCCGCCACAGGTGTCCGGCATAAACCAACACGTTGTGCTTGTGGACCAAGGTCACATGCTTGCGCTCCCGGGCGGCTGCACGGGTAAAGGCATCACGAACTACACGCTCAACACCGTAGGCGGTATTCACTGAGACTTCGGTCGCGATTTCATGCGGGGTGCCGGTACGCACGGAGCCGCCGTTTCCAACGTACGGGCCCTCCGTGCCTTCGCGGACGACTACGAAATCGATGTCGCCCGGGTTAGCCAGCGGGCTTTCGATTCCAGCGTAGAGCTTGGCAGGGCGCAGGTTCACGAAATGATCCAACGAGAAGCGCAGCTTCAGCAGCAGTTCACGCTCAATGATTCCCGAGGGGATTCTTGTGTCGCCAGGGGCCGCGCCGACCGCGCCAAACAGGATGGCATCATGCTGCTTGATAGCTTCGAGCGTCTCATCCGTCAGGGTCTCCCCTGTCTTGAGCCAGTGTTCCGCACCCAACGTGTATTCGGTGAGATCAACTTGTTGGCCTCCACCGTTGGTCACGAACTTCAGGACCTTCACGGCTTCGGCTACCACTTCTGGGCCGATACCGTCGCCTGGAATGACAGCAATATTAATAACGTTTCCCATGTTTTCATCATAACGAAGCAAATCCACCATTTGAGAACCTATCTCAAATACTGAGAATCATTTCAATGTAAGTCATGAGAACATCAAACCGTGGCATGAGGACGGAACTCCGAGCGCTGACTAAACTCGAGACATAGCAGTCTTTAGGCACGAGGGAACAGTTGATCTTTAATAACCCGCACCGGCGCATCGACCGGTGGATTCGTTCAAACCCCGGCCGGATCGATTTGTTCACCGGCGCTCTCTACACATTGATGTGCACGGGATTCGCGCTTGCCATGGGTGCCGGGGGCGGCATGGGTTTCGCCCTTAGTTTATTGGCCATCACCATTTTGCAATCGGCACCCTTGATGGTTCGCCGCCGCTATCCATGGGGCGTCACGATTGTCGTGGTCTTCGCTCACCTCATGCAGTTGTTCTTTCAGGGCACCTTTCTCCCCTCGCAGCTATCGGTGCCCTTGCTGATTTACACCATGGCTGTCTACGGGAAACGTTGGCAATCATTCGCTACCCTAGGCGTGGGGTTGCTCGGTGCGATTCTTGCAACATTTAACATCTTTGGTCCGGGAGCCTACGGCCAGTCCACATTGTCCTTTGACATGATCATCTCCTTTGTGGGCTTATCGCTGGTTGTGATGCTGGCCTGGACCTTTGGTGACCTCGCCCGGAGCCGGCGGCAAACCCTCAATGCCCTGCGCGCCCATGCGCAACGCCTGGAAAACGAACGGCTGATTGAACGTGAACTGGCTGCCTCGGATGAACGCAACCATATCGCCAGAGAAATGCATGACATCGTGGCCCACTCGCTCTCGGTGATTATCACTCAGGCAGATGGTGCACGATACGCGGCCGCCAAGGACCCAAACATCGCGGTTGAAACCTTGAAGACGGTCTCTGACGCGGGGCGTTCCTCACTGCGCGAAATGCGACGCCTGTTGGGCGTGCTGCGCACAGATGAAGATGTAGATCACCGCCCGTTGCCAACATTGGAAAACATTCCGGAGTTGGTTGAAACTGCCATGCAGTCCGGACTAGAAGTTTATTTCCAAGTCAAAGGGTCGCCTCGTCGCCAGCTGCCTACCGGAGCGGAACTGACCGCGTACCGATGCGTGCAGGAAGCCCTGACTAATGTCATGAAGCACGCAGGCCCGAGGTCAACCACGAACGTGACTCTGAGCTGGACCAATCGGGGCGTTGAAATTAGCGTCATTGATGACGGCCGGGGCGCAGGGAGCCTAGGCATCGCTGGCACCGGTCAAGGTCTGCGCGGATTACACGAACGAGTCTCCCTATACGATGGAACAAGCACCGCTGCTCCGCATCCAGGCGGAGGATTTGCCGTCTCTGTGTTCATCCCCTACTCCGAGGACTAAAAAGAATGACCCCCAGTGAGCCAATTACAGTTGCCTTGGTCGATGACCAGCTTCTGGTTCGTAGCGGTTTCCGCATGCTCATCAATTCCCAACCGGATATGAATGTTGTCGCGGAGGCTTCCAATGGACGCGAGGCGTTGGCCTCACCTTCGTTGGCCACTGCAGATGTCATCTTGATGGATGTCCGCATGCCGGAAATGGATGGAATCGAAACGACCGAACGGCTACTGACTTCTAAGGATCGTTCCAAGCAGGCGCCACGTATCATCGTGCTGACCACTTTTGATATGGACGAGTACGCGTTCAGCGCCATTCAGGCTGGAGCGAGCGGGTTCCTGCTCAAGGATGCTCCTCCCGAAGAGCTGCTGGAATCGGTGCGTACGGTAAACCGCGGGGACGCCGTGATTGCGCCTTCGACAACAAGAAGGCTTCTGGAACATATGGCCCCGCTGCTTAAGCGCTCCTCGCAAACCGACGATACGTTGATGTCCGCCGTAGAGTCCTTGACGCCTCGTGAACGTGAAGTCTTCGGACACATCGCCTTGGGGCGTTCGAATCCAGAAATCGCCAGAGATCTGTTTCTCTCCGAAGCCACGGTCAAAACTCACGTGGGACACATTCTTGCCAAGCTTGGGGCCCGTGATCGGGTTCAGGCCGTGGTGATTGCCTACCAAACCGGTGTGGTCAGCGCCTAGCACTTGCCGATTAAACATAGAGCTCCAAGCTGGTGTTGAAACCAAGCTTGGAGCTCTAAGTTTTCAGGCTTACTTTTCTTCTTCGTAACGCGGGAAAACCGGAGCCGGCGCTGGCAATTCGGTTCCCGGCACCAGGACGGTGTCAAAGTTCTCGAAATTGCGTGCCGTCCCCTGGTCAACAGCCAGCAGGTCAAGCATGCCGGTCATAGTCTGCGGCAGGACCGGCTGCAGGAGCATTGCGACCTTGCGAACGATTTCAATAGTCACGTAGAGTACCGTTTCCATGCGTGCTGGGTCGGTTTTCTTCAACTTCCATGGTTCCTGCTCGGCGAAGTACGCGTTGGTATCGCCTAAGACGTGCCAGACGGCTTCCAAAGCCCGGCTGAAGTCTTGGCGGTCATATGCTTCCTGATTGATTTCCAGAAGCTTTGAGGCGGCAGCCAGTATCTGCTCGTCGGCTTCCACCAGCTGTCCCGGGGTCGGCACGGCTCCCCCGCAGTTCTTGGCCACCATGGAAAGCGATCGCTGAGCCAGGTTTCCAAAGTTATTCGCGAGATCGCCATTAATGCGCGCAACGATGGTGTCATGGTTGTAGCTGCCATCCGCGCCAAAGGTCACTTCACGAAGGAAGAAGTAGCGCACCTGGTCGAGTCCATACCGCGCCACAAAATCATCTGGTGACACGGTATTGCCCAAGGACTTGGACATCTTCACACCGTTATTGTGCAAGAAGCCATGGATCATCACACGCTTGGGCACCGGCAGCTTTGCCGACATGAGGAAGGCCGGCCAGTAGATGGCGTGGAACCGGGAAATGTCCTTGCCGATGACGTGAACGTCTGCGGGCCAGTACTTCTGGAAGGACGCCGAATCCACGTCGGGGAAACCGGCACCGGTCAAGTAGTTCGTCAGGGCATCGACCCAAACGTACATGACGTGCTTCTCATTGCCGGGAACCGGGATTCCCCAGTCGAAGGTTGTGCGCGAAATCGAAAGATCCGTCAGACCGCCTTCAACGAAACGAACAACCTCGTTGAACCGCGATCGGGGTGCGCCGAAATCAGCATTCTCTTCGTAGTGAGCCAGCAGCTTGTCCTGGTACTTGGACAGCCGGAAGAAATAAGATTCTTCCTCGGTCCAAGTTACCTCGGTGTCGGTTTCGGTTGTGTAACGGATACCGTCTTCGCGAACCTCGGTCTGCTCTTCGGTGTAGAAGGCTTCGTCGCGGACCGAGTACCAGCCGGCGTACTTGTCCAGGTAAATATCGTCGTTGGCTTCCATCCGGCGCCACAGCTCCTGCGCCGCGGCATGGTGGTCCGCGTCTGTGGTCCTGATGAAGCGGTCGTAGCTCGTGCCCAATTCATCATTCATCGACTGGAACGCATCCGAGTTGCGCTGCGCCAGCTGCGCTGGGGTGATGCCCTCATTCTCCGCAGTCTGCATCATCTTCTGACCATGTTCGTCCGTACCGGTCAGAAAGAAGACGTCATGCCCGTCAAGCCGCTTGAAACGCGCCATGGCATCCGTTGCGACGACCTCGTAGGCATGCCCAATATGTGGGGTGCCATTCGGGTAGGAGATAGCTGTGGTGATGTAAAAGGGTTTCTGCTGAGAAGTCACGATACAAATTTACCTTAGTCCCGCGAGATCCTCACTTTCACAGAAATCTACAGGGTTGGCCATGACGAAAAGAATGGCGCGGGTGAGACTGTGATTATTTTTACAACGTTGGATTGAACCTCTGCACCGAAGAATGATCGAACCGCGCTGACTTATGGCACGTCATATACCCGTTAATCCAAACGCATGGCCGCCTGCGAACAAACGCCAAACCAAGCACTAGGCGTACGATTGCATATTTGTAGCGTCCAAATAATGAACTTAAAATGAATTAATGGTTAACCTAGTAGTTGTGCCATAACGCCAAATGGCACCAGCATCATTTTCGGACCTACGTTCAGGAAACTTATTTCAATGACGGAAGTACACAAGCTGCTCACGATTGTGTTTGAAACCTCGGCCAAGCTTGACCGCGAATCTGAAGTTTATCGACGGCTGATCTCCGCTCGGCTTAAGTACGAGCCTTTCTTCGATCTTCAAATTACTTCCGAAAATTTGACGACATCGGCACTGCGAAACATCGTAGACGCACTTGAGACTAAATATGTACTCTTCGTTCGGGATACTCACAAGATTCCCACTAATTACGTAGCCACGATGATCGACTATCTGCGTTCTCGTACCGTTTATATGGCCGAACCACACATGTACACGGCTGGCATCCCAAAGGACGTCACCATTACTAAGGTAGAACAGGCTTATTTCTACGCGAGAGATGCAGACATCTACGGTGTGGCTTTCAATACCGGTCGTCTACGCGATGCAATGGATGCAGTTGGCGACGTTGACCGCTCTGCTCTTTATATTAGCTTTAGACTCTACTGGTCAATTGGCACCGTCAAACCATTACCGGTTGGATATTCGGTAGCCACTAATACCAAGGCCGCCATCGGAAACCTGCTGGATCCAGCGACAACTCGCCTGTTCCCGATGGTCAGCACAAATTCAATTGAGGTTCGAACCTATATGGTTCGATACCTCGCCATTTATCTTCGCGGACTCCGCGGGGTAAAAAAGACAGCTGTTTCCACGACACATCTGCGCGATCTAATCAAATCTTTCAAGCTGGACAAACTTGTCTCGTTAGTTCAGCCTCTGCAGCCATTCGAAGCGTCCTGGATTTCTTGGCTCGCAGGATCCGATAAGTCCACTTTCCTGTACAAACAGCTCACGGCGGCAGATTTCTATTTACAGTTCAGCGATGCTGCAAACCCAGTCGCTGGCGACGTAGACCTATACGATATTGAATTCTCCGATATGAACGTTGCTATCAACAAGGCCTATCTACCGCATGAGCAAAGGGATTCATACGCGAACCCAGCTGTCTATGATTTTTACAGCCGTCCGATGTCGCCATCCTCGTTGATGATCTTCTTTGACCGTCCGATGCAGGCAGATGACAACGCGGAGTACCTGTACGAATATTTCACCAGCCACCATCCCGAATACACCCATGCCTACTTCGCGTTGAATCCTAAATCAACAGACTGGCCTCGACTAGAGGCTAAAGGCTTCAACCTAATTCCAATATTCACACGAGATTTCTACGAAAAATTCCTTGAATCCGATCTTGTAGTTTCCTCACAGATCTACAATCTCCGGTACAAGGGCAAATCACTAGAGAACTCACGCTTCGTTTACCTTCAGCACGGAATACAGCTCAATGACATGTCGGATTGGATCATTTCCAAGTACTTCGACGTCTTTGTTGCCACTGGAAAGCTGGAAGCCGATTATCTGGAGAAATACGCTCCGGTCGAAACGTTGAATTCTGGACTCCCCCGGTTGGAATCCTTGGAGAAGACGACGCAAGAAGGCCAGCACCTACTATTCATGCCGACCTGGCGTTTTAACCTTAATCAGGTATCCAACGAGCATTTCACTAGCACGGAATACTTCCGCGCTATCGACGGGCTAATTACTGATCGCCGGGTACTCGCTTATTTGGACAAACACGATGTCACGCTGCATGTGAAACTGCACCCGAACGTCGAATCGCGTGCTTCTCTTTTCCATTTCTCGCAGCGTGTAGTCAAGTCTGATGATAGCTACCGGGAAGCAATCTCCTCAGCTGACTTTGTTTTCACCGATTACAGTTCCGCCGTCTTGGATGCCTCGTTCATCGGTATACCAATCGCTTATTACCAATGGGATTCCAAAGACTTTTTCCAAGACCAGCCCTACGAAAGTCGGCTGGACTACCGCTCCGAAGGGCTCGGACCAGTCTTTGATACTTCAGATTCCTTGATTGAATACATGACCGGTGAAAAGTACCTCGACGACTCATCGGAATATGCTCAGCGTAACGAACGCTTCTTTGAAGGCGTTGATCCGAAGCGCATCAACGCCAAGATTGTAGACAGGATGCTTAGCCTCTAATGAACCCCGCAAAAATAATCAAAAATCGTGTTTCTATGGCAGGTAAAGCGGCGGCCTACTCAACAACCGGACGTCTGTTGGCCCGGAAAGTTATGGGCTTGCCCGAGAAAAGCAAGGTCCGCAGCGCGCTAACCAAACGAAACCTAGATGACAGTGTTCGGCGCATGACTAGTGAGGGCCTGCCTAAAGGCACTTACTATGCAAAGCTAACCATAAACAACTGGAAGCCACACAACGGTAAACCGTTCAGTATTCTTCAAAATGGCGAGCTTGTTTATGGTAACCAGATCGAGCCACCAGCTCGCGGATTCCCACTTGAATACCGAAATATCATCGTGAGTTCAGATAACCCACGTGATTTTGAGTTGGACATTGACGCTAGCTTCAGCATCAAGATCGGCCGTGGATCCTACACAACGCCGCAACAGCTTAAATACGACAAGCAATACGACGTTGAACAGCACGGTGACGTTTACTACTCGTTGCGCGGAAACACCACGAATCCTAAAAAAATCCTATTAACATTTCCAGGGTTCGGACCATCAACTTCACGCATCTCGTACGCCGTGAGCTACCTCAAAGCACTCACGGACACGGATCTAAAAGACACCTTGATGGTCTGCTTCCAAGACCGTTATCTTGCTGCGGGTTCATACATGATGGTGGACAACGCTGGGCGACCGCTTTACTCCCGAGTTCGCGACGTCATTTCAGGATTCGCTTCCCGCTTTAAAGTTGCTAATGAAGATATTTTGTTCTTCGGTGCTTCCAAGGGCGGGAGCATCGCAATTCATTACGCGCAAGAGTTCGAAGAAGCCCAACTGCTACTGGCAGTTCCACAAATGAGCCTGCCATACTACTTCAATAAGCCTTTCTTCAGGAACAACTTGTTCCAAAATCAGGCTATTAGTTCCCTCGAGCAGCCTCAAGAACTACTTCGTCGCTATTTTTCCGAGGGACGTAAAATTGACTACTTTTACACAAACAATGATGAACTGAGCAATCATTCGCTTATCGAGTTCGCGCACGACGTTCCAAATCTAACGAAGTACCGCGTTAACGGTGTCCACGGTGCGGTGGCACGCGCTGCGCTTCCTTCAATGCTTGGGCTGATGCGACAGTTCCTGAAGCCAACAAGCGAAAAGTCCTTTACCTGCGAACAAGTTCGCGAATTCCCTGGTGACGGAACACTCCAGATACAAGTACGCGTTGATCTAGAATCGTCAAAAATCGGAAATGCGAATTGGTTCCTCGAAGGTACCCTTGGCCGCACGATTTTCCGTCAGATCATGAGTAACAGCCAGCATCCGTTCGTGAAATACACTGCCGATAATCAGAAGCTTTTTGGCGCCTACGACTCTATTGATGAGCTGGCGAGTTTAACTGTTCTGGAAGACAACGGTGCGGTTTCCAAAGCAACTCTAAATCACAGCTTCAAAGCGCTCGAAGGATCAGCCTCGAGGCTGGAAGTCGCTGCTTCTCCTCTGCTTCTCGAATCAGCAGCACCGGCAACCTACAACATGGTCAATGATGAGATCTTTGACCAGTATCGGTACGTTTCCCAGTCGGTCAATGGCAACGGAGATACCGTCGAGGTACGCTTCACCAGTGATTTGAATGCTTCAGATTTAACCACCAACGTAGATCAAGATGTTGCCTACTTAGTTGCAGTTGAAATCTCAGACGATAATCCGCTGATCGACCTGATCGGATTGAGGCTTCAAATTCTCTCCGGTTGCGAGAAGCTGCGCTTGGTGGACGCCGACGATTCCCTCAATGAGACTGACTGGGCCGCGCTTGAAAACACGGACTGGGCGACTTTAGAGATGCGGAAATACAGTTTTGCCTCATATACAGAATCTAATTCGCTAACGCTCTGAAGCACCGTAAGGATTGGGGAATTTTCAATTCCCCAATCCTTACTCTCTTCTTCCCACACCGGTAGAACCGAGCTTGACATGACAAGTGCGGTCTAATCAATTACGACGTTTGAGTACGTGTACAAGATTCATGACAACGCTGTACACCTTGATCGTCACTGGGTTCCATTTTTCGTGACTCTTCAGTTCACTCCCATGGAAATGGAAACGTCCTATACAGCGAAGACGGTGCGAAGCTACGCAATTGCCGTTTACGCTATGTGGGTGATAGCGGGGTAATTCATATCCGCAAGTCTGCTCGTTTTATCGAGGTAATTAGCGCCGTTTTCCATGACTCCACTTTTACCATGGAGAAGGTGCGTCTTTTACCTCACCCGCCCGTCTGCTTCCTAGCCCGGGTATTTCATGACGACGGCAGTCATTAACTGACTTAAAAGATGAAAAGGTGATCTGAACTGGGAAAATGGGAGTGTCTAAGCTTCCAAAATACCCGTTCGAAGGATCACCTTTTCTGTGAACCCAGGGCTCTGGACATCGGCTCCCCATGAATAGTTAGAGTTCCCCGGAATGCTGGGGAAGAATCCACCTCCGGCACTATTAATCCAGTCATTCCTGAGATATAATTAACTAGACGAATGATGCGGGTTCAGATGAGGTGGGAAGATGGTTCTGATGACAACACAACCACTACTTGCCTTCGCGCCCACTGGCAGCGGAACCACCATTGGCGCCGCTGTGGAACTCGTGGAAAACAATGACGGTGGACAGGTATTCATCCATGGACTACTCACTCATGTTTGGGCTGCCGGCGATGAAGAATCCCGCCGCTATGCCGCGGTGAACCTGCTATCCCTGCGCGCCGCGCCCGCACCGGTCATCGCCACCGGGTTCGGCATCTCCACCGCAACTCTGTGGCGCTGGAAAAGCGCAGCAGACACCGCTGGGATCACCGGGCTGCTCAGTGAAAAACGTGGTCCGCAAGGAAACTCAAAACTTGATGGTGAACTGATCACCCAGATCCACCAGCTCAAAGCCTCCGGCCTCTCAAACCGCGCAGCAGCCAGCGAAGCCGGGGTCTCCGAGTTCAGCGTACGCCGCGCCATGACTTTGAACCCCGCAACAGGCCAAGCCGCCACTGCCAGCGCGAAGAGCCAAACAAGCCCTGAGAGGCAACCCGGCACCCCCGCGCCATCCGTGCCAGAACAGCTTGCCCTGCCGATCCTGGTTGATCCTGAACCACGCACCACCGAACGCGTAGCCGCATCCACTGGGAACTTGGACGAAGCGTCCCCGGTGTTCACCGCCAGCTCCCGCATCCCTTATGCCGGGCTGCTCCTGGCCTTGCCCGCGGTGGAAGCTACCGCACTGGCCGACTGCGTCCAGCAGAGTTATGGTTCGCTCAAGCCTGGGTTCTACGGGCTGAACACGATGATCTTGGAAACCGTGCTGCGTACCCTGGCCGGTGAACCGCGTGCTGAAGGCGCTACCCGGTTGGACCCGGCAGGGTTCGGCCGGATCCTGGGCATGGACCGGGCCCAGG
This sequence comes from Arthrobacter sp. MYb224, assembly GCF_002975455.1. Taxonomy (NCBI): domain Bacteria; kingdom Bacillati; phylum Actinomycetota; class Actinomycetes; order Micrococcales; family Micrococcaceae; genus Arthrobacter; species Arthrobacter sp. MYb224. The sequence continues at coordinate 1,526 of NZ_PCPU01000011.1, read as the reverse complement.
AAGTGAAGACCGTGCGCCGCAAGCACCAGGAACTCGCCGCCATGGGCAAGGCTGCCGACTTGCTCACTGCCTTGGGCCGCCACCATCTGGCCAGCACACAACCCACCACCCAGGACAAGCTTGGGCTGCTGCTTTACGTGGACGGCCACGTACGTTCCTACCAGGGGAAGAAAAAGACCGGGAAGCAGTATTCCACGAGGCTGAAGTTCCCGGTCCCGGCGTCGATGGAATCCTGGGTCGCTGACGCGAAGGGCGCACCGGTGTTCATGGTCATGGCTAAACCTTCCACTTCCTTGGTGGGCGAGCTGCGCCGGCTGACCCCGAAACTGCGGGACATGATCGGTGATGAGCGGCGCGTGCTGATCGGCTTTGACCGCGAAGGGTGGTCCCCGCAGCTATTCCATGACCTCTCCCGGGCTGGTTTTGATCCGCTCACCTGGCGCAAGGGCACCACCGAAGACGTTAGCCCGGACCTGTTCAGCAAGGTTGAGTACGTTGATCAGTTCGGCACCAAGCATGAGTACGGGAAGGTCGCCGATACGACTGTCACTTTGGCCTACGGGTCAGCGGGTCAGGAAACCTGTTTCCAGATGCGGCAGATCAGCCGGATCGTGGCCGCTGGGAAGCAGGTCCGCGAAGCCACCGGCCAAGAGCATCGCCAGATTCATATCCTCACCACCAACACGGACCTGCCAGCAGCCGAGATCGTGTTTCGTATGAGTGCACGGTGGCGGCATGAAAACTACTTCCGGTACGCGCGCCAGCATTTCGCGTTGGATGCCCATGACAGCTACCAAGCGTTCACTGATGATAGTGAACGTCGGGTGCCGAATCCTTTGAAGGACAAGGCGAAGCAGAAACGCGACGCGCTGGCCGCGAAAGTGCGGGCGTTGGCCGCTGCCGCGGACGTTCAGGAGCTTGCCCTGTGTTCCCCGGAACCAGGGGAGACGGTAACGATCACTAATAAGATGCTCAACGAATTGAACGCTCCGGTATTGGCAGCTGAGAAGCAGCTGGCCGAGGCGTCCAAGGCCTATCAGGCGATTTCAACGAAACTCCCTTTGGGTGAAGTGAACCCTGGGCAGCAGGTGCTGGAATCCGAGTTGAAGCAGGTGTTGCACGCGTTTCGGATGGCCGCGTATAACGTCACGATGATGCTGGTCACCCAGGTGCGTACGCAGACCGGTTATAAGGCAGCGTCGAGCCAGGCTCATGTGTTTGTGCGGCAGGCGTTAAAGCTGAGCGGGGATTTGGACCCACGCCAGGACGGGGTGCTGGAGGTGCTGTTGGATCCTTTGCCGACGCGTCGTGCCACGGTGGCGTTGGGTGAATTGTGTGAGTTGCTCAGCGGTACGCGGACCGTGTATCCGGGGACGGATCGGGTGTTGCGGTATCGGGTGAAGGGCTTAGCGGCGACTCATTAATTTTCTACCGATGTCCAGAGCCCTGGGGCCCCGGAATCCAGCCCGGCTGGCTACGGCAACCAATCCGCTGATTATCGACCTCGACGCATCGTTGGTTCATGT
>NZ_PCPU01000010.1:87646-128188 GCF_002975455.1 Arthrobacter sp. MYb224 | reverse complement strand
GCCTGCGCGGTATGGTTCTCCGAAGCGATCATCTCCAGACCACGCTGCTGACGAGCGAGCTCGGCATCGATCCGCTGGGCAACCTCAGGATCGAGCTGCGCCAGGGACTGAGTCAATGATGCAGGGGCTAGGGATTCAAAAGTCTTGTTGCTCATTACTCGACGTTTCCACCGTTCGCGCTGGCGTAGTCTGCTGCCGAAAGCAGCGGACCTTCGGACTCAACTTCAACGGTGAACAGCCAGCCGTTGCCGTATGGATCTTCGTTCAGGATTGCAGGATTGTCTGCAGCTTCCTGGTTGATCTCGACGATGGTGCCGGTCACTGGCGAGTACAGGTCGGAAACCGACTTCGTGGACTCGACTTCGCCACAGGTCTCGCCCGCGGTCACGGTGTCGCCAACTTCTGGCAGGTCAACGTAGACCACGTCGCCCAGTGCGTCGGCGGCGATCTGTGTGATACCGATCTTGGCTGGCGATGCTGCATCGATCCACTCGTGCTCGGCCGAGTAGCGCAACGATGAAAGAACTTTACTCACGATAATTCCTCTCCCAAGGGAAATGGTGGGCGTCTTACGAACGCCCGCTTAGGTTAAACGTTACTTTGCTCGGGTGTAGAACGGCAGTTCTACGACCACAAATGGCAATGTCTTGCCACGAAGGTCGACATCTAGCTCGGTTCCCACTTCACTAAATGCAACATCCACGTAGCCTAGTGCTACCGGGTAGCCCAAGGTCGGCGATGGCTGGCCGGAGGTGATCTCACCTATGGTCGCCCCATCCTTGACGATGGCGTACCCGCCTCGGCCGGCGCGCTTGCCCAGACCTTTCAGGCCCACCAGCTTGCGTGGCGGTGTCTGTCCGCGCAGTGCCTCCAGCGCTTCGCGACCGACAAAGTTCTCGGTCTTCTTGAAGGACACCACCGGTGCGAAGCCGGCATCGAAGGGGGTGCGCTCGACGGAAAGCTCGTTGCCGTAGAGCGGCATGCCGGCTTCCAGACGCAGGGAGTCACGCGAAGCCAGCCCGCAAGGGACCAGTTCGTGGCCGGTGCCGGCTGCGACGGTCTTGTCCCAGATGGCGGCGGCGTCTTCGTTGGCGATGATCAGCTCGAAGCCGTCTTCGCCGGTGTAGCCGGTGCGGGCCAGCAGCACGTCGATTCCGCCGAGAACCACTTCGATGGCCGCGTAGTACTTCAGTTCCTGCACCGCGGCTGCGGTCTGCTCATCGGCCGCCAGCGATGCCACGATCGCCTCGGCGTTCGGGCCCTGTACGGCGATCAGCGAGGTGCGTGCCGAGGCATCATCCACCACGACGTCGAAACCTGCTGCGCGCTCGGCCAGTGCGGCCGCCACAACCGGCGCGTTGCCGGCGTTTGGCACGACCAGGAAGCGCTCTTCGCCGAGGCGGTAGACGATCAAGTCGTCAAGGATCTTGCCCGCTTCGTTGAGGATCAGCGAGTACTTCGCCTTGCCGACCTTCATGATGGACAGGTTGCCGGCCAGCGCGGTGTTCAACGCCTCGCCGGCCTGGGGACCGGTGAGCCATACCTCGCCCATGTGGGACAGGTCGAACAGGCCCGCGGTGGAACGCACGGCCTTGTGCTCGGCAAGTTCCGAACCATACTTCAGCGGCATATCCCAGCCGCCGAAGTCGGTGAACGAAGCGCCAAGCTCGGCATGCTTGCCGTGCAGCGCGGTGTGCTTGATATCGGTGCTTGTCTCAGTCATCGCGATGTCCTAGTCTTCGAAGGCTTCAGGAGCTGGGCAGGAGCAGATCAGGTTTCGGTCACCGGCTGCGCCGTCGATGCGCCCGGTGGCCGGGAAGTACTTGTCGCGCTTGAGGCTGGCTACCGGGAAGGCGGCCTGCTCGACGCTGTACTTGCGGTCCCAATTGCTGGAGATCAGTGCGGTGGCGCTGTGCGGTGCGTTGCGCAGCGGCGACTCTTCGATGGTGTAGACCCCGGACAGCACTTCCTGCATTTCCTGGTGGATGGTGATCATCGCTTCGATGAAGCGTTCGATTTCCGCCAGGTCCTCGGACTCGGTTGGCTCCACCATCAGGGTGCCGGAGACCGGGAAGGACAGCGTTGGTGCGTGGAATCCGAAGTCGATCAGGCGCTTGGCCACGTCTTCTGCGGTCACACCGGTTTTCGCGGTCAGTTCGCGGAGGTCCAGGATGCACTCGTGGGCCACCAGGGACTTGTTGCCGGTGAACAGGATCGGGAAGTACTCGTTCAGGCGCTTGGCAATGTAGTTTGCGTTCAGGATCGCGGTCTTGGTTGCTTCGGTCAGCCCGTCGCCACCCATCATCGCGATGTAGGCCCAGGAGATCGGCAGCACGCCGGCGGAGCCGAAAGCGGTGGACACTACCGGCACACCGTCGCGTTCGGTGTAGCTGCCCGAAGCGTCGCCGGGCAGGAATGGCACCAGGTGCTCGGCGACAGCGACCGGACCGACACCCGGTCCGCCACCGCCGTGCGGGATGCAGAAGGTCTTGTGCAGGTTCAGGTGGCTGACGTCGCCGCCGAACTGGCCCGGCTGCGCGAGGCCCACCAGGGCGTTCATGTTCGCGCCGTCGATGTAGACCTGGCCGCCCGCGGCGTGGATCTTGTCACAGACCTCACGCACGTCGGCGTCGTAGACCCCGTGGGTGGATGGGTAGGTGATCATGATGGCCGACAAGACGTCCTTGTTGGCCTCGATCTTGGCATCCAGGTCGTTTGCGTCGATGGTGCCGTCCGCTGCGGTCTTCACCACGACGACCTTCATCCCTGCCAGCACGGCCGAAGCCGCGTTGGTGCCGTGGGCCGAAGCCGGGATCAGGCAGACGTTGCGCTGGGATTCGCCGCGCGAGGCGTGGTAGCCGGAGATGGCAAGCAACCCGGAGTATTCGCCCTGCGAGCCGGCGTTGGGCTGGATCGAGATGCCGGCGTAACCGGTGATGGCGGTCAACCGGCCTTCAAGGTCGGTGATCAGTTCGCGCCAGCCGATGGACTGCTCGGCGGGAACGTAGGGGTGGATCGTGGCGAACTCCGGCCAGGTGATGGATTCCATCTCGGCGGCCGAGTTCAGCTTCATGGTGCATGAGCCCAGTGGGATCATGGTGCGGTCCAAGGCCAGGTCGCGGTCCGAGAGGCGACGCAGGTAGCGCATCATCTGGGTCTCGGAGGAGATGGTGTTGAAGATCGGGTGGGTCATGTAGGCGCTGGTGCGCACCTGCGCCTCGGGGATCTCGAAGCCCTCCGGTACGGACAGCTCAACGCCGAAGACCTCGACCAGGGTGCGCACGATATCCGCGGTGGTTGCCTCATCGGTGGAGATGCCCACCTGGGTTTCGGAAACCTTGCGCAGGTTGATGCCGGCTTCGGCCGCCTTGGCGATGACCGCTTCCGCGTTCTCGACGTTGACCACAACGGTGTCGAAGAAGGAGTCGGACGCCAGGGTGAAGCCGCCGGAAACCAGCGAGCTGGCGATGACGCGAGCGTGGTTGTGCGCCCGGGTCGCGATCTGCTTCAGGCCCGCCGGGCCGTGGTAGACGCCATACATCGAGGCGCAAATGGCCAGCAGCGCCTGTGCGGTGCAGATGTTGGAGGTGGCCTTTTCGCGGCGGATGTGCTGCTCGCGAGTCTGCAGTGCCAGGCGGTAGGCGGGGGTGCCGGCGTCATCGGTGGAGACACCGACCAGGCGCCCGGGCATCGAGCGCTGCAGGCCCGCGCCGACGGCGAGGTAGGCAGCGTGCGGTCCGCCGAAGAACAGCGGCACCCCGAAGCGCTGGGTGTTGCCCACTGCGATATCCGCGCCCTGTTCACCGGGAGGGGTGATCATGGTCAGCGAGAGCAGGTCGGCGATGACAGTGACCATCGCGCCGGCGTCCTTGGCGGCGGCGATGATCTGCTTGTGGTCGGCAATCGAGCCGTCGTTGCCCGGCTGCTGGAGCACGATACCCGAGATGTCGCCTTCCGGCAGACCCTGGGAGAGGTCAACAACTTCGATTTCGAAGCCGAGCGCGTCGGCGCGGCCTTCGATGACCTTGATGGTCTGCGGGAAGATGTTCGAGTCCAGCACGGTCTTGCCGCTGGCCTTCTTCTTATTCGAACGGCGCATCATCAGCACGGCTTCGGCCGCCGATGAGGACTCATCGAGCATCGAGGCGTTGGCGATGGGCAGGCCGGTCAGGTCCATGACCATGGTCTGGAAGTTCAGCAGCGCTTCGAGGCGGCCCTGGGAGATTTCTGGCTGGTACGGGGTGTAGGCGGTGTACCAGGCCGGGTTTTCCACGATGTTGCGGCGAATCACCGCTGGCGTGAAGGTGTCGTAGAAGCCCTGGCCGATCATCTGGGTCTTCATCACGTTCTTGGATGCCAGGTTGCGCAGGTGAGCCAACGCTTCGGTTTCGCTCAGGGCAGCAGGAAGATCCAATGCCGCACCCTGGCGGATGTCGGCCGGAACTGCGGTGTCGATCAGCTCGTCGAGGCTGGAGTAACCCAGCGTCTGGAGCATGTGGTTTGCATCGGCCGGACGTGGGCCAATGTGGCGGGACACGAATTCGCTACTCGTTGATGCCGAGGTCTGCGTAATAGTCATGGTGCAGTTATCTCCAGGGGGATCTGTCTTGGCGCATGCCAAAGGAAGGTCTCTGTCCCTCCCCATCCCTGTTGCATAACCTGAGAGTTTTACGCATCCGACCTACAAAGCCGGGCGCTTGCACCTTCGGTGAACCGGAACGGGCCGGTTTCTTTCCAGAGTTGCCTCGTGATGGCGGTACGGGGGCCTGAGAGTTTCCTGGGGAGGAATTGCTCCTACGGCGCCCATCCATGGTGTGAACGGGTCTCTCCCGCCATCCGTCGAAGGCTGTGCCGTGGATCTGATGATCCAAAACACATCACCATCTTACCTGCACCGCATGCTTCTATCCAAGACCGGCGGCTCGGTTCGATTCACAAATTAACTTGCACTGGAGCCTTGAGCGAGTTTTACATAGGCGGGATATCTCGCTGGCAAGGAGTCTCCCGAGGACGTGCCCGTCAGCCGGCGCTTGATCCAGGGTCCCAAATGCTCCTTCACCCAGCCCATATCCTCGCGTAATCTCTCGCCACGGGAGTTGACCGGCAGCTGCGGCAACCCCGGAAGATTGATCTGCCCGGCCCATTCGGGCTCAACGATGCCGTGCCTGCCGAGCAGTTCGAGCACCTTGCGCGCCATCAACGCGTGGCCGAATTCGTTCATATGCAGCCGGTCCCCCGCCCAGTAGCGCAGGTCCGAAAATTCCCGCCAGCGCCAGTAGTCGGCCACCAGCGCACCATGGGTGTCAGCGATTTCGCGGATCTTCTCGTTGTAGATGGCGGTCCGCGGACGGGTCTTGTTGAATAGCGGGGAATCCACGGTGTCGAACCCGGTGAACAGCACCACGGTGCTGCCGGACTCGGCAAATCGGCGGACCATCCCGTCATAACCGCGCATGAGCGCGTCCAGATCGGCGCTGGGGCGCAGAATGTCGTTGCCCCCTGCATAGATGGTCACCAGATCGGGTTCCAACGCCAGCCCGGCGTCGAGCTGCTGGTTGATGACCTGGGAGATCTTCTTGCCGCGAATGGCAAGGTTCGCGTATTCCCAGTCGCCCTGGGTGCCCAGCACCTCGGCCACCCGGTCGGCCCAACCGCGCACCCGGTTAGGGCGCACCATGCTGATATCTCCGACACCTTCGGTGAAGGAATCCCCTAATGCAAGGAATTTCATTTCGCTCCCTTGGCCAAGATGAGCTGGCGGGCCAGCTGGCTCAGGCGCACGCCGGTCGAGATATCCTTTTCTCCTTCATTGCGCGAAGGGATGTAGCCGAAGCCCAGCTGGTAGGCCGGGTCGGCGAAGGCCAGCGACGAATTCGCCCCGTCATGCCCATAGGCGAAGATCGAGCCGTAGTCCTTGCGCGCGGTGGGTTTCATGAAACCGACGGCGAAGGCCTGCAATTGACCGTTGGTGCGGTCCGGTCCGTAGACGAGTTCGGTGGAAACCTCGGCCCAGGTATCTGCGCTGAGCAGCCCCTCGGTGGCACCGAGCTCCGGCACCGCGCCGAAGGACGCGGCGTAGATCCCGGCGAGCGCCTGGGCGTTGGCCACCGCGCCCATGGAGGCCGGACCCAGCTGCCGGACCTGTGGCGAGTTCGCCAGTTCGTGCCAGTTGTACACCGGTCCGGATTCCAGGGCGAAGCCCGAGGTGGAGTTGACCGAGAGCCCGGACGGCGAGAACGGGTCCATGAAGGCAGGTGCTTCATCCAGCGCGGGTAGCACGTCGCGGTAGCGCGGTTCGAGTTCTGCGCCGTGGCCGATGAAGGCGTCGACTCCCAGCGGCTTGCGGATGCGCTGTTCGTAGACTTCTTTGAGTTCCTGGCCGGTGACCCGGCGTACCAGTTCTTCCATGAGTACGCCCATGGTGATGGCGTGGTAGCCGACGATATTCTGTCCCTGCGGCCAGATGCTCGGCATGGAGGCCAGCACCTTGGCGTATTCGGCCGAGTTGAGCAGAACCTCGCTTGGAACTCCCCCGGGGACGCCTAGCACGCCGGCTTGGTGGCTGAGTACTTCGCCCAGGGTCAGGCGCTGTTTGCCGCCGCTGGCGAATTCGGGCCAGTAGGTTCCGATCGGCTTGGCCGGATCGAGCAAGCCGTCCTGAATCAGCATCGCGATGACCAGCGCACCCAGGCCCTTGGTGCAGGAGAAGACGCAGGTCACCGCGTCGCCGGCGAGATGCTCGCCGACCGCGTGGCTGAGCACCAGCTGCCCGCGGTGATAAATCGCGAGCTGGGCCGAATAGCCCTCTTCTTCCGCCGCTCGGGCGTCAAGCGCTTCGGCGAGGGGCGCGAAATCTTCTGTAATGACCGAATCCATGAAAATCCTTAAAGTGCTTGCTGCTTGTCAACTAACACTAGTGCGAAAGGGGAAAAAGCTAAGCGCGGCTCTCGATTGTTTCCTGGCGGAAACGCAATTTCCAGCCCCGTTCCGTCTGCTGCCACCATGAGGAGCAGACCAAAACCTGCGAGCCTTCCGGACTCATCCGATAGGCGATCAGCACCAGCTTGGAATCCAGCGGACGTGCGGTGAGCAGCTGCACCGGACCGGTGGCCGGAAGCGCGCCGCCGGCGTCGAGGATCGAGCGCACGGTGGAGACATCCAGCAGCGAACCGTCACGGCAGACTTCCTGGTAGCTCGGGTGCAGAAAATCGCTGACCTCGGTGAAGTTCGCGCGCACCTGCGCGTCGAGCAGACCCTGCTCCAATTCGAAGACGGTGCTTGCCACGTCCACGGCTGGTTCGGTGGCGGCCTCAACCACCGGAGGCGGGGCTTGGCCCGGTTCGTTGCCAGCAATCGTGCCCGAGGAGCCGGTATAGCCGGGCCCGGCGTCCGGGTCCTTCCCGCTTTGATGTGCGGTGGCGGCGGCTCGGGCCCGGTCATCGGCTTCCTCGTTGAGTTCGTGGCCGGCATGGCCCTTGACCCATTCAAAGGTGTATTTGCGTCCAACGATCACCGCGTCTAGTTCTCGCAGAATGTCCTGGTTGAGCACCGGCTTGCCGTCGGACTTCTTCCAGCCCTTTTTCTTCCATCCCGGCATCCACTTGGTGATGCAGTTGATGGCGTACTGGGAATCGCACAGGATTTTCAGTTCGGTTTCGGGTTCTTTGGCCGTGGCGCGGAAGAGCTCGAGCACGGCTTGAAGCTCGCCCATGTTGTTGGTTCCGTGGTCCCAGCCCCCGGCTCCCCAGTTTTCGTGGTCGATATACCAGGCCCAACCGGCAGGTCCTGGGTTACCGAGTGCAGAACCGTCAGCTGCCGCAATGATCGTCATATGAATAATCCTGCCATGTCCACCCCACAAGTGCAGATGACCAGGTGTGCCATGTTCGTTTTTTAACGGGCAATGTCCCGGTGAAAACTCCGTGAGTTCTCGCCGGGACAGTGCCAGGACCTCTCGATGCGTCGGTTCAGCGGGTTTGCCTTCGATTCATTCAGGCCGGGTACATCGGGTTATGCCCCGCGGCCACGCGCTCTTCGGCGCGCACCTCGCCCGGTGCGGTACCGTCGAGGAACGGTCCGGAATCCGCCAGCTCTTCGCGCCCGTGGGCTTCGAGCCAGTTGCTCAGCTCCGGCCCCTTCGGCACGATCCCGGTGGGGTTGATATCTTCGTGAACCACGTAGTAGTGCGCCTTGATCTGCTCAAAGTCGGTGGTATCGCCAAACCCTGGGGTCTGGAACAGGTCGCGGGCGTAGCCCCACAAGTTAGGCATGTCGATCAGCTTGTTGCGGTTGGTCTTGAAGTGACCGTGGTAGACCGGGTCGAAGCGGGCCAGCGTGGTGAACAGGCGCACGTCGGCCTCGGTGATGTGGTCGCCCATGAGGAAACGGCGGGTTGCTAGACGCTCTTCGAGATAGTCCAGGGTGTCAAAGAGCCGGTCATAGGCATCGTTGTAGGCCTGCTGGTCGCCGGCGAATCCGGCGCGGTAGACGCCGTTATTCACCTCGGTGAAGATGCGCTTGATCAGGGGCAGCATCTGTTCAAGCTGATCTTCGGGCAGCAGATTCGGCGCACCTTCGCGGTGGAATTCCTTCCATTGCGTCGACATGTCCCAGGTGATTTGCGGGTAGTCGTTGGTCACCACTGCACCGGTGGGAATATCCACGATTGCCGGGACGGTGATGCCGCGCGGGTAGTCCGAGAATCGCTTGAAGTAGTTTTCCTGCACACGCTCGGTACCCAGCACCGGGTCCTTGCCGCCAGCGTCTAGGTCGAAGGTCCAGCTGCGCGAGTCATGGGTTGGGCCGGGCAGGCCGACCGATATCGCGTCCTCCAGGCCGAGGAGGCGGCGCACAATCAGCGTGCGGTTGGCCCAGGGGCAGGCACGTGCGGCCACGAGGCGGTAGCGCCCGGCTTCCACCGGCCACAGCTGCGCCCCGTCGCCGAGTCCGGCCTGCGGGTGGCCGATCGAGCTATTGGGCACACCAGCGGCAAAAGCTTCGGGGCGCGGATCTGCCACGATGCGGTCCTGGATGTAATTGGTATCCCGGCTGAATTCGCCTCCGGTGACGTAGGCACCCTTGGTCGAAAATTCTTTGGTCATTTCTCCCCTTGAAGCTTTTGGCGTAGTTCCTGTGCGGCTCTTAGCTCTCAGGCTAACTCGCTGGGTTGGCTAAGAGTAGTCATTTGCGCAGAACCACGAAAAGTTTGATTGCCAGCTTCTCGCGGTTCTCTTGATGAAAACTTAGGCGTTGGCCATGGCACCGGCGCGTACGGTGTTCATGGCGGTCGTCCAAGAAATCAGCTGGTCGAACATCGGCTGGACCGAGGCGGCGGACTGTTCGGTCGGCTTGAAGACGGAGAAGTTTTCGAAGTCGGTGAACAGCGAGAACATGCCGGTCTTCTGCACGTGGGCCAGCTGCAGTTCGGAAAGAATGCCGCGCAGGTGTTCCACCGCACGCGCTCCCATGGCCGAGCCGTAGCCGACAATTCCGGCTGCCTTGTTGGAGAATTCCGCGTTCAGGTAGGACAGTGCGTTAGCCAGGGCCGGTGCGATCGAGTGGTTGTATTCCGGAGTGATGAAGATGTATCCGTCGAATTCGGCGATCTTTGCCGACCAGTTCTTCGTGGCTTCGTTCTGGTAGTTCTGGTACGCGGCCGGGAAGGCCTCGTCCAGCAGCGGCAGGTTGAAGTCGGCGATGTCCACCAGCTCGTAGCTTGCGTCGTTGCGCTGCTGCGCCTGCTCGAGCACCCACTGCGCCACTCCAGCGTTATTGCGTCCTGGGCGGGTGGAACCGGTAATGATAGCGATCTTCAGCATGTTTTTGCTCCCCTAAGTGGTGGTACGCCCAACCTTTATGGTTGACACGTCATCAAATCTTGCTAAAAACTACATTACACGAGATAATTGATGTGTCAACAACTTTGCTGGCGTGCCCCGCAGCATTTACCGCTTCAGGAGAATAGAAAACATGGGAACCGAAAATACCCGCTGGCTCAACGACCGCGAGCAAGACCTCTGGCGGACCATTCGCGAGTTCCTCTGGCAGTTCCCCAGCGCCATGGATCGTCAACTCACCCAGGACTCCGCCATGCAGTCCGGAGAATACTCGGTCCTCGCGGTACTTTCCGAGGCCGAAGAGTCCTCGCTTCGCCCCGCCGAGATGGCCGAGGAGCTGCGCTGGGACCGCTCCCGGCTCTCGCACCTCTTGCGCCGCATGGAGGCCAAGTCCCTGATTACCCGCTGCTCAGATGCCTCGGATCGCCGCGGCCACCAGATCGGCTTATCCGAACTCGGCTGGCAGGCGATTCGCGAAGCGGCTCCGAAGCACGTTGAATTCATTCGCCAAACGCTGTTCGATTCGCTCACGCCAGCGGAACATGCCGCCCTGGAGACTGCGTTGCCTAAAATTTTAGCCGCAATCGCACCGCACGCACCAACCACGCCGCAATGCGACTAGCCCGACTGCTGGGCGAACTCGCTATTGCTCACTAGGCGGGCAAATTTACCGTCGAGCTCCACCAGTTGCGCAAAGCTCCCGGCCTCAATAATCTGCCCCTCATCGAGCACCACGATCTGATCTGCGCGCATCACCGTGCTCAGCCGGTGCGCAATCAGCAGCGTGGTGCGCCCAACGGCCAATTGATCCAGGGCCTGCTGCACCAGCGCCTCGGTCACCGTATCGAGGGCACTGGTTGCCTCGTCCAGGACGAGGACCTTGGGCCTGCGCAGCATGGTGCGTGCGATCGCCAGCCGCTGCTGTTCACCGCCGGAGAAGCGGTGGCCGCGTTGCCCGACGCGGGTATCCAGCCCCTCGGGCAGCCCGCGAATCAGCTCCGCAATCTGCGCCGCCTCCAAGGCTTCCCACAATTCTCCCTCGCTGGCGTGCGGTGCGGCCCAGAGCAGGTTCTCGCGCACACTGGTATGCAGCAGATAGCTTTCCTGCGCCACCATGGAGACCACCGCGGCGATCTCTTGCGGCTTCACCTCGCGAAGATCCACGCCGTCCAAGGTGACATTGCCAGAGCTCGGATCCAATAGCCGCGGCAGCAATGAGCCCAGCGTTGATTTGCCCGAACCGGTGGCGCCCACGACTGCAGTCATCGTACCGGCCGCTAGCTTGAGGTTGAGGTCCCGCAAGGTATCGGTGCGCGCCCCGGGATAGCGGAAGCTCACATCCTTGAGTTCCAGTTCTCCGCGCACCTCGCTGGCCACGAGCTGGCGCGGGTTTTTCGGGACCGGGAGCGCCTGATCGGCATCGAGGTATTCAAAGACTCGGCTGAATAGCGCCATCGCCGAGACCCACTGGATGGAGATGCTCATCAGCCCCAGCACCGGGCGGAAGATCCCGGCCTGCAGTCCGGTAAAGGCCACCAAGGTGCCGATGCTCATGCCCTCCCCGGTGACAGGAAGCCCGGCCACGATGTAGAGCACCGCCGGCACCGCGGCGAAGATGATCGACATCGCGGCCATGCGCCAGCGACCGGCCAAAGCGCTACGCATCTCCAGATCGATGAGCTTCGAACTGGAATCGGTGAACTGCTCCGCGTCGAGCGTGCCGGTACCCATCACCTTGGCCAGGCGAACTCCGGAGATGCTCAAGCGTTCTTCGATAATCGAGGTGAGCGTGGACATTTCCCGCTGCCGCGCTCCGGTGATCTTGCGCCGCAGCTTGGCGGTTTGCCTGGCCAGGATGATGGCCGGCGGCAGGACCACCAGCGAGATCAGGCTCAACTTCCAGGAAATGGCTACCATCGCGCAAGCGGTGGCCACCACGGTGGTCAGATTTGAAGCGATCGAAGTCGCCGAGTTGGTGATCACCGACTGCATCTGGCCGACGTCATTGGTCAGCCGAGACTGCACCTCCCCCGAGCGAGCATTGGTGAAAAAGGCCAGGGACTGCTTCTGCAGGTGGGCGAACAGTCCGGTGCGCAATCCATGCATCACCTTCTGGCCCATCAGAGTCGCTCGCCACGTTTGAATCACGCCGAGCACCGCGTTGATCAAGGCAATGAGGACCAGCCCGCCAGCAAGCGCCAGCAATAGCTTGACGTCCTGCTCGGGAATAGCCACGTCAATGAGTTCACGGACGATAAATGGTTGCGCCAGCCCAATCAGCGATGAGGCCACGATCAGCAATATCACCACGATGACGGTTCTCAGGTGCGGGCGAAAAAGCCCGGCCACCCGGTGCAGCGAGACCGGATGCTCCGCCAGCCATTCCTTATCCTGTTTTGCATCACCCGGGCGCCCGCCGCCGCCGGGGCCACCCATTGCCATGGGAATCATGCGCACCTCCATTTATCTCTATGTTCACAAACCAGAATAACAGAGGTTACCTCACTATGTGGTTCCATCTTGAGTTTGTCGGGAAGAACACCCTATTCTTTAATCATGCCTACCCAAGAGTCCGGCCCTGACTTGGTCGACCTGTTCAACCGCAGTTCGCGTTTGCTTCGCGGCAAGTGGCGCCATACCCTCACGCCCTACGGCATCACCCCGCATCAAGTACGAACGTTGATGTTGCTGGGACGCGAAGGAACCGAGGGAATGCGCAACTCGCAATTAGCCGAAAGGCTGCACATTGCCCCGCGCTCCACCACCGAGGTCATCGACCAGCTGGTCGCCAAGGAGCTAGCCACACGCACCGCGGATCCCGCCGATCGCCGCGCCAGCTTGATCACGCTGACCCCGTCGGGCAGCGAGCTGCTGCAAATTCTGCATGCCGAACGCAAGCAAAGCCACGAGGAATTCTTCGCGAGCCTCGGTGCGGAGGACCGCAGCGAGCTCACCCGGATATTGGGGCTGCTCGTTGCAGATGCAGCAGGCAGTCCGCGGTGCTAATCCAAGGTCATTGAGCACAAAAGAGGGCGGTTTCCCGCAGGATAAAAGTCCCGGGAAACCGCCCTCATCTCTAACTGCTTCGCCTAGTTTTCGGTCTTTCCGCGACGCCAGTACCCCATGAAGGCCACCTGCTTTCGGTCAATGCCTGCCTCGCGCACCAGATAGCGGCGCAGGTCCTTGACCATGCCCGCCTCGCCGGCAATCCAGGCATAGAACGGTGCGGATTCTGCGGCGCCGGTTTCCCACAGGATCTGCGCGTCCACGTCAATGTCTTCGGGATCCGCGTCGGTATGCACCGCGCCGGCCGCCGGAATAGCCACCACGTCGCGCACCGCCGCCGCAAGCAGCACCCCATGCTCGCTGGTGCCACGCGTCAGCCATTGCACCGATACTCCGGAGCGGGTGGAGGCGCCCAGAATGTCGGTGGTCTCCGGAACCTCAATCAGGGCGTGGCCGGTCACATTGGACGGCAGCGCCTCGAGAATCGCACAAATTGCCGGGGCCGCGGTCTCGTCGCCGGCCAGCACCACGCGGCCTGCGCCTCCCGGACGGAATTCGATTCCACCGTAGGTTTCATCGCTCAACGCCCGGTTCGGCCCCAGCAGCAGCAGTTCGTCGCCGATCTGCGCGCGATCGGCGAATTCGGTCGCCGGGCCGCCGCGCAGGCGGCCATCGACAACCTCGCCATGCATCACAAAGTCGATATCCAGCTCGGCGGTATCCCCGAGGTTGTCGCGGTGCCCCATCTCCCGGAAGGCGCGCACCGTGTAGGTGCGCATATATCCGCGAGTCGCCGGGTCGATCGACAGCCAGCGACGGTACCAGCCCTCCTGCTCCGCCGGGCTGGATAGGGACCGTGGACGCAGAGCCGCGATCTGCGGGGTCAATGCCGAACCGCCGGCAGGCGGCAGCAGCAGCTTGATCCGCATATCCAACGGGTGGCTGTTCGTTCCGAAGTGCGCCAGGTCGGCGCCGCCGATGGTGATCCGCCGGAAGGAGGGCGCCAGATCCTGGGTGCGCAAGACGCTGCACTGGTAGGCCAGGGTTGCCAGATGCTCGGAGCCCGGACGCATCCGCGTCTCCTGTTCCGCCTCGGCTTGCGCAGGCTTCGGCGGTTGCGCCGCCGGCTTAGGGGCCTGGGCGCTCTCGGCGGAGCGCACGATCCCCTGTGCGGCCAGCACGTTCTCGGTGCGCAGCACGCGGTGGCGGCCGATCGGGAGCACCAGCGGGGTGCCGGCTACCGGGTCCGGGATCACCCGGCTGGGCATGCCGAACACGTCCTTGACGGTGCGTTCGGTCACCACGTCGTTGGGGTGGCCGGCGGCGTAGATCTTTCCCCCGCGCAGGGCCACGAGGTGATCGGCATAGCGCGCGGCGAGGTTCAGGTCATGGAGCACAATGACCACGGTGATCCCACGGGTGCGGTTCAGCTCGCTGATCACGTCCAGCACTTCGAGCTGGTGGGCTACGTCCAGGAAGGTGGTGGGCTCATCGAGCAGCAGCAGCTCGGTCTCCTGGGCCAGGGCCATGGCGATCCACACGCGTTGGCGTTGTCCGCCGGAGAGCTCGTCAACCGCGCGGTCCGCCAGCTCCATGGTGCCGGTCAGGTCCAGGGCGCGGTTGACCGCCGCCTCGTCTTCGGGTCCGAAGCGCTTGAACAGCCCCTGATGCGGGTAGCGGCCACGGCTGATGAGCTCGCGAGCGGTAATTCCGTCCGGCGCGGTGGGCGACTGCGGAAGCAGCCCGAGCGTCCGGGCCACCTCCTTGGCCGGGCGCGTGTGGATATCCTGCCCGTCGAGCAGCACCTGGCCACCGGCCGGGCGCATCAGACGCGACAGCGCCCGCAGCAAGGTGGACTTGCCGCAGCCGTTGGCCCCGACAACGATGCTCACCTGCCCGGTGGGGATGTCCAGGGACAGCTCGTCCACGATGGTGACCTTGTCATAGGCCAGGGTCAGGTCGGTTGCCTGGAGTTGGGCCATGGGTTATCCCCCGCTTCCTGTTGAGTTGGAACGCACCAGCACCCAAATCAGGAATGGTGCGCCGAATGCACCGGTGATTACGCCCACCGGCAGCGACAAATCCGAAAACAGATTTGCGGCGAAAAAGTTTGCAACGACCACGATGACCGCTCCGGTCAGCCCGGCGAGCCAAATATTTATCGCCCCGCGAGTCAGCGCGGCGGTGATCGGGCCGGCGAGAAACGCAACAAAAGACAGCGGTCCGGTGACCGCAATGGGGATGGCGCCAAATGCCACGGCCACGAACACCAGCAAGATGCGCGCCCGGGACACGTTCAGGCCCAGCGCCGCGGCCGCATCATCGCCGAGCTCCAGCAGCTTCAGCTGCCGCACCACAATCGGAAGCAAGCAGAGCGCAAGGATTCCCAGGCTTGCCAGCAGGATCGTGGCACGTTCCCAGGTGCTCGGCGCGAGCGACCCGGTCAGCCAGCGCATCGCATCTCCGGCGGTGTTCAGCTGAGCCTGGGTGAGCAGATACTGGATGATTGCCTGCAGCATCGCACCGATGGCCAGACCGGCCAGGATGAGCCGGGAACCGGTTCGCTTGCCCGAAGCCGACAGCCAGTAGATCAGGGCCGCCACGGCCAAGCCGCCGGCCAGCGCGGCGGCATTCAGCTGCCATCCGGTGGTGCCGAAGTAGATCAGCGCCACGATGGCGCCGGTGGCCGCCCCGAAGCCCACGCCGATCACGTCCGGGCTCGCCAGCGGATTGGCAAGCCACCGCTGGAAGAGCGAACCAGAAATTCCCAGCCCGGCCCCGGCAAGGGCGCCCACCGCAATGCGCGGCAACCGGTCATCTAGCAGGATGAAGCTGGTTCCGGGCACCGTTTCACCGGAAAAGACCGCGAAGATCTCTTCGGCGGGCAGCCTGTCCCGGCCCCAGAAAATATAGGCCACGGAGGCTGCGACGAAAGCCAGCGTCAGCCAGAGCACGCTGGAGAGCACTCGCTGCCTGCGCCGGGCGGGCAGCGCGCTTTGTACTGGTGCCATTACAGGGTCACCGACTTCATGCCGCTGCGCATCATGATAATGAACAGTGGCGCTCCAAGAATTGCGCACATCACGCCGACCTGGATTTCACCCGGCGGATTGATCACCCGCCCCAAGGTGTCCGCGACCAGCAGCAGGATCGGCCCGGCGATGATGCTCGCCGGCATCAACCAACGATAGTCCGACCCGACGAGCAGCCGCACCGCATGCGGAATCATCAGCCCGACAAAGGCAATGGGCCCGGCCACCGCGGTGGCGGTTCCGACCAGCAAGACGATGCCCACCGATCCGAGGACTCGCGCCCGTCCCAGCCGGAAGCCCAGCGCGGTCGCCGAATCGTCGCCCATGGCCACCGCGTTGGAGACCCGCGCGGTGCCCAGCACGATCAACGCACCGACGGCAACGACCGGGATGACCAGCAGGTAGGTTTCCACGCCTCGGGCCGCCAGCGTGCCGATTTGCCAGAAGCGGAACTCGTCCAGGGCCAGCGTTGAGACCATCAGCACCGCGCTGGTCACCGCGGTGAATCCCACCGAGAGGGCCGCGCCGGATAGGGCAAGCTTGATCGGCGTGGCGCCTTCACGACCCACGCTGGCCACCACATACACCAAGGCCATCACCACCGCGGCGCCGAGGAAGGCGGCGATCATGGTGCCGGTCAGGGAAGTCATTCCAAAGAAGGCGATACCCGTAACGACCGCTAGGGCCGCGCCGGCATTCAAGCCAAGAATTCCGGAGTCTGCCAACGGGTTGCGGGTCAACCCCTGCATGGCGGCACCGGAGAGTCCAAGGGCGGCGCCGACAACAATTCCACCCACCGTCCGGGCAATGCGAGAGTGCACGACCACATGGTCCGAGACGCCGTCGTCAAAGTTCGTAAAAGAATCCGCGAGGGTCCCCAGCGCAACCGGTCGCGCACCAAAGATCAGCGAGGCGATCACCGCAATCCCCAGCACGGCCAGCAGGCCCAGGCAGGCGGCAATCTTACGTCCCAGCTTCATCTTCGGCGCGCTGCTGCGCTTGGTGCTTTCGGTGGCCGTCATTGCTTCCTACACTCGTTGTCATGGAACATCTTGCTTTTCCCACCGTTTTGTCCCCCGGTATTGCCGTGCTGCGCGCGGATAATCCCTCGGAAATGACCTTGGAGGGGACAAATACCTATCTGCTCTTCGACCCGCAGACCACGCAGTTGAGCCACGACACCGAAATTGTGGTGGTGGATCCGGGGCCCGACATGCCAGCGCATCTGCACGCGTTGGCGGCCTTTGATGTCCAAATGATTTTGTTGACGCACCGCCATGGGGATCATTCCGGAGGGATCCCGCTGCTGCATGAGCTGACCGGAGCACCGGTGCGGGCCCGGCTCGCGGAATTCTGCCGGAATGCCGCACCGTTGAGCGATGGCGAGCGGCTCGAATTCTGCGCAACCACCCTGCGCGTGCTGTTCACCCCGGGCCACACCTCGGACTCGGTGTGCTTTGTCCGTGAAGGCCAGCAAGGTGCGTTGTTCACCGGAGATACCGTGCTCGGCCGCGGAACCACTATTCTTGAGCATCCCGATGGAACGCTGGCCGACTATCTGGACTCCTTGGCACGGCTTTCGGCCTTGGCAGACATGCCGCTGCACCCGGCCCATGGCGAGCAGCATGCTGGCTCGCATAAATTGCTGACCGCCTACCGGGAGCACCGCGAGTCTCGTCTGGAGCAGGTCCGCGTTGCCCTGGCCAAACTCGGCAAGGCCGGGGCAGACGCCGAGCCAGCGGAATTGCTGGATCTTGTCTACCCCGACCTGGATCCGCGCCTGGCCGGCGCGGCTAGCAGCTCCCTGGAAGCGCAATTGCACTACTTGGCGGTGAATTCTTGAGGCTTACTTAGCCGCGTTCTCTGCGGCCTTGGCGATGGTGGGCACCACGTTGTCGATTGCCCATTCGATGGACAGCGGGGATGCCGCCGAAACCGAGAGAACTGCCTGATCGTCGCCGAGGATCGCTACCGAATCGGTCGCTGCCGCAGGAAGCTGGCCGTAGAGCTTATTGCTCTTGACCACGTCGTCGAGGTCGTCCCCGGCGAGCGCCGAGGCAAAGACGACGTCTGCATCCAACTCGTTAGCGCGCTCCGGGGACCATTCGAAGAAGAACGCGTCCTTGGGGGTGTTCTTGGTGACGATCTCCGCCTGCTTCATGCCCAGCGAGGTCAGGAAACGCGGGCGGTTGTCCCCCGTGGCGTAGACGTACATGGTCTTCGGGCTGGAGAGATCTACCGAAGCGAAGGTCGCGTCTTTCAGCGCCGGGAACTTTTCCGCCTGCGCCGATAGTTCGCCTTCCAGATCCGAGACCAGCTTCTCGGCTTGCTCGCTCTTGCCCAGCAGTTCGCCGGCCGCTTCGGTGGTGTCCTGCCAGCTGGTGAGGTAGTTGGCCTTCAGCGGTCCCACGGTCGGGGCGATCTTGGAGAGCTTGTCGTACTGTTCCTGGGTCAGTCCCGAGTAGGCGGCGAAGATCACGTCTGGCTTGGATCGGGCAATCTCGTCGAAGTTCACGCCGTCGGCGATGTCGTACTGGGTCGGGGCCTTCTCCGAGCCGATGGAAGCGCCCAGCTCTTCGAGCTTCGCGTCCTTCCAGTCGGTCGAGTTGTTGGCGTTCTGCCCATAGGCGTCGATATCCATGCCCACCGGAACGGTGCCCAGCGCCAGCAGCGCGTCTGCGTTGACCCATGAAATGGTGGCTACCTTGCTTGGCTTCTTGGTGATCTCGGTTTCACCGTAGATGTGCTCGATGCTCACCGGTGCGTAACTCGTCTCTGCGGTCGCAGAGGCGGTTGGTTCCGTAGAAGAAGCTGAGCCACAGGCGCTGAGGCCGAGTGCCAAAATTGCGGAGGATGCTGCCAGCAGGCCAGCACGGCGCGAAATGTTCATGGGTCATAATCCAGACGTTGCGAGTTGTCATGAGATAACGGTTACTTAGGTTAGCCTATGCGAACCGCATGCAACATTACGCTGATTGTGATTCAATACGCAACACGAAGGACATGTAATCCACGCCTCACGGCGCAGAATCGCTTTAGCGGCACCTAACATTTTCCCGGTTCATTAGTCACGACGTGAACCAGCCAGCAACAATCGGCGGGGGTCTGCAATGTTAAGCGACACCCGGATCATCAGCAGCCCGGCCACCAGCACCACCAGCACCGTGCCCACCGTCAGCGGTTTCATCAGCAGCGCCAGCGAGGCGAATGGCAGCACCAGCACCACGGACGCCACCGCGAAGCCGATCGCCACGGTGAGCGCCGGGATCATCAGGCTTTTCACCCGGGCCGCGTTGATCACCGCCAGGTCCATTCCCAGCTTGCCCAGCCCGGAATACAGCTCTTCGCGGTCCAAGGTACCGGCGCACTGGCTGATCGCCGCGGAGATAGCCACGCAAATCAGTGCCAGGCCGAGGGTCACCAGCACGCCGGTGAGCACATCTGTGCCGAGATAGTCTTCCCACGTTCCGGTCGCCTGGGCTTCGCCGAAGCCGAACATGGCCGCCCCGGTGCCGCCGATCACCGCCACGAAGGAGGCCATGGCCACTCCGGAGACCTGGCGCCAGGCGGCCACCGGAGATTCCAGGATCATCCGGGCCGCCAGCAGCTGCTCCGCATTGTTTGCCTTGTTCAGCTTCGATTTACCCACCTTGGCCACCAGCCACGGTCCGATGAGGTTCAGCGCCAGCAAGCCCAGCGCGAATCCACCGATGATGATCGCGATCAGCACGCCCAAATCCACCGGAAGCAAACCCACATTGGTGAACAGCGAATAGAGCACCACGATGCTGCCCACCGTAATCACCGCGCGCAGCCAGCTGGGCACCGGAGCCACACGCCGGGTCGCCACGGCGAGCGGGGTGATTACCAGCTTGCGCAGTCCGGCCAGCGCGCTGATCACCGAAAGCAGCACGACGGCCACGACCGCCAAGGCCGCGGCACCGGCCGGCAAGAAGATCCCCGTGCCGATGGCTTGGCCCTGGAAGGGGACCAGCGCCACGGCCGGAGCCAGCGCAAGATACAGCAGCACTCCGGCCAGGGCCCCGACCAGCGCGGTCACGGCCGCCTGGGTGACCGCCACGGCGCGCACCTGGAATCCGGTGGCCCCCAGCAGTCGCAGGGACGAGAGGGCCCGGTCCTGGGCCCGCGCCGAAAGCTTCGCGGCCGAGGAACCAAGCACGAGCAAGGGAACGATCAGCAGCACCAAGGCGAACGCCGCCAGCGGCACATAGAAGCTTTGCGCTTCGCCGTCCAGCTTGGTGAAGGACCAGGCCCCGCCGAGCACGATGAGCACCATGGCGCTGACCATCGTATAGGCGCCTACGGTGAGCAGCTGCGGGATGCGGCTGGCGCTGGTGGGCCGCCCCAGCAGCCACGCCATATGCAGGATATTCATGAGCGGTGCCCCTCAACCAGTGCATCATCTGCGGTGATCTTTCCATCGTGCAGCGTTAGCACGCGATCGCAACGCGCGGCGACCTGCCGGTCATGGGTGACCATGACCAGAGTCTTCCCTGCCCCGACGGTGCAGCGCAGCAAGGTGTCCAGCACCTCGGCGCCGGTGACCGAATCCAGGGCACCGGTCGGTTCGTCGGCAAAGACCACGCTGGCCCCGGTAACCTGGGCCCGGGCGATCGCCACGCGCTGGGATTGGCCGCCGGAGAGCTGGCCGATCCGGCGTTGCTCCATTCCGGCGAGGCCCAATTGCTGCAAGGCGTCCACGGCGCGCGCGATTGCTGCGCCGCGTGGCACGCCATTGATCATCAGGGCCATGGCCACGTTTTCCTCGGCCGTGAGCTCGGGAATCAGCAGACCCGACTGAAAGACGAATCCGAACGCCTCGCGGCGCAGCTTGGTGCGCGCGGCGTCCTTGAGCTGCTCGACCTGTATTGGCCCCTGGCCGGGAAGGTTGAGTGTCACCGTGCCTGAGTCCGGCAGTTCGATGCCGGCCAGAGCATGGAGCAAGGTGGACTTTCCCGACCCCGAGGGGCCCATGATGGCCACCGCGGTCCCGAGTCCCAGAGCAACATCGATGCCGTCCAGCGCGTGCGTGGTGCCATAGCTGCGGGTGAGCCCTCTGGCCGAAATAAGTGGGTTGGAAACCTTCGAGTTCTGAAGCATATTTCAATGTTCCCAAGTTCTCCCGCTTGGTGCCTCGGAGCACCGATGGAGTTCTTGGTGGGCGATCTCATCCCGCGGTAGGAGCCAGCTCACCGCATTCGGGGCCATTTCGCAGTAGGCTCGAAGGCGATGAAGCTTGAACTGTATACCCAGCCTTTCTGCGCCCCATGTGTGCGGACCCGGCAGGTAGTCCTGCGCGCCGCGAAGCTGCTTCCGCAGCTGGCCGTCGAAGAGATCGATGTCGTCGAACAGGTCAGCCGCGGCCAGGAAATGGGTGTGGCTTCAACACCGGTGATCCGTTTGCTCACCAACGGCGAAGAGAAGTTCCGGGGCACCGACACCCCTACACTGCAGCAATTATTAGCGGCCATCGCCCACGTCAGCGACTAGGCTCACGCACCGTCGCCAGCGATGCTGCACGCGTTCGGGCCCTTTATGGGGAACAATGGATCAGGTGACTAGCGTGCCTCGGATTGACCATGAATGCCTCCAACGAGTGTTGGCAGATTCCACCAACCGCATCGAATGGTTGCGGGCACGGGCACAGGGCATCACCGCCACCGACGTCGCCAAGCTATCCACGGAGAAGTCCATCCGCAATGCGGCCTGGGACAAGCTCTATGGCTCGGGGTTCTCCGGAAATACCTACACCGACCACGGACGGCGCCGCGAACCGGTGATCGCCGCCTGGGTGCAGGAGAACTTCAACATCTTCCCCTCCTCCCAGCTATTCCATGCGCAGCATTCGAGGCTGCACCTGGCAACCCCCGACGGCTTGGGATTCGACGAGGACGGTTCTCCGGTGCTCGCCGAAATCAAGACCACCAATAAGCCGTTTAAGAAGATCCCGAAGAACTACCTGCGCCAGGTGCTCTGGCAGCAGCATGTCATCGGCGCGCAGCGGACCTTATTCGTCTGGGAACAGCACCATAACTTCGTCCCGGTGCAGGCCGTCCCCGAGTTCATCTGGATCGAACGCGACGATACGATGATCCAGGACCTCATCGACAAGGCCGAACTGCTCATCCAGGCGTTGCGCGAGTCGACCTCCCGCGAGCAGCAGTACCTCGACTACGGCCCGGCGGCGCTGCGCCTCTGAGCCGGAGCCCGCACTACATATTGGGATTTTGCATGGTGCGCGGATCCGGCAGGCATTCCGGGTAGCCCTGCACCAGCTCGCTCAAGAGCTTCTCACGCAGCATATTGCGCAGGTTCCACAGATCCCCCGGGTCCCTGGAAGATAAATAAATGGTCACCGTTTGCAACCCGCCGTAGGTGTCGGTCACAAGCAGGCTGTTAGTTCGGCCGTCCCACCAATCCGAGGATTCAAGCAATTCGGTGGTGCGGGTACGGAGGTAATCGATCGGTGCATTGAGCTTCAGTTGCAGGGTGATATTTCCGTCGATTTCGGTGCTGCGCCGCGACCAGTTCTCAAATGGCGTGGTGGTGAAGTAGGTCGAGGGCAGGATCATGCGGCGACCGTCGATCAGGAGCACCACCACATAGGTCAGCGTGATTTCCTCTACCGTGCCGCGTTCGGCTTCCACCACCACGATGTCATCCACGCGAACCGAATCGGTAAAGGCAATCTGCAGCCCGGCGAACACGTTGGCCAGCGAGGACTGCACGGCCAGGCCAACAACTACCGAGGCCAGGCCGGCTGAGGCAAGAATACCTGCGCCCAACGCCCTGACCTGCTCGATTGTCAGCAGCACGGCGGCTACCGCGATGATGCACAAGACCGCTATCAGCACGCGGCGCAGCAGTCCCACCTGGGTCTGCACCTTGGCCAGCCGGCGGCCCGGGCCGAAGCGGCTTCGTATTCTTGCCAGCACCACTTCTTCGACGATCTTCACCAGCACGATAATCAGCCAGGTGAGGAAGAAGACCAGGCAGATCAGCAGCGCAAACTGCCAGAATTTGTAGCCAGCGGCTTCCCGCTGGAAGGCAAGGATCGAGGTTTTGAGGATGATCGAGGCGAAGGTGCCGAATATCGGAATCCGCGCGCCCTTGACGTTGATCTCCCCGAGCCCGGTGCGTTGGAAAATGCGGTGGGTCAGCCCGCTGATCACGAAGGCGAGGATCGCGGCAATGGTTAATCCAACGGCGATAACCACCAGAAATTGCAACGATTCGGGTAGGAAGCTGGAGACTTCAATAACTTCGTCGACAGTGTCATCGATTGGTGCGGATGGGCTTGGCAACATCCTTAAAGCATGTCACAAGACCCTAGCCGACGGCTGTGCGACACCTTGAGTAAACCCCGAAGAGCCCAGACGTATTACAGAAGCGCACCAGATGAATTCCAGTTCGCTTCGGGCTATTGCACCGCGTTGGCGACGGGGTTTTAGTAGTCTCAAGGGCTCGAACCGGGCTCCAGGGCGCAATCGATAGAAAGCCGGTGGTTCACATGCGCCGCACCAAACTCGGATTACTCACAGCGCTCACTGCAGCAACGATGCTCTCGGTGGCACCCGTGGCGGCAGCCGCCCCGGCCGCTAGCCCAGCGACCGCTTGCGAAACCGTATATTGGGGTTCTCTAGCCAAAACCTCAACCAGCTCAACTACGTCGTCAATGACGAATATCCGTACCGGACGCCACACCTGCTTTGACCGGATGGTCCTGGACCTGAACGGCAACCCGGCCGGCTACTCGGTGAAATACGTCAGCGAACTTACCGGTATTGGATCGGGGAAGGAAGTGAGCACCACAGGCGGGGCTCGACTAGAAATTCTGCTGAAGGCCGGCGCCAGCCCGAGCTACAACCCGGGCGCCACCGTCAAGACGCTGAACTATCAGACCTTCCGCCAGCAAGTTTGGCTGGGAAGTTTTGAAGGCCAAACCAAGGTCGGAATGTCCACGCGGGCAAGGCTGCCCATGCGGGTCTTCGTCCTCTCCGGCCCGGATCAGGGATCGCGATTGGTGATCGATGTAGCTCACTATTGGTACTAACCTGTGCTCGCGCTATGAGCCTGCCGTCATGACGGGTGCAACCGCGTAACACCGTGTCAACCTGCTGAATAATGTGCCACGATGCTTATATGTATCGCACATTTGCTTATCAGCAGGTTGACGTTTTTGCCCCCACTGCCTTCAATGGCAATGGGCTCGGCGTTGTCTTTGAGGCAGATCATTTGGACTCCGAGCAGATGCAGCGCTTTGCCCAGTGGCTGAACCTTTCCGAGACCGTCTTCTTCGTTACCCCCAGCAACGCCGAAGCCGACTACGCGATACGCATTTTCACCCCGACCACCGAACTGCCCTTTGCCGGGCACCCAACTCTTGGAGCCGCGCACGCCTGGATCGAGGCGGGCGGCGAGGCCAGCCCGAACGGGCATCTGATTCAGCAATGCGATGCAGGGCTGATCCAGGTTCGGATCGAACGCGAGGCCGGCGAGAACCACGCACGCCGCCTCGCCTTTCTCGCTCCCCCGCTGACTCGCAGCGGACCGCTGGAAGCCGACGTGCTGCAGTGGGCGATCTCCGGGCTAGGGATCAACGCAGAAGACGTCATCGCGCACCAGTGGCTGGTCAACGGCCCGCACCATGCAGGGCTGGTGCTGCGCGACGCCGACCTGGTGCTGGGGATCGAACCGGACTACGCGGCCCTGGACGGCTTGGAGCTCGGAGTCATTGGCCCGTACACCGCGTCAAACGTGACTCAGGGTGTCTGGCAGCCTCACGCCACCGTGCTGCCGCGGATCTCCGGAACCCGCGAAGAATTACGTCCCCTGGACTACTCCGATCAGACGCGTTCGGAGGAGCGCTTCGGCTCGGTGGTGCTGCAGCCTCCGGCAGACTTCGAGGTCCGGGCCTTCGTTCCGGGCGAAGCCATACAAGAGGACCCGGCGACCGGTTCGCTCAATGCCGGATTTGGCGTGTGGCTGACTAAATCCGGCCTTGCCCCGCAGCGCTACACGGTGCGCCAGGGAACGCGTGTGGGCCGTGAAGCCATCTTGCATATCGAGGCGACCGAATATGGGGTTTGGGTCAGTGGCGATGTGGCCACCCGTATCGACGGCACTGTGAGCTTCGACTGATTCCGACGCCAAGCCCACCCAGCTATTTTAGTTTCACCATGCAAGCATTATTCTTGGTCAGTGCCAAAAATTGTGAGCCCCGAATCGGACTTTGATAGAAAAACCGCGTGGAACGCCCTCTGGGCTCTGGTCATCGGTTTTTTCATGATCCTGCTGGACACCACCATCGTGTCCACGGCCATGCCCGCGATCATGGAATCCCTGGATGCAGACATCTCGGGGATCTTGTGGATCAACAGTGCCTATCTGCTCACCTTCGCGGTGCCGCTGCTGATCACCGGCCGCCTGGGTGACCGTTTTGGTCCGCGTAATATCTACCTGATCGGGTTGCTGATTTTCGCGCTCGCCTCCCTCTGGTGCGGACTGTCAACCTCGTTGGCCTCGCTGACCTTTGCCCGAGCGGTTCAGGGCTTCGGTGCGGCACTGATCTCACCCCAGGCAATGACGCTGATTACCAGACTCTTCCCCTACCAGCACCGCGGAGCTGCGATGGGCTTATGGGGCGCGGTGGCCGGTATCGCCACCTTGGTCGGCCCGATTGCCGGCGGGCTGCTGGTGGATTCCATCGGCTGGGAATGGATCTTCTTCATCAACCTGCCCATTGCGGTCCTGAGCTTCATCATGCTGCTGAAATACGTGCCCCGCTTGGCACCGCAGGCGCACTCCTTCGATTGGGTCGGAGTGCTGCTTTCGGCGGTTGCCATGTTTGCGCTGGTCTTTGGCATCCAGGAGGGCGAGGCGACGAATTGGGAACCGTTTATCGGCCCGCTATCCTCCTGGCATCTGATATCTCTGGGCATAGTCCTCTTTGGCGTCTTCATCTGGTGGCAATCGAAAACGGCCAAGGAACCCCTGGTTCCGCTGCGCCTGTTCGCCGTTCGCAATTTCTCTTTGGCGAACCTCGCCATTAGCTGCATGGGCCTGAGCATCGCGACCATGAGCCTGCCGATGGTGTTCTTCTTGCAAAATGTGCGTGGTTTGACCCCCACGCAGTCGGCTTTGATGATCTCGCCGATGGCCATTGTGGCGATCTTTGCCGCACCGGTGCTGGGCAAGACGGTTAATAGGCTCAATCCGCGCACCCTTGCGGTTCCCGGTTTTGCACTGCTCGGTGGGGCGACGGTGGTGTACGCGTTCATGATGCATGCCGAGACACCGCTGTGGACCTTGCTGATCCCTTCTACCGTGCAGGGCCTTGGCTCCGCGATGATCTGGCCCT
Organism: Arthrobacter sp. MYb224; assembly: GCF_002975455.1. Taxonomy (NCBI): domain Bacteria; kingdom Bacillati; phylum Actinomycetota; class Actinomycetes; order Micrococcales; family Micrococcaceae; genus Arthrobacter; species Arthrobacter sp. MYb224. The sequence continues at coordinate 101,933 of NZ_PCPU01000010.1, read as the reverse complement.
CGCTTTCGCTGGCCGCGACGAAGGATCTGACCCCGCGCGACGCCGGAGCCGGTTCGGGCATTTATAGCACCACCCGGCAGATCGGCTCGGTGCTCGGTTCGGCGTTGATCGCCGTGATGATGGAATCGCGCGTTTCCGCACAGATCCTCAAGGTCCGGGCCCAGGGCGCCGACGCGATAGGCGAGGCCACCGCGGTGGGCTTGGGCCAGGCCCTCATGCTGCCCGGCCTGGTGGCCATCGCCGCGGTCTTGGTCGTTGTGTTCTTGAATTCCGCAGAAAAGAAACCGGCCGGCTAGCCATCCAAGACAATAAAAACAGGTGCGGCTCCGCGTTTTATACGCGGAGCCGCACCTGTTCAGGTCCTGAGGAAACTTATGCGGACTGGTCCGGCTTATCCTCGCCCTTGGCCTTCTCGACCGTCTCGCCAATCTTTTCCTGCGCGTCGGCAGCGAAGTCCTTCACATTCTCCGTGGCGTCGGCAGCAAACTCTTTGACGTTCTCGGATGCATCACCAGCGAATTCCTTGACGTTCTCGGCTGCTTCGCCCAGCTTCTTTTTTGCGTTATCCAAGAAACCCATGGGTTCTCCTCTTGTTAGGAACTTGATAGTGACTACTGAAAACCTGCAGCCCTAAGTCAAACTTACGTCGAACCCAATGCTCTGCTCAATAGCTTGAGAGTACTACTTCTTTTTCTTAGCCTGCTTGACTGCACGGCGGCCAAAGATCAAGGCCACGGCGATGCCGGCAAGCCAGACATCCTTCGCCAGGGCCGTACCGTCGCTCGTTGGGCGAATGCCATCGGATTCGGTCATTCCCGGAGTACGCAGGTAGGAAGACAGCAGGACACCCGAGAAAGCCCCGAGACCCATGCCGGCCAGGCGCGAGGGAATGATGGGCAACAGCAAGGCGCTGCCCAGCGCGATTTCGGATACCGAGACCGCCTTGCCGAATGCTGCAGGCTCCAACTCGCCCAGCTGAGGAATGCCGTTGGAGGCCAGCTGCTGCAGTCCGGCGGCGCTGGCCTCATCGATGCGCAGTTTGTTGATTCCGCTGTTGAGAATGAATGCGCCACTGACCAAACGTAGAGCGGCGTTTGCGATAGAGATTCCCATGGGCCCTCACTTCTCTTCCAAGTTGTTTTGCGGCCACACTCCTGAAATGAGTGGCCTTGAACCTCAGCGTAGTCACCCCGGGGAATGATCACAATCATTTAGTCCCGTGAGCCGGAGCTGAAAAGTGGAAACATGCTAAATTCAAGAATCATGATCTCTTCATCCGCCGTACCTTCAGCAGCCCTGGACCTCCTCATCACCCAAGGGTTCGACACAACAAGTGTCGACGAGCTCGCGGCGACCGCCGGAATGTCGCGCTCCACGTTCTTCCGCCGTTTCGGCTCCAAGGAAAACATGGTGTTCGCGGATCAGGAAATGATCATCACCCACGTCAAAACGACCCTTGCGGCTTCTTCGGTCAGCGCAACCCAGACCCTGATCGATGCGGCGCATGTGGTCTTCGACCAGTACACCATGAATCCCGAGGCGGCGCAGCTGCGTCACCGCCTGCTGTCTTCGGTGCCCTCGCTGCGGGAACGCGAACTAGTTTCCACCCATCGCTACGAGCGGGCCTTCTACGACTTCCTGTCCGCCCGGGAGCTTGCCGCCAGTGCGCCGCATCGTGCTCTCTGCCTAGGCATCAGCGCAGGGTTAGTCGCCATCCACAATGACCACCTGCGGTTGTGGCTGCGCGACCCTTCGGCCACCGACAGGGAGCGCTTGGCCAGGGATGTGCGTTTATTCCTGGACCGATTCGTCGACTTGCTGGATCCGAGCAATGCTCCGAAATCCTCGGCCAGGTCGCCACGGGTGGTGGTCTCGGTGCTCGACGAAGGCAGCGATGAGCAGACCGTGCTCGATGCGGTGGCAAAAGCCCTGCGTGAACACAAAAAATGACACCTAGTTTCTTGACATGACACTGCGTTCCATTAGGCTGGTTGAAGAATAGTTTTTGACCTTCCGCAAAGGAGCGCCCCCAAATGACCCAGCAGCACACCGAATTCGAGTTTCCCGCCGGTGTTGTGGAGCCCGAGTACGACCTCTGGGCAGACGGGGTAGATATCGACCCCACCGGCGTGCTGGCCGAGGTCGATCCGGCCGACGCCGACTGGCGCGCCAGGGCCCGCAAGTTCATCCTCGAAGAGGTCAAGGACGATATTCACGAATACTGGGACAAGGCAGACTACCCGGTGCATCTGATCAAGAAGCTCGGCGACTACGGCCTTCTGCGTGATGGCCTGGACGTGGACGGGCTGCCTGCCATGAGCCCCATGGCCGCCGGACTGATCAATATGGAAATGGCCCGTGGGGATGGCTCGGTGGCCACCATCGTGGGCGTCCAGGGCGGGCTGGCGCTGCGCTCGATCATGTACTGCGGCAGCCCGGAGCAGAAAGCCAAGTACGGCCTGCCGATGCTCGCCGGGGAGCTTGCCGGCTCCTTCGCGCTGACCGAGCCAACCCACGGCTCGGACTCGGTTGGTCTGGAAACCCGCGCGCATCGGGTTGCGGGCGGCTATGTGCTCAACGGTGAAAAGAAGTGGATCGGCAACGGCTCCATTGGTGGCATCACCGTTCTCTGGGCTCGCGACGACGAGGGCAACGTCCGCGGCTTCCTGGTCGATCAGGATTCCGCCGGGTACAGCGCGACGACCATCAAGCACAAGCTCTCGCTGCGCGCCATCTGGCAGGCGCATATACGCTTGGAAAACGTCTTCGTGGCCGACGCGGAGGTGCTTGAGGATTCGCACAGCTTCAAGGACACCGCACGGGTGCTGTTCGCCACCCGGCTGGGGGTCGCCTGGTCGGCCGTGGGCCATGCCACCGCATGCTACGAATCCGCGGTGCTCTACGCCAAGCAGCGCATCCAATTCGGCCGCCCCCTGGCAGCTAGCCAGATCGTGCAGGAACGCCTGGCTCGGATGCAGTCCGAACTGGCGACCATCCAATTGCTCGCCGTGCAGTCCGCGAAACGCGAAGCCCGCGGCGAACTGACCGGTCCGCAGGCCTCGCTGGCCAAGTACACCGCCACGCGTACAGCGCGCCAGATCGCGTCGAATGCACGCGACCTGCTCGGCGGCAACGGCATCCTGACCAGCAACCGCGTGGCCCGCCACTTTGCCGACATCGAGGCCATCCACACCTACGAAGGCACCGAAACCGTGCAGGCGCTGCTGATGGGCCGCAACATCACCGGCATCTCGGCCTTCGCCTAACCTGCGTTCCTGGAAAACGAGAACCGCGTTGGCCGGCACCGCTTTGGCGGTGCCGGCCAACGCGGTGTTAGCTGCTATTTTGAGCTTTCGCGGCGCAGGCGGTTCTTGGTGTAGGCCGTCGCCTGATGCTCCCACGGGTCTTCGGGCCAAGGATGCCGCGGATACTTGCCGCGCATTTCGGCGCGTACCTGCGCATAGGGTCCGTTGAAGAAAGAGATGAGATCTTCGGTCACCGCCAGCGGACTGCCGGCCGGTGAAAGCAGATGGAACTGCACCGGAAGCTTCCCGCGCACCAACCGCGGAGATTCGCTGAGCCCGAAGCATTCTTGCAGCTTGACCGCCACCACCGCCGGACCGGTTTCATCCACCGGCGGATAGCCAATGCGAATCCGCGATCCGGACGGGACCTGCAATCGCTCGGGAACCAACCCGTCAAATTCGTGCGCATGCTGCCACGGCAACAGGGCGCGCAACGCGCCGACGAGGTCGACCTGCGTCGCGGGCTTCCCCGCGGCGATCTGCTCTAGGCCGGAGGCCAGCCATTGGTGCGCCGTCTGCACCAGTGTCGGCTCATCTACCGGCACAAAAGGCGCACCCAGTAATCGGTGGGCCACCGCCATCCGGCGTCGCAGCGCCGCAAAGGCCGGCTGCTCGCCAAAGAGCGTCAGCGATTGCTCGCGCAACGCCGTTGCCGCCGCCTGTCGGCCGAGTTCCTTGGTGGCCTTGATCGGGTGGGCGGAAAGCTCGATGGCGCCGAAGGATTCGACCTTGCGTGCCGAAATTTTCCCGTCCACCAGTTTCGCGCTCTCGGTGATCCGGTGCAGGTGGCCCAGCAGTCCGAGCACTTGTTCCCACTCGATACCCGCGGCGCGGCGGATCACCGCTCCGGTACTGGTCCCGGCCCGGGTCACCTCGGTGATGGCCAAGAATTCATAATGGGCCAGATGGCTTCCGCGGGGCAGCGAAGCGCGTGTGCCCGAGGCCAGCAGGTATTCGTTGTCCTGGACCTTGCGCGCCACCCATTGCGGGTAGGCCAGAGCGCAGACTCCGGCGAGCGCCCCGTCAGGATCCACGGCCGGAACCTGCCCGGCGAGGCGTTCAAGACGTTTGGCTTCTTGCACCCAGGCCCGGTGTCCCGGATGCGAAGGCCGGCGAACGGAGCTCAGCAGCTCGTTCAGATCGGCGTTGGCGATGCGTTCGGTGCTCGCCAGCAGTGCGACCGCTTCCGCGGTGGGACGCGAGCCGAAATGCTCGGCACCGGCCAGCAAGGCGCGGGCGGTGCGCGGGTCGGCCGGAATCTTCACCATCCGTTCGCCCAGGGCGGTGATTTTTCCTTGCTCGTCCACCGCGTCCAAGCTGCGCAGCACCTCTTCGTCGGTGCGCATCGTGCCCGGCGGCGGCTCCTCCCACAGGGCGAGCCCTTCACCGCGCGGGGTACCCCAAGCGGCCAGAGAAAGCGCGGCCTGCACCAGGTCTCCGGTCTGAATCTCGGGGGCCGAATGAGCCGGTGCGGCCGCGAAGGACTTGGGGTCAAGGGTGCGCACCACGGTTCCTGCCCCGAGCCGCCCGGCACGGCCGGCACGCTGCGTAGCCGCGGCACGGCTGGCGACCACCGTCACCAGGCCGCCAAAGCCACGTGCCGCGTCCCTGCGTGGTTCGCGCGCATAGCCGGCATCGATCACCAGGTGGACGCGCGGTACGGTCAGCGAGGATTCGGCGATCGAGGTGGAAACGATAATTCGCGGTCCCTGTGCAGCCGAAGGCTCGCTGAGCACCTCGTCTTGGGCCTTGGTGGGGATCTGCGAATGCAGTGCAAAGGCTTGGATGCCCGAGGCGCCGATCTGGGCACAGACCCGGTCGACCTCGCGTGCTCCGGGAACGAAGACCAAGGTATCTACCGTTGCCTTGATACCGTGGTTTTGCTGGCGCGAATGCTTCACCGCCACCTGAGCGACATGGCGCAGGTACTCGTCGCTCAACCCGCGCTCGGAGTTGCGCCTACCGGAAAAGCTGTCGAAGAGCTCGGCCACCTCGAATTGCGCGGTGTTGGCGGTGAGCACCGGGGCCGGGGTCTGCCGGGCCAGCAGCTGCGACAGCTCTCGGGCTTGCAGGGTGGCGCTCATGACGATCAGGCTGAGATCCTCACGCAGTTCGCTGACCTGGTTGACCATGGCCAGCAACAGGTCCGTGTCGATGGACCGTTCGTGGACCTCGTCGATGATGACCGCGCTGACCCCCGCCAGGTCGGGGTCCCCCAGCAGCCGGCGGAGCATCAAGCCGGCGGTGACGAATTCAATCTGGGTGTTCGCGGAGCTTTGGCGTTCCCCGCGTACCGCAAAACCTACCCGGTCCCCCAGGGCCGAGCCATCGAGCTGGGCCAGGCGCCGGGCCGCGGCGCGTGCCGCCACCCGGCGTGGCTGGGTGACGATAATTTTTCCGGTGAGTCCTTGTGCCGCCAGCGCTTCGGCCACCGTTGGTGGAACGATGGTGGTTTTGCCCGAGCCCGGTGGCGCCTGAATCACCAGCGGCTGGCTTGGATGGGCACACAACGCGGCGTGCAGTTCCGCGCGGCTGGGACCGAACGCCAACCCCGCGGCGATGCGTTCCAGGTTGAAGGCTGCCCGGCTCATGCTCGCGGTACCGTCCAGAAATTTTCGATCGCACTCACCACCGGTTCGATGGGGTAGAGCGTGCTGCCGTGGGTCCGCCCGGCCAGAGCCACCATGCGGGCGTTGGGCATGGCGCGAGCCATGATCTTATTCTGCTCGAAGCGCGGCTGGTCGCGCGTGCCGATGAGCAGCAAGGTGGGAACCGTGATCTCAGCCAGCTGGTTCAGCGCGATATTCTGCACCGTTTCCGCTGCCTCATAGTAGGCGGCCAGGGCCAGCGGATCATTGGAAAGGAACGCAAACCTGGTAGCGGGATCCAGCCGTCCCCTGGTTTCCTGACCGGTCACAAACCCTTCGATGTCCCCCTGGCGCAGCACGTCGAGGTAGCCGGGGAAGAAGAGCTTGCCGATTTCCCCGTCGGTGATCTCAAAGGTGCCGCCGAGCATGGTCAAGGACAGCACGCGCTCGGGGCTCTGCATCGCCACCTGCAGCCCGCTGCGAGCGCCAAAGGAATAGCCGATGACATGTGCGGCAGCAATACCTAGGTGATCGAGCACCGCATGGATATCGCCGGCGATTTTCTCCATGGTGTAATCGGCGGCCCGGTGGGATTTCACCGATTTGCCGTGGCCGCGCAGGTCCATGCGAATGGTGCGGCGGTTGCCGCCCAGCGCCTTGGTGTATCCCAGCCCGCGCCAGATCGAGCGAGATAGCGCCGACCCGTGCAGGAAAAGAATCGGCTCGCCCGCGGCACCGTCGTCATCAAAGAAGATCTCGGAATTATCTGCGGGGTTATTGATCATTGGCATATAAGCGATTAAATCCTGTCGGGGGCCAGCGGGCAATTTACGTCCGCGCGGCGCGGGCGGCGCTGCCGGTTTTCTATCGACATTGACCGGCAAAAGTATGACACTGAAGGTATGTGGTCGGCGGTTTGACCGCCCAGACACCTAGACCTGCGAGGGAAGGAGCATCATGAGCAATCATCCAGACGAAGAAGTCGGCGCCGAGACTCAAGAACAAGCCAAAGCTCACGTGAAGCACGATCATGACGAGGAGATGGTGGAGGAATGGGAAGACGAATCATTCCCTGCCTCCGACCCACCATCAAACTACTAGGCACGCTAAATCCTAGGAAGCGTTAACTTGGCACCCAGCTGGCGGTAAGGATCTCCTCCTAGAGTGGTTATTACCTTCTCAAGGGTGCGAGTGAATTAGAAGAACCGGTCCGCGCGGACGTTACCTCCTTGACCCCGCGGATCGGTTCTTCATTTTAATCCTCCGCGCGCTGCTTGGTGAACTCGATGGTGGTGGCGCTGCTTGCCGCCACATCCAGTTGCAGCTTCCCTGAGGCATTCTTGGCCACGCCGCTGCCTTTGGCGGCGAATGGCGCTATGGCCGTCAGCTCGGTGGCTTTTATGGCACCGTTTTCTGGGGCATGGATCTGTGCCGCCCGTGTGGCCTTGTATCCCTGCGGAACATTCACCGTGACCGGGTTCTTCGATATTTTCGCCGCATCGTTCTTGTTCACTACGGTGACCAGCACTCGGCTGTTTTTCGCCTTGACGGCGTAGGCCTGGAGGTTTTTGTCTCCGGAGAGCGTCGTCTTCATGAACTGGCTACCGACGCTCAAGCGCGCCAAGCGCATGGCGAGATAGTTCGGCTGGGCCAGCACCTGCCCTGCGCCCAGTTCCCCGGTGCCTTCGGCGGAGCAAACGACAGACATCGGCGCGCCTCCGCGGCAGGCTCCGAGCATCGAGTGCATGTTCATGCGCTCCACGCCCAAACGTGCGGAGTCAAAGATATGGTCCACCGTCCACAGCGCGCTCGCGTGCGTGCGGGAGGTGTTGTTTGTGCCCGGGCAGCTGGTTGAACCGGTCTCTTCCACCCACAGCGGCAGCTTCTTCGCCTCGGCCTTGTCCAAACCGATGCCAATCATCTTCTTGGCGCTATTGCTCACCACCGGGTCCAAGAGGTTCTGCCACTCGGGGCCGCGGCCGGGAATTTTCTCCGAGGAACAATCGTAGGTCGCGTAGTAATGCTGGGTCAGCGCGGTGGTGTTGGGGAGTTTTGCGTCGAGAAATGCGCTCATCCACGAACCGTCAAAGACTCCGGGACCAACGAGCGGAACCTCGCTCCCGGTCTCCTGGTCAATTGCCTTGGCATAGGCTCGCACCTGGGTGACAAACTTCTTCTCATTCCACTGGGAAGGTTCGCGTATCCGGAGTCCCGGGCGGGCATCATTGGTATAGCCGTTGGGTTCGTTGCCAATGGAGATTCCCACCAGGTGATCACCGAAAATCTCTGCCGCGTGCTTAGCCATATCGGCCCCGCGCTTCGGGTCGTAGGTGCCAAGGGGGATGCCGATGGTCACCTTCGCGTCGATCTTCTTGACGGTTTTCATCACGCGCTCAAGGTCTTGTGGAGTGACCAGGGTCTTGCCCTTGGGAGCTTTTTCACCGGTGGAGGTCCAGAACATTTCCCGATCCAGGACATTGCCGCCGAAGCGCAATCCGGGTTGCCCCAACCCGATGAGCATTTCATCGAGATTGCCCGCTGCAGGGTCCCAGCGTGGGTCGCTGAGTTCGGTTGCTTCGAAGGACACACCGATATTGTCATCGCTCAGGCTGGTTCCGAGATTCGAGGCTCCCACCGTGAGGGTGGCCGCCTTGCCATCGGAACGCTTGTTGAACTCCTGCGCGAACTCGGGCAGCGGCTCGGGTGTGGGCTTGGGCGGAGAAGCTACAGCCGAATTTGAGGCGTTGGGTTCTTGCTGATTCTGCCCCGACCCGCCCGAGGAGCAGCCGGCTAGCAGGCCGCAGATCAACATGGCGGCAAGGGATTTTGTCGCTTTGGAAATCACGAAGGTCCTCACAGTTATTTGCAGCATATCCAAACTTCACCCTATCGCGGGAGCGCTTATTCTCTGCTGACGTGACTTCTTCTGCGCCGCACAAGAAACCGCGATGCATACCAATAAATGCCCTGCAGTTTTCGGCTGCCCCTCCCCTGGATCTCGGGTTCACTTTTATTCGCGGCCGTTAAATCGGTGATGAACCGGTAGTTCTGCCATAGAGTTGTGCACAGATAGCAACAGGTCTTTCTACAGAAAGGTTCTACGTGGAGTACGAACTCGTTAATCCGCATCCAGACAGCCACCGCCCCTATGTCGCTGCAGCTAGCCGCTATGAGAACTTCGGCTACCGTCGCGTCGGTGATTCCGGCCTCGTGCTGCCTCCGCTGTCTTTGGGCCTGTGGTGGAACTTCGGCGACAACCGCCCCTTCGCAACCCAGCGCGAAGTCCTACGCCACGCGTTTGACCATGGCATCAACCACTTCGACCTGGCGAATAACTACGGACCTCCGGCCGGCTCGGCGGAAGAGAACTTTGGGCGCATGATGCGCAAGGATTTCATGCCGTACCGCGATGAGCTGATCATCTCCTCGAAGGCCGGCTACGAGATGTGGGCCGGGCCTTTCGGCACCTACGGTTCACGCAAGTACTTGCTGGCGTCGGCAGAAGCGTCGCTGAAGGCGATGAACCTGGACTACGTGGATATCTTCTATTCGCACCGCTACGATCCGAAGACTCCCCTGGAGGAGACCATCGGCGCGCTCGATACCCTGGTGCGCCAGGGCAAGGCCACCTATGTGGGCATCTCCTCCTATTCGGCCGAACGCACCGCGCAGGCCAAGGCGATCGCAGTCGAGCTGGGCACCCCGCTGGTAATCCACCAGCCGTCCTACAACATCTTGAACCCTTGGGTTGAGCATGGCTTGCTGGCTACCTTGGAAAAGGAAGATATGGGAGCCATCGCGTTCACCCCGCTAGCGCAGGGTCTGCTGACGGATAAGTACCTCAAGGGCACCGAAGTGCAACGCCAGGGCGGGCGCCGCTCCCTCGAAGCCCAACTGACCGAGGGGAACCTGGCCAAGATCCACAAGCTCAACGACATCGCGCAACGCCGCGGCCAGTCGCTGGCGCAGATGTCCTTGGCCTGGCTGCTGCGCGAGGGCGCGGCAACTTCGGTGCTGATCGGAGCTTCCTCTACCAAGCAGCTCGATGAGAACCTGGGCGCGTTGAACAACCTTCAGTTCACCGAGTCCGAGCTCAAGGAGATCTCTGAGATCGCCCAGGGCGACGCCGGAATCGACTGGTGGAAGAACTCCGCGATCAGCTAAATCCTGCGTTCGGCCAATACACCCACAAGACGTTGCTCGGAACATCTTGTGGGTGTTTTGCTTTCCACGGCGAACGGGAGACATTCGCGAGGAATCAGTCATAAATTCCAGACGTTTCAACGGATCTGCGTGTGGCTGAATTTTTGAACTGAGGATATGCTCGAATAAGACGCTTCGTGAAGTGATTCACATTCATTTTACGGACGTGGTGCGTATCGTGGAATCCACATACCCACACCAGACCTCAACTCAGACTAGACAGGAGCATCATGAGCGCCCCGACCTATAAGGTACTTAACCCAGCGACCGGTCAGATCGTTGAAGAATTCCCGGCAGCTACAGATGAGCAGGTCGAGCAGGCGCTCACGTCGGCGCAATCGGCCTTTGAATCGTGGCAGAACGTCGACATCAACGAACGCGCGAAGATCGTCAACCGGGTCGCGCAGCTCTTCGCTGATCGTGCAGATGAACTTGGCAAGATCATGACCATTGAAATGGGCAAGCCGCTGTCCGAAGCCGTGGGCGAGGCAGAATACTGCAAGGAGATCTTCGAATACTTTGCGACCGAAGGTCCAACCTTGGCCGCAGATCAGGAGATCAAGTCCTTCTCCGGAGGCCGGGCAGTCGTCCAGCGCCGCCCGGTCGGCCCGCTGCTTGGCATCATGCCGTGGAACTTCCCGCTCTACCAGGTGGCCCGCTTCGCCGCCCCCAACCTGATGCTGGGCAACACCATCGTGCTCAAGCACGCCGAGTCCTGCCCGCGTTCGGCATTGGCCCTCCAAGAAATCATGGACGAGGCAGGCGTGCCCACAGGCGTCTACAACAACGTCTTCGCCACCCATGATCAGATCTCCACGATCATCGCCGACCCGCGCATTCAGGGCGTATCGCTGACCGGCTCCGAACGCGCCGGCGCAATCATTGGCGAGCAGGCCGGACGCAACCTGAAGAAAGCCGTGCTGGAACTGGGCGGCTCGGATCCGTTCGTCGTCCTCGACTCCGATGACGTGGCCGGCATCGCCGAAACCGCGTGGGGTTTCCGCATCGACAACACCGGTCAGGCCTGCAACTCGAATAAGCGCATGATCGTCATGGACGATATCTTTGACGGTTTCGTCGCCGAACTGACCAAGCGCGCCGACGGGCTCACCCCCGGTGACCCGCTGGCCGAACTTGAAGGCACCTTCGCCCCGCTCTCCTCACGCAAGGCCGCCGAAGACCTTGACGCCCAGGTGCAGGACGCGGTGTCCAAGGGTGCCACCTTGCACGCCGGTGGCGTGCTACACGAGGGGCCAACCGCCTACTACTCCCCCGCGGTACTCAGCGGTGTCACCAAGGACATGCGCGCCTACTATGAAGAGCTCTTCGGCCCGGTAGCCGTCGTGTACAAGGTCACCAGCGACGACGAAGCGCTGGAGCTCGCCAACGACACCATCTACGGCCTGGGCGGTTCGGTGCACTCCACCGACGAGGCCCGCGCCGCGAAGGTCGCTATGGGGTTGCAGTCCGGAATGGCGAACGTGAACATTGCTGCTGCCGAGGGTGCAGAAATGCCGTTTGGTGGCGTGAAGCGCTCGGGTTTCGGCCGCGAACTCGGGCCGCTGGGCATGGAAGAATTTGTGAACAAGCGCCTGTTCTACATCGGCGACTAAACACATAACGCTAATGGTCCAGAGGAACTGGGGAGTTCCTCTGGACCATTAGCGTTTAATCATGTTGAGTGCAATGACACTCAAGCGTTGGTGAGCTCCTTGTCAGGAACAGTTACCTCGGGTTCGATTGCTTCTTTACGAAGGACTTTCGTATTGATGAAGCCCCTGATTGACACCCACTCGCGGTTTGAAATAAACAGCAGGTCGAGTGCGATCATTACCAAAGAGAACTGCCATAGCCCGGCGAGAAGCGCCGCAATTCCTACGTGCATGGTGAACAGCACTGCGACAGCCCATGGCCGCGTTTTGCGCCAGATAACGAAGAATACGAAACCACCCTGAGCAATGAGCGTTAGCCAGGAGGAGATCTTGATAAATAGGCTCGACTGCCAAAGTAGCTCGTTGATCATTGGGTAGATCTGATACGCCTGTAGGTTCATGGCGTAGAAGAAGCCCGTACCGTCAATCCAGTTTTCTCCGATCAGCTTCAGATAACTGGAGATCAAATAAACGATTACGATCTGCGTCATGCATAGCAAAAGGGCAATGTTGTGCAACAAGTTCCAAAGCTCATTGCTCTTCGGCTTACTGCGGATCGTTGTCTTACGTCGCCTGAGCCATGAATCCACCGAGAAATACTCGCTGAGATTCGCGAATATCAGGAACAGCAACGTGATTCGTCCCAATGTATCCCCACCGTTGGTGAGGTACGAGTTGTTGGATTGGAGCGCTACTAGCATCAGGAGAATGAGCGGCGTAATGTACCGAGTCTTCCAACCCGCAATGAAGATGAGGACAAGCACGATGAATGCAACGTATCCAATATCAAAAAACAGTTCATTACTTTTGCTCAAAACCGTATCGAAAGTCCAGTAGCCGCGACGCTTCGCCTCAGGATCTACCCACCAAGAAGCAGGTCCCCAGAGAAGTGAACGATCAGTGAAGCTCGGGACTAGGACCGTCAGCATCCCGATGCCGTAAATGATACGCAACAGGGAGAAGCTGATCAGAGAATGCTTGGACTCAAGAAGCCAACTTCCAAACTTATTCGTCACTGAAATCATAGTTTAGTGACCTTCCTGACGATCAATCATTTGTTCAAGGTGCTCAACTGCTGGTTCATAGGCTCCGGCATCGGAGGCCCTCCACCCGAAGGTTGTGATGCGGTCTTTAAACTGGTCCGATTCCATGAACCGATGCTCGAAGTCATTGTTCTGTTTGCGGACCACACGCCATTGGACTTCGCTTGCTGGATTACCTGAATGCGCTTCGGCAAACACAGTTGCGTATCTAACTAGCATGTAGTCCATACGCACGAAGCGTACGACGGAAGACGAGTTTTTTTGTTTTCCTTTAATTGAACTGACGATTTCAGAGTCATCCATGACGTTCCGCTTGCCATTTGATCTGGTTACGAAATCTTCTCGTGCCTGCTCACGTTGATCAGATGTCAGCTTGTGATACCTGGATAAGTATGAAGTCGAAACGTTCTGGCTGAGTTTCTGAATACGTGAGGGTGCCAGCTGTCCCTTGTTTCCTCTGCGTTCAATGGCAGTCACTGGAATCCAGTCGGTCTCGATAGTCTTCCCGTCGTCATTAACAGTTCGACTTCTTACCTCGAGAAAGTAATCCTTTTTCTGAATATTAGGTGCGAAGACGTTCCATTTCTGACTGAAGTACGGCGAAAGTGTGCTTTTGATCGGGCTCGACGCTTCGACAGACATCGATAGTGCGACGGTTGTGTAACCAAGCACCATCACCAACGCCGTGAGAACTGCTATAAATCGTTTCTTCTGACCTTGTTTGGCCATCATTACCTCTCGAACGCCCGATCATTCCCTGACCGAGTACGGGCCCAGCCGGGAATCTCACCGGTCATGACTGCAAAAATGTCGACATCGTATCTCTGTCGAGATTGCTGCTCCTGTCCACGAAAATGGATTTTAGTCTTCTGCGCAGCCAGCAGCATTTCTCTTACTTTTATGTACTTATTTTATGTTAATTGAACTTAACGGAGTTCGTGGAATTCAAATCTCGTGAAAATAAAAAGTCTTGAGCTGGGCAACAAGTATCTGTTGCCCAGCTCAAGACTACGGTGTTACTTTATGGCCAATTAGGCCTTCTTGCGGCGGATTACTGTAATAGCTCCACCTGCAATTACGAGCAACAGTGCAAGTCCACCAATGACCAGTGGGGCGCTGGCGCCGGTGTTAGCCAGGCCATCCTTCTTGTCATTGTTCTTCTTGTCATTGTTGTCCTTGGAGTTATCCGAACCATCAGCGTCGGTGCCATCGGTGCCATCAGCATCGGTAGCGTCAGCATCAGCATCAGTTGCATCAGCATCGGTAGCGTCAGCATCAGTTGCATCAGCATCAGTTGCATCAGCATCAGTTGCATCAGCATCGGTAGCGTCAGCATCAGTTGCATCAGCATCGGTAGCGTCAGCATCAGTTGCATCAGCATCGGTAGCGTCAGCATCAGTTGCATCAGCATCGGTAGCGTCAGCATCAGTTGCATCAGCATCGGTAGCGTCAGCATCAGTTGCATCAGCATCGGTAGCGTCAGCATCAGTTGCATC
>NZ_PCPU01000010.1:0-87640 GCF_002975455.1 Arthrobacter sp. MYb224 | reverse complement strand
TCAGTTGCATCAGCATCGGTAGCGTCAGCATCAGTTGCATCAGCATCGGTAGCGTCAGCATCAGTTGCATCAGCATCGGTAGCGTCAGCGTCAGTTGCTTCGGTGTCAGCGTCTACAGCGTCAGTTGCTTCGGTGTCAGCGTCTACAGCGTCAGTTGCTTCGGTGTCAGCGTCTACAGCGTCAGTTGCCTCGGTATCGACAGCATCAGTTGCCTCGGTATCGACAGCATCAGTTGCCTCGGTATCGACAGCATCAGTTGCCTCGGTATCGACAGCATCAGTTGCCTCGGTATCGACAGCATCAGTTGCCTCGGTATCGACAGCATCAGTTGCCTCGGTATCGACAGCATCAGTTGCCTCGGTATCGACAGCGTCAGTTGCTTCGGTGTCAGCGTCTACAGCATCAGTTGCTTCGGTATCCGTAGCTTCGGCTGCTGCTCGAACCGCTGAGGTTCCCAAATCAACGCCGACGCCGGCCACATCAGGCAAGACGTCAATTGCCAAGGCAGTAACGTAGTTAAGCTCGCCCTCTGGTGCCGGAGCCACAATCTGGGCGGCGGCAGGTGAAGCTGCAGGATTGCTGATTTCCGAGCTCGCGATCGTGCCCTGCTCATTAATCGTAATTTCAAGAACGCCGGCCAAAAGTGGCTCGATTGCTCCATCAATAACTGGTGCGACTACATCGGTGACCAGTCCGTCAACGGTGCCCGGAAGAGCATTCACTAGACCGGTTACTGTCGACAATAGTGGAGCAGTCGTATCCATGACCAGTCCAACTACAGAGTCAAGGACTCCGCCTAGATCAATTCCGCCACCCAGGCCCGGTAGCAGGACCAGCGTATTGTTGACAGTGAAATTCTCGGTATTTCCATTCAGGAAATCACCCAGTGAACCACTGAGGTTGATGCCGCCGTCGACGAGGTCACCAAGTATTGCGACTTCGGCGTTCACATCTGCGGTCAAGGTGAAGGAAGCCTGATCGAGTACTTCATTCAGGGCAGTAGTAAGTTTGGTGGTGACACCTTCGAGAAGACCAGTCAGCTCTTCACTCACCTGCAGCGCTACGGCGTCGTCAAGCAATTTCGTGTTGGCTGGCTGATCGTTGAGCCCGCCGGTAATTGCCTTTGACAGGTCAAGCTGGACAGTACCTTCGCCAAGGTTCAGCGAAACCAGGCCGGACTCCGAAATCAGCTCTTCTGTCAACACACCGTTGAGAGTCGCTACGACGTCAGGAAGACCATCAATAGAAAGTGCAACGTTAGACAGGCCAAGTTCAGCCAAGCCCAAGTTAACATTTGCTGCATTCAGTGCGTCTACAATCTGCGGAACAAGACCTTCTGCGCCTACCAGCCCATTGAGCGCCTCGCCTGCGCCAGTGGTGGTGGCAGTCAAGGTATCGCTGAGGTCCGACAAAAGCGGGCTGTGCAGGTCTACGGTAGCCGAGGCGATCTGGTACTCGTGCGTCGGATCCGCGCCATCGGTACGCTCGGTAGTCGAACCAAGTGCGCCCAGTTGCAGTTCTGCAACGTCTAATACATCGGTGGTTACTCCATCGATGCCCAGCTGACCGAACAGCTTCGTCAAGTCGACCGTTGCTAAGTCACCGGAGCTGGTGTCAACGGCAAGGGCGCCATCTGCGCCCAATACGCCGGCGGATCCCTTGGCATGAGTCGCAGTATCGGCAATCGCGTAAGAGGACAGTGCGCCTGCTTGACCAAGGTCAAGCAATCCGCTGCCGTCGTCGCTGATTACTGGAAGATTGATGGTCGGCAGGGTTAGATCCACTGCGCCATTCAAGGCGGAAACATTCAGTGGATTCGCCTGCGCGGTTGACGAACTTGGGTTTGCTGAGTAGGAGTAACCAGCTTCCGCTAGGTCCAGGCCCAATCCGTCGACATTAATGACTTGGCCAAAGGCTTCCGAGTGATCCGCTGGCGCAGCAAGTGCGGCGGTAACGGTCGGGGCAACGAAAAGGCTGGTGACTACAGCGCCGGCTAGAACCCGACGAGCACCCTTGGCCTTCGTTCCCTTCTTCTTTGGCGGCAAATTAGTAGCTTGCACCGCTGTCCTCCAAGTTAGATGTTGTGATCTTTGGGTCATCAAAATGAAACCCAACTTTGACCCTATGCCGAGCAACCCCACACTCTCAGGTTTCTTTCAGCTAATTCTTTGCTAATTCAGGTTATTAATCTTGGCCACTTGGCTAAAAAATCTAGCTGATATGGGTTACCCGTCGGTAGCTGACATATACACTTCAATTGAAATTCATCAAAATTAGGTATTGACACCGCTTAGGTGGAGGTCCATTGTGAAAACCGTGTCTGATTTGAGACTTAACAGCCGACTGTCGGAGTGTTTTTTTAGCCACATGGCTATAGGATTACACTACAAGCAATGGATGAACTCATGTGGGGACATGAAGGGGCGATCTGTTGCACCTCAACCTGAGTATTTTCTGAATAAGGATGATGCCCCTTGCCCCCTATTCGAGTCCATTTGGCCGATAGCGATCATTTTTCGCGCGCAGGGATTTCCGCTGTTTTAGCATCGGCCAATGACATTACGATCGAGAAAATCTCGGACTCGATGCATGAAGCAGTGCAAAATGCCGTGAGCTTTACCCCGCACATCGTGATTCTTGAGTACTCACTTAGTGGCGCCGATATCCATCTCGCCATCCAGGATATTACGTCCCAAGCACCATCGACGAAGGTCGTGCTGCTCGCCAATTCATACGGGCGCGCGGAACTCGCGAAGGCCTACGAGTCGGGTAGTTCCGGACTGATTTCGAAGAATTCGATTAGCGCCGAGCTGCCCAGCGCGCTTCGCATGGTCGCCGCCGGCTATCAACTATTTGCCCAGCCCTCCGAAGGTTGGGAGAAGCCGCTGCGATTCGCCAGGCGATCCCAGAATCAAGCAATCATTGACAAAATGAGTGATCGCGACAGGCAACTCGTGCGTGGTGTCGCGTCAGGTATGACGAACATCCAGATTTCGCGATCAACGCACATCAGCGAAGGGTCGGTGAAATTGCATTTGGCCCGGATCATGGACGAGTTCGGCGTTTCGAACCGAGTTCAGCTGGCAGTCATCGCAGCAGAGACAGGGCTCATTACCTCAGCGGATCTGCTGACCGCTTAGTAGACGGTCCGCAGTTGGCTGGCTGGAATCCACATTTCTTCACCGTCGCGGTCGATCTGCCGCCAGGCACCCTGGCGGGCCACGATCACCACGGCGGTGTCGGCCTGCAAAATGCGCGCCAAAGAGTGGTGGTCTCCAGGTCCGCGTCGGGCATTGAGTTGAATGGTCGTCAGAGCCCGTTGGTTGGGAACCGCGATGAGCCCGCCCTTGGCCGGACGCGACGGCAAGGTCTGCAGATACATGCTCGGGACCCAGCCCAGCAGTTGGCCAAACTGGATTTGCGACCACAGTCCCTGTTGCAGCACCATCCGCACCTTGCTCGCCTGTTCGACGACTTTGAGTACCGGATATCCCGTGCCGCTGCCCTGGCGCAGATTGAGAGTCGCGGTGGTGAGATGAGTTGCCTCGATCAGCGAATAGCGCGAAAGCACCCGCGAACCGCTAGCTACTTCAGGATTGCCTTCAACGTTTTCTTCAAAGGCCGCCGGAATCGGTTCAAGATAGATATTCGGCAGCCACCCATAGATTCGGTGAACGTAAACGTGCGCCCAGGAGCCGCGCACTTCAACGAGCGCAAGTTCCGTTCCCGAGCTCAGATTGCTCTGCACAAGGTAGTGTCGCCCGGCACCCTTACGTAGTTTCAGCTCTGCCGTCGTGCGGTGCGTATGCGTCGGTGACGACGTCCGAGCCGAAGGATGCGGATAACCCAATTGGTTCACAACCACCTCGATATAGAAAAACTTAGAGAACCAGCAATTAGCTGATTCCCTAAGTTTATTTCATGTTTGAAGAGTTTTTATCTTCCTGAAGTTTTATTCGCCTGCCGACGTACGTGCCCCGAGCTCGCGGTCCAGTCGCAGAATGCCGCTGCCGTCGTCTCCGACGAGCTTGAGCCGGTCCAGAATCTCGGAAACGGTGGCCTCTTCTTCGACCTGTTCCTCGATGAACCAGTTCAGCATCGGGATCGAATCGATGTCGCCCTCGGTCTGTGCCAGTCGGTAGAGTTCCCGGATTGCTTCGGAAACCTTGCGCTCGTGGGACAGGGAAACGGTGAAAGCGTCGACAACGGTCTTGACGTTCATCACCGGTGCCGGCTGTTCGCCGATCTTAGGGCGGGCATCACGGTCGGTCATGTGAGTCATGAACTTCTCCGCATGCACTACTTCTTCGGCCGCCTGCGCACGGAACCAACCGGCAATGCCGGAAAGGCTCATAACGTCCATTTCCACTGCCAGCTGACGGTAAACGGTCGCAGCTGTCAATTCGAGAGTTAACTGAGTGTTGAAGGCCTCTGCCAGTTTTCCTGTAAGTTCCATGTCTACAGACTACGACTCATTTTCTTGCTTGTCACCGAAGTTCGGACACACTTATCACGAGGGTAATTAGCGCATACTTTAGCGTTGACCAGTAGTTAATTGAGCCGATGCTAACAAAGGCAAGGGCAACAACCACCTGGGTGCTACCTATTTCCCCAGCCCTGCGCGGCGCAGAGCTTCGGCCATGGCCGTATTGGCGCTGGCTGCCGGTGCGGCCTTCCGATTCCCCTCCTGGCCACGCTCGCCCCGCTTGCTTGGTCCGCCGTTGGACCGTGGCCCACCCTGACCGCGCGGTTTTGTCTGTTCTGGCGTCGTTTTCTCGCCCGGCAGCTCGTCGTCCAAACGCAAGGTGAGCGAAATGCGCTTGCGCGCCGCATCGACTTCGAGGACCTTCACCTTGACGATTTGTCCCGAGCTGACTACTTCGCGCGGATCGGAGATGTACTTGTTGCTCATCGCCGAGACATGGATCAGTCCGTCTTGGTGCACGCCCAAATCTACGAACGCGCCGAAGGCAGCCACGTTGGACACGGTGCCCTCCATGATCATCCCCGGCTTGACGTCGGAAAGTGTTTCCACGCCTTCACGCAATGCGGCCGTAACGAATTCGCCGCGGGGGTCACGCGCCGGACGGCGAAGTTCTGCAATGACGTCCCGTATCGTCGGCTCGCCGAACTGCTCGGTGGTGAAGTCGGCGGGGTTCAGCTCTTCTAAACGGCGTCCCTGGCTTTCGGCAGCCTGCTGCAGCTTATTGGCCAGCGCGTACGCTTCGGGATGTACCGAGGAGGCATCCAGGCGTTCCTTGCCACCGGTGATACGCAAGAAGCCGGCGCACTGCTCGAAGGCCTTGGCGCCCAGGCGCGGCACCTTCAGCAGCTCCTTGCGCGTGGCAAAAGCCCCGTTGGCGTTGCGGTGATCGACGATGTTCCGGCTGAGCAGGGGGCCTACGCCCGCCACGCGGGAAAGCAGCGCCGGGGACGCGGTATTTACGTCCACGCCGACCGCATTCACGCAGTCCTCCACGACAGCGTCCAAGGCACGGTCCAGTTTCGTGGCCCCCACATCGTGCTGGTACTGGCCCACTCCGATGGACTTCGGATCGATCTTGACCAGCTCGGCTAAGGGATCCTGCAGGCGCCGGGCAATGGACACCGCGCCGCGGATCGACACGTCCAGGTCCGGTAGTTCTTGACTGGCAAGTTCGGAGGCAGAGTAGACGGACGCTCCGGCCTCGGACACGATGACCTTGGACAGGTCCTTGCCGCCCAGTGCCTTGATGACCTCTGCGGCCAGGCGATCGGTTTCGCGTCCCGCGGTGCCGTTGCCCACGGCAATCAGCGAGGTACCGTGCTTCTGCGCCAATCTGGTCAGCGTCTTCACCGACTCGTCCCACCGATTAGCCGGGGCATGCGGGTAGATGGTGGCTATATCTACGACCTTGCCGGTGAGATCGACTACCGCGACCTTCACCCCGGTGCGCAGACCCGGGTCGAGGCCGAGCACCGCCTTGCTTCCCGCCGGCGCGGCCAGCAGCACATCGCGCAGGTTGGCCGCGAAAATCTTCACCGATTCATCCTCTGCCGCTTCGAAGAGGCGAGCGCGCAGATCGGATTCAAATCGCGTGAGCAGCCGGGCCTTCCATGCCAGGCGAACGGTCTGCGCCAGCCAGCTCGCGGCCGGGGCATCGGGGCTGGCGGAAATTCCGAGGGAGGAAGCGATGGCGTTTTCGTAGCCGGTACGGGCCGCGGCGAGCGCTTGCTCATCGCGCGGATCCGCCTCGGCGAACTGCAGTTTCAGCGCTCCGTCGCGTTCGCCGCGCAGCAAGGCCAGCACCCGGTGCGAAGGCAGCGAATCCAGGGTCGCCACATAGTCGAGGTAGTCCTTGTATTTACCTTGCGCCTCAGCAGTAGCGGCGGCCGCGGCGCTGGCCCCGATCTTGCCCGACTTCCACAGCCGCTCGCGAAGCTCGGAAGCCAAGGCGACATCCTGGGAAACCCGCTCGGTCACGATCGAACGGGCACCGGAAAGCACATCCAGCTCGGTGCCGAAGCCGGCTTCGACGTTGAGGTAAGCGGCCGCGGCCACCTGCGGATCGGTGCTCGGATCGCCAAGCAGCAAATCCGCCAACGGTTCCAGCCCAGCTTCACGAGCTATCTGCGCCTTGGTCCGCCGCTTGGACTTGAACGGAAGGTAGATGTCTTCCAGCTCGGCCTTGGTGGCAGCTGCCGAAATCGCGGCGTCAAGCTGATCGGTTAGTTTTCCGGCTTCGCTGATGGCTTCGCGGACCGTGACACGGCGTTCTTCGAGTTCTCGCAAGTACCGCAAGCGTTCTTCGAGCAAACGCAGCTGCGTGTCCGAGAGCATCCCGGTGACTTCTTTTCGGTACCTTGCGATAAAGGGAACCGTTGACCCCGAGTCCAAAAGTTCCACGGCCGCTTTGACCTGCCAGACCGCGACTTTGGAGTCTCCAGATAGTTCGGCCGCCAGCTGTTCAATGATCTTCTGCTCTGTGCTACTCACCGAACCATTGTGCCCCAAAGAGCTTAATCTTCAGATGATCAACTCGGTTCACACCCAGCAGATCCTAAAACTTGGACGCTAGACTTGCTAGCTATGGGGAATGTAGCAATTCGAAAGTCAGCCGCGATACTCGCCGTATCGTCGCTCATCATGGTGACCGCTGGTTGTTCCGTGCTGGAAGACACCGCCACGTCGGCTGCCACGCAGCTCACTGACGCTGCCGCCACGGAGATGGTCCGCCAGGCCTGTGCGCCGGTCCAGGATGGCAGCATAGATGCCGGAGAGCTGCGCGTACTCAGTTCCATCATCGGTTCGGTTGAAGGCGGCGGTTTGCCGCAGCCAATAGTCGATGTGCTCAAGGAACTGGCAAGTTCGGGAGACCAGGCGCCGCAAGCACTGCAAGATCGCCT
Organism: Arthrobacter sp. MYb224; assembly: GCF_002975455.1. Classification (NCBI taxonomy): domain Bacteria; kingdom Bacillati; phylum Actinomycetota; class Actinomycetes; order Micrococcales; family Micrococcaceae; genus Arthrobacter; species Arthrobacter sp. MYb224. The sequence goes on along the minus strand of NZ_PCPU01000010.1, from coordinate 80,254 downwards.
GGTGCAGGCCTGCGATGATGCCAACGCAAACAACAACTAATCCCACGGTGATCTAGACTTTTGACCTATGGTCGAAATTCCCACCGGCGGTAAGGTCCGTCTTGACGCCTGGCTCTGGGCGGTGCGCATGTATAAGACTCGCTCGGCGGCAACCACCTCCTGCCGCGCCGGTCATGTTCGGCTCAATGGGGATCCGGTCAAGGCATCGCAGATCGTCGTTCCCGGGGACCGCATCCGGGTCCGTAAGGACGGCTGGGACCGGGACCTTGAGGTCACCGGGCTCATTTCTAAGCGCGTCGGTGCGCCGGTAGCCGTCAAATGCTATCTGGACCACACCCCGCCCCGCGAGAAGGTCGTCATCCCGCAGGTCCCGATCCGCGACCGGGGTACCGGGCGCCCCACCAAGAAGGACCGCCGCGAAATTGATCGCTTGCGCACCTCCTGGCAGGGACCCGAAGACTAAGTCAGCTCGATCGCTGGCACGTCCACCGCGAAGTCGAAGATCTGTGCATAGAACGACAGCGAGCTTTCTAGCGCCTTGATGATATTTGCCGACTTGCGGAAGCCATGCTGTTCTCCGGCAAACAGGATGTAGGCATGCGGAATCCCCCGCTTGGCCAACGCGTCGGCCACCACCTGTGATTGAGCCGGCGGGACCACCTTGTCCTCATCGCCCTGGAGAAGCAGCACCGGGCAGGAAATCTTCTCCACATGGTTGATAGGCGCCCGCTTTTCGTACAGCTCTGCCGCTTCCGGGTAAGGACCGACCAAGGAGAACATGTACTGGGATTCGAAGTCGTGGGTATCCTCCACCAATCCCACCAGGTCCGAGACGCCGTACCGGCTGATGCCGGCGGTGAAGACCTCGGAGAAGGTCAGCGCGCACAGCACCGTCCAGCCGCCGGCGCTGCCGCCTTCGATGCCGATCCTTGCCGGATCGGCAAGTCCCCGGGCGATGAGCGCCTTGATCACCGCTACGGTGTCCGCCACGTCGACTACACCCCACGCGCCACGGAGCCGGTTTCGATAATCCCGGCCATAACCGGTGGAGCCACCATAGTTCACGTCCACCACACCGATGCCCCGCGAGGTGTAGTAGGCAACGGTGGCGCTCAGCGTTGCGACCGCTTGGCTGGTTGGCCCGCCGTGCACGAAGGTGACATACGGGGGCAGTTCCCCTTCTGCTCCCGCAAAGCCTTCTTGGCGGGGCTTGTAGAGCAGCGCGTGGACCGCCTGGCCGGCCGCGTTGGCGCATTCAAATTCTTCGACTTCCGGAAGCATGGCGGGCTCTGGCAGCTCGGCGATCGACCGGGTCACCGACCGGTGCTCCAGGGTCTCCACGTTGATCAAGGAGATCTCTTCGCCTTGGGTCAGCGAAGAGGTGCCAGCCAACAGCCACCCATCTTGCAACGCCAGCGGACGCACCCGGGTGAAGGGCAAGGCGAGGTCTTCCAGTCCCCCGGTAATCGTATGCACCCGTGCCAGCTTGGTCGTGCCCGTTCCGTAGGAACACAACAGGGTCTGCTGATTTTCGTTCAGATACCATCCGGTGCCTACCTGCCACAGCGGACCTGCGAACTCTGCGGCACGGTCAACCAGACGCACGGTGCGCCCGGAACTGAGCTGGTAGGTGTAGGGATTCCACCATCCCGAGGCATCCGAGATGAAGGTCAGCCGGTCATCGTCGGTCCATTCGGGCTGCATGACCGAGACCTCCGGGCCTCCGGCGATCACCGAGCCCCGCAAGGTTCCCTGCTCGGTGTATTCGGCGAGGTGGAGTTCGGTCGCATCCCAGGGCATATCCGGGTGTTCCCAGCTGATCCACGTCAGATGCGTGGCATCCGGGCTCAGCCGCGGCCCGGCGACAAACCGCGCCGGAGTGCTGAGCAGTCGAATGGCCGCCAGATCTTCGCTGGCGCTGCCGTCCAGCGGAATTTCCACGATATGGCGCACCGGTTCGGCCCGCAGGTCTTCCATAATTGCCAGCACCTGGCCCGCCGGCCCCGGCACGAATTCTGCGAAGCGCAGTGCCGGATCGCCGTCGATCATGCTTGGCGGGGTCAGCGCCACCGGCTCTTCATTGGCCAGCACCTTCAAGTAGACGCGCTGGTCTTCGAAGTTTGCAAAGACCACCGCGGGGACCGCCCCTTCGAGCAGCAGCCAGCTGGCACCCCCGTACTCATGCACCCGCGAGCGCACGTTATACGGTGCCGCGATCAGCTGACGTCCCGCCGCGGCAGCGCTGCGCCCATACTCGACAAGGGTCACCCGTCCGCCCTCGGCAGGCAGGCCTTCCTGCACGATCAGCTTGTCTCCGAAGAAGCAGGCTCCGCCGAGCGGTTTAGTGCCAGCCGCTACTTGCGCAGCTGAGATGGTCGAGGGCCAGGAACCAAAGGGCATGTGCTGAAGCATGTGTTCGATCCTAGTCATATTTCGGGCCAGGAACGACCCTCGACAAGCGCTAACTCGGTGCGCTTGGATGGAGCCATGGCAAAGTTCGTATTGTTCTTGCGCGGGGTTAACGTCGGCGGCGTCAAAGTTTTGATGAAAGATCTCGCGACACTGCTCGGCGAGGCCGGCTACGGCCCGGTTAAAACCGTGCTCGCCAGCGGCAATGCAATCCTCGACGCGCCGCACGGCGCGGCGCCCGAGCTGCGTGCGCACTGCGAGCAATTGCTGGCCGACTACTACGGCCGCCCCATTCCGGCGCTGGCTTTCAGCGCCGCCGAAGTCCATGAACTCGCCGCCGACTTCCCGGTGCCGGTGCCCGCGGCAGCTGCCGAGTTCCACCGCTACCTGACCCTGTGCGCCAGTGAGCGCGATGCCCAGGAACTATATGCCGCGGCGGCCCAACTCGCCGATGCTACGGTGGTGGCGGTGCGCGCCAGGAGCTTGTGCTGGATCAGCCCAAAGGGCCAAAGCCTTGAAACCCCGGTTTCGAAACTTGTCACCGCGCAGGCGCGCCAGCGGATTATCACCACGCGCAACCTGAATACCTTAGTAAAACTTTCCACGATTATTCGCGCGCAGGAACTCGGAGAATAATAAGCTCTGCATCTGCTTCCACTCCAACTCGCTGAGGGCCACTACATGCTCATTGTCATCGAACTCGTTGGCATTTTCTTTTTCGCCGTCGCCGGCTCGTTGATGGCCGCGCGCCGCGGTTTTGACATGCTCGGTTCGGTATTCCTCGGCGGCGTCACCGGCCTGGGCGGCGGCGTGGTGCGCGACCTGATCCTGAACGAGTCCCCGGCCACCTTCGGGCATCCCATTTATTTCCTGCCGCCGGTGCTGGCCGCGTTGCTCGTTTATGGCTTTACTCCCGCCATCCAAAAACTTCACCGCCTGGTGCTGGTCTTCGATGCCGCGGGACTGGGCTTGTTCTGCATGACCGGCACACTCAAGGCCCTGCAGCACGATTTTAATCCGGTCACCGCGGTGCTGCTAGGGATGATTACCGGGGTGGGCGGCGGGCTGATGCGTGATGTCATTTCCAATGTCACCCCTGATTTGTTCAACCCGCGGGACATCTATGCGATCCCGGCGATGATCGGCGGCATCCTCACCGCGGTGTGCTGGAGCTTTGAGCTCTTCAACCCCATGGTCGGCGTGGGCATCGCGGCGCTGACCTTTGCCACGCGGCTGGCCTCGCTGAAGTTCGGCTGGCGCATCCCGCTGGCGGCCGGACACTGGCACCGGCCTACCCCGGGATCCCCACCGGAGAACGGACCGCAACGGCATTTCTAGTTCCGCCTAGTCCACGCGTTCGAGCTTGCCCTCGTTTTCGGCACCCGGCGCGCTGTCCTCGATGGTGCGCGATGGATTGATGATCACCGCTCCGAGCAGCATCACCACGATGCACACCCCGAGCATCGAGAAGGCCACGCCCCAGGATCCGCTGGCCTGCTGCACGACGCCAAAGAGCATCGGAACGATGGCGGCGCCGGCATAGCCCAGGCCCTGGGCGAAGCCCGAAAGCACGCCCGAACCGTAGGTGGTGCGCGAGCGCAGGTTCATCATCAACAGCGCAATGGCGAAGGTGCCCTGGCCCAGGCCCGCCATCGACACCCAGAACCAGGTTCCCTGGGTCGGGGAAAGATAGATTCCGAGGTGGCCGGTAATCCAGCAGGCGGTGAACACGCCCACCGCGATGATCGGGTTCTTCAAGCGCGGAACCCACAGCGGGACCAGCAGTGCCACCGGCAATCCGAGGATCGCGAAGAGCGCGAGCATATTTCCGCTGGCCGCCTCGTCCAGGCCCTGGGCGTACAGGTACGGCGGCAGCCAGGTGAAGTACACATAGGTCTGCGCTGAGTTGCCGGCAAGGAAGATGGCCAGCCCCCAGGCGACCTTGGACTTCCACGGGTTGATCCGCGCGATCTCGTGTCCCCCGGCCGCCGGCAATGCCGCCTCCGGGCGCTCCACGCGGCGGTCCGCAAACAGCTGCATCATCCAGGGGATCAGCACGATCCCGGACAACAGGGCCCACGAGCCGATCGAGGTCTGCCAGCTGCCGACATTGGCGAAGGGAACCGAGAATTGCGGCGCCAGCCAGGTGCCGATGGCGATCATCGTGACGTATCCGCTGGTGACAACGCCGATGCGGTCCGGGAAGTATTTTTTCACCAACGGCGGCAGCACCACGTTGCCCATGCCGTAACCGGCCAGGGTGACAATGGACAAGGCCAGGAAGGGATAGACATTGGGCATCAATGGCCGTGCCAGCTGTCCGGCCACGGCCAGCGCGACCGCGATGACCAGCGTACGCTCCAGGCCCCAGAGCCGAATCAGCCGCGGGGTCAACAGCCCGAAGACGGCGAATGAGATCGGTGCCAGCATGGCCAGCAGCCCGGTGGTGAATTCGGTGAACTCGATATCTTCTTGGATGCGGGCCAGCAGCGGCGGCACGGACACTACCGCCGCGCGCAGCGACAGGGCCATCAGCAAGATGCCAAGCAGCGCCCCGATACGGCCTTTGAGCCGGTTCCTTGTGCCGTCTTCGGCCATGTGACACATCCCTGCAGAATTATTCGTTGAGTTCTTTCAACTTTTTGAGTTGCGGGACCAATTCTAGTAATTCTTTGAGCCGACCCTCAAAATTGCTTTGATACCAGGAGCCGGGCATGGCCAGATGCGCATAGAGCCCCTCGCCAATCAGGATGACCAGATGCGCGATCGCCGGGTCCCCCACTTCGTCGAGGATTAGCTGCAGCCACCGGGCGTGCACGTCCTCGAGCATCGCCGCGGCGCTGCCGACTCCGGCCTGCGCCAGGCGCTGCACCGCGACCAGATGGCGGTCCAATTCGGTGTCGACTTCCGCCGAGGTCTGCACGTAATAAACCGAGGCGCCCTCTGCGGCCTCGTGCATCCGATCGAGATCCAGTTGGACGTGCTCCTCGGTGGACTCGATCACCCCGGCGGCGAGCGCTTCCTTCGAGGCAAAGTGGTAAAGCAGTCCGCCTTTTGAAACTCCTGCTCGTGTCGCGGCGGCTTCGAGGGTTGCCGCGCGTTCCCCTTCTTCGCAGAGCAGCGAGATATAAGCATCCAGTACCTTCGTGCGTGCCGCAGGTGGACGGGCCATGAGTCTCCTTAGGATTTTAGACGGTGACGGATTTAACCTTACATTCGATGGTAACTATACCAACCGGACGGTATAGTTACTCTTGAGGGTGAAACCACACCCCAATTTCCTACGCACTAATTTCAAAGGCCAATCCCATGAGCTCACAGATCACCGAACGCGCCTCCACGCTGAGTCGTTCGCGCCGCTGGGCCGCTCTGACCGTACTGCTTTTCCCGGTACTACTCGTCTCCGTGGACAATACGGTGCTGTCATTCGCGGTTCCCGCCATCTCGGGTGCGCTATCGCCTAGCGGTACGCAACTGTTATGGATCATCGACATCTACCCACTGATCCTCGCGGGACTGCTGGTCCCCATGGGCTTCCTGGGTGACCGGATTGGCCGACGCAAGGTGCTGCTGATCGGTGCCACGGGATTCGCGCTGATCTCCGCGTTGGCGGCCTTCGCCACCGACGCTTTCCAGCTGGTGCTCGCCCGCGCCCTGCTCGGTATTTTCGGTGCCATGCTGATGCCGGCCACGCTCTCCTTGATCCGCAATATCTTCCCGGACGCCAAAGAACGCCGGACCGCGGTTGCCATCTGGGCCAGTGCGTTCTCCGGCGGAGCGGTCCTCGGCCCCATCATCGGCGGACTCCTTCTGGAGCACTTCTGGTGGGGTTCGGTCTTCCTGCTGGCAGTTCCGATGCTGCTGCCGCTGCTCATCGGCGGCCTGCTGCTCCTGCCCGAATCCAAGGACCCGAATCCCGGGCGAGTCGATCCGCTGTCCATCGTTTTGGTCATCTTCACCTTGCTGCCCTTCGTCTACGCGATCAAGTCCTTCACCTCCGAGCCGCTGTACGTGGTCATTGGCGCCGTAGCGCTCTCCGTTGCCAGCGGGGTGGGCTTCGTGCGCCGGCAGCTGGCCGCCGCCAACCCGATGATCGACGTGCGCCTGTTTTCCAATGCCGCGTTCTCCGGAGCGCTGACGGTGAACCTGATCGGCGTCTTCTCGCTGGTGGGCTTCATCTACTTCGTTTCCCAGCATCTGCAGCTCATCGCCGGGTACAGCCCGCTCGATGCCGGCCTGCTGATGACCCCGGGCCTGGTCTTGACGATGGTCTTCGGCCTCGTCTCGGTCCCGCTGGCCGCGCGCTTCGGCGCACCGGCCATCATGGTCGGCGGCCTGATGCTTTCGGCCGTGGCCTACGCGGTGGTCGTTTTCGCCGGCTCTTCCGGAGATGTCTTCTGGCTCATGGCGGCCTTCTGCGTCCTGGGAATCGGGGTGGGCATGTCCGAGACCCTGTCCAATGACATGGTGCTCACCGCGGTGCCCGCCTCGAAGTCGGGGGCGGCCTCGGCAATCTCGGAAACCGCCTATGAGGTCGGAGCGGTGCTCGGGGTGGCCGTGCTCGGCACCATTTTGAATACCGTCTATGCCGCGCAGCTCAAGGTTCCGGAGGCGCTCGACGCCGCGGCGACCCAAGCGGCCGTGGAAACCCTGAGCGGCGCGCACCAGATTGCGCAGGGGCTGCCCGCCGATCAGGCGCAGGCGCTTTTGGCCTCCGCGGCCCACGCTTTTGACCACGGGGTGCTCATCACCTCGAGCATCGCGGCGGTGCTGGCCCTGGTCGCCGCAATCGTGGTGGCTCGAATCATCAAACCCGCTACTCGGTAAACGATTTGGGACACTTTCCGAAAATCTAGATTAATTAGGTCAAAGTTATTCAAAAGTTGCGAATCTCGACGTAGGCTAGGCAGTGTAGTTCCAAAGTAATTCGCGAAGAACCCTTTAGAAGTTTGTGAATGTCGATCCGCATGGTTGGCGCGAACCCCTTCTAGACGTGAAGTGAATGACTTGGCTGCTTCGTAGGACGAGGGAACTTCGGTTTCAACGTCTCTCGTGGATTACAACCAAGCTCACCAAAAAATCGGTGAGGAACGTCTGAAAGGACCAAATAGTATAATGGCAACCGGTATCGTCAAGTGGTTTAATGCTGAAAAAGGCTTCGGCTTCATCGCTCCAGACAGCGGAGATCCTGACGTCTTTGCTCACTTCTCCGCCATCCAGACCCAGGGCTTCCGTACCCTGGAAGAAGGCCAGAAGGTTGAGTTCGAAGTAGTTGAGGGCCCTAAGGGTCTTCAGGCAGCGGACATCCGCGGACTCTAAAGCGTCTTAGGCGAATAGCCCCTAGACATTAGCGTCAACGGCGTCTTCCCGGAATTATCCGGGAAGACGCCGTTTTCACGTTTATCGGGCTTCACGGAATAGTCCCGCACCTCGGTGGGTTGTACTAACCGTGAAGCTTTCGATTCTGGACCTTGCCCCGGTTGCACCTAATAGCACCATTTCCGACTCTTTCAAGTCATCTGTACGCCTCGCTCAGCTTGCTGAGCGCACCGGCTATGAACGTGTTTGGTACGCCGAGCACCACAACATGCCGACCATCGCCTCCAGCGCGACCTCCCTGTTGATCAGCCACGTGGCCCACCACACCGAACGCATCCGTTTGGGTTCTGGCGGCATCATGCTCCCCAACCATTCGCCGCTGGTGATTGCCGAGCAATTCGGCACCCTGGCCGAGATCTTCGGCGATCGTATCGACCTGGGAATGGGACGCGCCCCGGGCACCGATATGACCACCTTGCGCGCACTGCGGCGCGACGCCTCGTCCGCCGACTCCTTCCCGCACGATGTGCTGGAGCTCCAGGCCTATCTCGCCGGCGAGTCACGCATCCCGGGTGTGCAAGCCATCCCGGGGGCGGGCACCAACGTTCCGCTGTACATTCTGGGCTCCTCGCTCTTCGGCGCGCAGCTTGCCGCGCAGCTCGGCCTTCCCTACTCCTTCGCCTCGCATTTCGCCCCGGCGGCCTTGCAGCAGGCGGTCAAGACCTATCGCGAGCAGTTCAAGCCGTCGGCCCAGCTGGCCGAACCATATGTCATTGCCGGCGTCGGAGTGATTGCCGCCGAAAGCGTGCAGCACGCCCACGAGCTCAAGGTGGCCTCCGAACGCCACCGCGTCGCGTCCTTCTTGGGCCGCAACGCAAAGAAGGAATTCACCGAAGTCGAACTCGACATGGTGATGGATACCCCGCAGGCCGAACAGATCCTGGACATGATGCGCTTCACCGCCATCGGAACCGGGGATAACGTGGCCGAATACCTTGCCGATTTCGCCGAAACCGCCCAGGCGGACGAGCTGATCACCGTGCACCACCCATTGCTCGAAGAGGACCGGTTGAATTCGGTCAACCTCACCGCACAGGCCTGCCGGTTGGTTACCGCGAGCTGATGCGCACCGGGCCGGCAATCTCGTCGTCGGCCTAGCGCCACAGCGATCCGCCCCGAAAGGAACCGGCCACGCACCATAGCGGTGCCTGGCCGGACGCCGGGGTGGATTGCTTCTGTTTTAACGCCCCCGTGGTAGCCGCGCGGTCCGCGCGGCCGGGCGGAGAGACGGAAGCACTCAGCGATTCTGGGCTATGCCCGAGCGGTGCGGTCCTTCGCCAATGAGGCCACGGACCACCCGGTGAGGAGCAGGGCCAGCAGCGCGCAGAGCACGCCGAAGACCAGAATGCTCAGTTCCTGGCCATAGACCCCTACCGCCCAACCCAAGGCAATCACCGGCAGCGCGCTGCCGAGGTAGGTCACCAGGTAGATGGTCGACACGGTCTGGGCGTGCAGGGAGGCCGACACGGCATTAACCGCACCGCTGAACGCGGTTCGGAACGCGATTCCCTGCCCCAGGCCGATCAGCGCCAGCGCCAGCATGGCCAACCAGAGCGAACCGAGCTCGGCGGCCACCACGAGGCCAATGGTGCTGGCGGCCAGCACCACCAAGCCGAGCGGCAGCAGGCGCTGGCCGCCGCGGATCACTACCTGGGACAGCGCCGAGATCCCCAAGGGAAGACCCGCAACCAGTCCGATCACCGGCAGCGAGGTCAGCTCGAAAACCTGCGCGAAATAGCCCGGAGCCAAGGACAAGGCGAAACCGAACACGGCAAAGCTCAAGAAACCGACCAGCGCACCCATCCAGAATTTGGCTCGCGCCTCGCGCGGGATCCCCAGCCGGCGCGGGGCCAGCGCGCGGTGCCGTTGCCCGCGCTCGGCCATGGCAATCGCCGGGCGCGCCTGCAGCGCGACCAGTGGAATGAGCGTTGCGAGCAGCAGCACCGCTTGCACGGTGAACACCGTGGTCCGTCCGCCGGGCAGCAAAGCCAGCACGCCGCCGAGCAAGGGGCCGAAGGCCACGCCTCCGGAGGAGGCCAGCAGGGTGAAACGCGAGGCCCATTCTGGTTTATGCGGCAGCAGCTCGCGCAGCGCCGCGGCGCTGGCTCCGGTGGCCAGAGCCACCCCGGCGCCCTGCAGGCCGCGGCCGAGGCACAGTTCCCACAGGGTTGAGGCCGCACCGAAGCTCAGCGTGCCCACCAGCGAGACGATGATGGCGAGCACCAGCGCGGCCCGGCGGCCGATGTGATCGGACCAGTGGCCCACGATGGACAGGAAGAACATCAGCGAACAGACGTAGCTGGCGAAGGCGATGGTGGTCCCCATGGCGCCCAGGGAAAGTTCGGCCTGCAGCTGCGGGTAGAGCGGCGTTGCCAGATTCGCGCCCACCAGCAAGGTGAAGCTCACCAGCACGGTGATGCTCAGCCGCGTGGTGGTGCCCGGGTTCCAGGTCAGTGGCCTGGTTCGAGCCGGCTGCATGCGCAGTTCGCTGATTACCGACATGGGGTCTCCCAAAAAGGCGGGTGGTCCAAAGGAGGTCGCCAGGTTGTTGCACTCAAAGGTTTTTAGCGGTGGGGTTGCTCGTTACCCCACCGGCTAGTTGAGCGATCTGTAAGAAAATGTCTACTGATCTAGATCGTTCACTCATAAATATCCGCTAAAGAAGGATAGTTCGGCTCAAAACTTGTTAGAGTTTGAGCAAAATAGTCAAAAACTTGGCCCCCGCGGGTCCTAGGAGTGAGCAAATGGTGCGTTTGGATGACGTCGATCTGAAAATTCTCTTGGCGTTGATCCGGGATCCGCGGATCCAGATCTCCGATCTCGCCGACGAAGTCGGCGTGGCCCGCAACACCGCCCAGTCGCGCCTCCGCCGCCTGCAGCGCGCGGATGTGCTGCGCGAAGGCGGCCGAGACCTCGACCTGGCAAAACTCGGCTACGACGTGCTGGCCTTCGTCACCTTGGAAGTGCTGCACCGCGACCTCGATACCGTGGTGACCTCGCTGCGGCAGATTCCCAACGTGCTGGAAATCCACGAAACCTCCGGCCGTGGAGATGTCTGGGTGCGGCTGATCGCTACCGATACCCACCAGCTGCAGTCCGGGCTGCGGCAGATCCTGCGGATCAAGGGGGTCACCCGATCCGAAACCACCTTCGCGCTCCACACCCACCTGGCCTACCGGGCCGCTCCGCTGCTGGAGCACTACGCCGAACACAATCACTGAGCAGCGCGAAAATACAAGTCTTTCCTTGTGCGCCTTCCCGGCCTAGGCTGTGATTACGAGAAGTCATGAGGGATAACCCCGGCTCTCGTCGGGTCCCTCGCATTCTGTGGAGGAGTACGTGATGACCAAGGATTTTGAACCAACCGACTTCGCACCCGAATACGGGAACGACATCTACGAGCCCGACGACGGCCGCGATTCGCAAGCCTATGAGGGCTCCAGCGATTCGCCCGAAACGATGCGGAACATCGACCCGTTGGCTACACGCGCCTACCTGCTCGATGACGATCTGGAAACCGAGGCGCAACTGGATAACGAATTCACCGAAGAGTCCAATGCCGACGAAGATGAGGACTAGCTCACTGACTAAGCATCCCTTAGGCTTCAGCGTTTAGACTTTAGAAGTGATCAATCCAGTTCATCTGCGCACCCTGCTCGAAGTGGTGGCGCATCGTTCCTTTGCCACAGCCGCAACCCGGCTGGGCTACACTGCCAGCGCCGTCTCCCAACAGATGACCGCCTTAGAACGCAGCACCGGAACCACGTTGTTCCTGCGTGGTGCCCGCTCCATCACCCCCACGCCCGGGGCGCTGCGCATGGTGCGCCACGCCAAGCGCGTGCTCACCGACCTCGACGCCCTGATGGCCGACGTAGCAACCATCTCCACGGATTCCACAGACCGTGAAGAGATCAAGCTCGGCATCTTCCCGTCCCTGGCCACCTACGCACTTCCCAAGCTATTGACCAGCGAAGACTGGAACTCCCTGGGCATCAATCTGCGCCTGTGGATCGGCGAACCCCAGCAAACCGTCGCCGGCCTGGGCAACGGCGGGGACCTGGACCTCGCGCTCATCTTCCAGGTGGGACCCGGCGGACTGAGCTGGCCCGCCTCGCTGGAGCGCGCCTGGCTGGGCGATGACCAGTTCCGCGTCGTCATCCCCGCCTCGTGGCCGATCGCAGACGACGCCCAACTGACCGTGGACCAGCTCGCCGAATGGCCGTGGATCTTCCACCACCCGGGCACCTCGGATGCCACCTTGATCTCCCGGCTCTTCGCCTCGTACAACATCCACCCGCAGGTTGCGGCCTACTGCGACGATTTTAACGCTTCGCTGAATCTGGTCTCCTCGGGCCTCGGCGCCGCCTTGGTGCCGGATCTGGCCATGACCCAGGCCCCCGCGGGCCTGCGTATTGTCGACGCACCGGAAATCCGGCTCGCCCGCTCGATTTTCGCCTTGAAGCCAGAGAATTCGAAGAAGCCCAAGGTTGCCCTCGTTTTGGACCGGCTCACGCAGATCCTTTCCGACTAGGCTGGAAAGCGGTCATCGGTAGGCAGCCTCGGAAAGGGCGATCGTGGAAGAACTTGTCGTAGCGTCCGTGCACGGACCGGTAGGTCATCTTGAACTGAACCGTCCGGGCAAACTCAACGCCTTGACCTTGCCCATGCTCCAGGAGCTGCACCGGGTCCTGCACCTGTGGGCCGAGGACCCGAAGATCGGGCTCGTTTTGCTCACCGGACGCGGCGAGCGGGGGTTCTGCGCCGGAGGAGATATCGCCGACTTCCATGCCGCGATCACCGGTGGCCGGCACGCGGACTTCCTGGAACTGCTCGCCCTGGAGTTCCGCACCGACCACTTGATTTCGGTCTACCCCAAGCCGCTGATTACGCTGGCCCACGGGATCACCATGGGCGGCGGCATCGGCCTGGCCAGCCACGCACCGGTGCGTCTGGTCACCGCCGACGCGAAGCTGGCCATGCCCGAAGCGCGCATCGGCTACACCCCGGATGTTGGCGGAAGCCACCTGCTGGCCAACGCGCCGGGGCACTTCGGCGAATACTTCGCCATGACGGCCACTTCCTTCAGCGGCGCGGACGCGGTCTTCCTGGGTTTCGCCGACGCGGTCATTAGCGAATCCCTCGCCGCGTCCATAGTTGATGAGCTCGATGACCTGATCGGCCTGGGCGCCGCAGAGATCGCCGCGGCCTTCGAGGTGCTCCACGCGGTTCCCGAATCCCGCCGGCTGGAAATCGAACAGGGCTGGATCGATTACGCCTTCGGCGCCGAGAGCCCGGACGCGGTCCTGGAGCGTTTGCAGTCCATGGTCCACCCCGGCGCGCGGCGCGCGGCCGAGATGATATCTGCGAACTCCCCGACGAGCGTGGCCGCGGCGTTCCATGCGGTGCGTGCGGCCCGCGCCGAGCAGAACCTGCGCGGCGCCCTGGACCGGGAGCTGCGCCTGGCGGCGCACCTGATGCACCAGCCCGACCTGGCCGAAGGCATCCGCGCCCAGGTCATCGACAAGGACCGGAATCCCAGCTGGCAACCCGCAGCGCCGGGCGAGGTCAACGCCGCGGCGCTGCTGGCGCTCATGGGCGAGTAGCTTCGGTTCAGGACCCTGGCTGGCCTTCGGGCCGGGTGACATCGCTGGGCACCGGATGGACCTTCTGCGAATCGCGCGGCTCCACGCGCGTGGCCTTCACCGCTTCGCCGGGTTCACTGAGCCGGCGGGCCGGGGCCAGCGCCACACTGCTCGGGAGGCCGAAATGCACCGGGGCGTGTTCGCCGAAGTGATCCGCGTCCGCCTCCTGCCAGTCATCCCGCCACGAGGCCGGAGGATTCTCCAGCAGCTCGCCGGGCTGCAGCCAGTGGAACAGCGAGGCGTAGGAGCGGGTCGACTGGAGATTCACCCGGCGCCGCAGCATCCGGGTGTTCAGCTGGTCCGGACCGTGCAGGCCCATGGACGCCATGATCTGTCCCGCCTCGGTGACCGTCAGCCGGTGGTAGTTGTACACCCGGTGGCCCTTGTCCTCGACGTCCAAGGCGCGCATGAGCCGCTTGTTCTGCGTCGCTACGCCAACCGGGCAGTGGTTCGTATGGCACTTCTGCGCCTGGATGCAGCCGGTGGCCATCATCATCGGCCGGGCGGAAAAGGCGAAGTCCGCGCCCTGGATCAGGCGCTTGACGATATCCGAGCCGTTGGCGATCTTCCCTGCCGCCGCCAGGCGGATTTCGTGGCGCAGCCCGGCGCCCATCAACACGTTGTGGACCAGCATCAGCCCCTCGGTCAGGGGTGTCCCCACATGGTCTTCGTACTCCAGCGGTGCGGCGCCGGTGCCGCCTTCGGCACCGTCCACGGTGATGAAGTCAACCAGCACCCCGGTTTCGATCATGGCCTTGCAGATCGCCATCACATCGGTGCGTGAACCGACGCAGAATTTGATTCCCACCGGTTTGCCGCCGGAGAGCTTGCGCAGCTTTGAAACGAAGGCCAGCAGTTCGCGCGGGGTAGAGAATTCGGCGTGGCTCGCCGGGGAAATGCAGTCCTGGCCCATCGGCACCTCGCGGGCCTCGGAGATTTCCGCGGTCACCTTCGCCGCCGGAAGCACCCCGCCGAGTCCGGGCTTTGCACCCTGCGACATCTTGATGGTGATGCCCTTGACCTGCGGGAGGTTGGCCTTCTGCGCAAAGGTCTCGGGGTTGAACCGGCCTTCGGGGGTGCGGCAGCCGAAGTAGCCCGAACCGATCTCCCAGAAGAGGTCCGCACCGTGCTCCAGATGGTATTTGGTCAGCCCGCCCTCGCCGGTCTCGTGGACAAAATCCCCCATGGCCGCGCCCTTGTTCATCGCCAGCACCGCGTTGGCCGAGAGCGACCCGAAGCTCATCGAGGAGATGTTCAGCAGCGACATCTCATAGGGCTGAGCGCACTGGCTCGAACCGATTTCCACCCGGTGCTGCTCCTTGCTCGGAGCCACCGGCGCGCTTGAATGCAGCAGGTATTCGTGGCCGACCTCGTTCACTTTCAGCTCGGTGCCGAAAGCCTTGTGGCTGTCGGCGCCTTTGGCCCGGGCGTAGATCATCGAGCGGGTGTCGCGGTCAAAGGGCGTGCCGTCGGTGTTCCGCTCGATGAAGTACTGCTGGATCTCCGGGCGGATGAATTCGAACAGGTAGCGGGCATGTCCCAGAATGGGGAAGTTGCGCAGGATCGCATGCCGTTTCTGTGTCATATCCCGGATCCCCACGGCCACCAGCACCGCGGTGAGCGCCACCAGGATCCACCACACCCAGTTGCCGGAAGTTCCCGCCAGCAGCGCCGTGAGCACAAACCCGGCGGCGAGCACGAACAGGAACAGAATCACTACTATTCGCATCATGTTTTCGACCCTACTGCCTGCACCGGGACTTGTCAGGGATTAGGCCCCGGTATTGATCCGATCGTTTTCGCGCAGCACCATCTGGTAGAACTCGCTGGTGCCATCGGCCAGCAGCTGTTGGGGGGAACCGGTTTCGACCACCCGCCCCTCGCGCAGCACCAGCACCTCGCTGGCCTCTTGCACGATGGAAAGGCGGTGGCTGATCATCAGCACCCCCATCCCGTATCCGCGGCGCTCATTTATCGCCTTCAGCACCAGTGCTTCGCTCGCGGCATCCAGTGCGCTGGTCGATTCGTCCATAACCAGCAGCGCCGGGTGCCGCAGCAGGGCGCGCGCCAGGGCCAAGCGCTGGCGCTGGCCGCCGGAAAGCCTGGTGGAACGATCCGCCAGCCGGGTGTCCAGGCCCTGCGGCTGCTGCTCCAGCCATTCGCCCAGGCCCAGCTCCTCAAGCACCGCGCGGAGCTCCTCGTCGCTAGTTCCGGTGGTGCCCAAGAGCAGATTTTCGCGGACCGTGCCGCGGACCATCACCGCCTCCTGGGAGACCACCACGATGCGCGAACGCAGCGCCTGGAGCGGTAGCGCATCCAGGGCCGCCCCGCCAAAGCTGAGCCTTCCGCCGGCCGGCAGCGCCCGGACCAGCGCGGCGGCGATGGAGGATTTCCCGGAGCCCGAGGCGCCCACCAGCGCCACCAGTTCCCCGGGCTCCACCGTGAAGTCCACCTGCTGCACCACTTCGCGCTGCCCGTGCCGCACGGTGAGGTCTTGGACGTTCAGCGTCCCGGTATCCGGCAGGTCCCCCGCCTCGCTCGGCTCGGCCACGGCCGGTGGCGCGCTGGCGGTGGCGAACAATCGGCGAGCGCTCGCCAGGGAGTCCTGCAGCCCCAGCACGAACCCGTCCACGGCGCGCACCGGCTCGAAGGAAGGGACCGCGATCACCACCAGGATGATCGTGGCCGCCGTGCCTTGGGCGGAATCGGTGAGCAGCAGGGCCAACGCGCTGCCCCAGATGACGATCTGGCTCAGCGCCGCGCGCAGCCCGGTCACCCAGCTGGCCCGGTGGGCTTCCCGGGTATCCGCCGCTCCGGCCTCATCCATGCGCTTGAGCATGCGCCCACCGGCGCCGAAGGCGTGGAGCACTTCGATGCCCGCCAGGGATTCGATGATGATCCGGTTCTGGCTGCCGCGCACCTGTGCGGCGCTGCCAGCCGCCTGGCGCAGCGCGCCGACCCCGAGCAGCGGCAGCAGCAGTCCGACCAGCAGATAGCCGCCGGCGAGGATCAGCGTCGCGGTGCCGCCAAAGACCTGGTAGACGCAGCCCAGCACCGCGCCGCTGACCAGCAGCGCTGCCGCGGCCGGCGGCAGGGTATGCGCGAAGAATACCTCCACCTTGTCGATATCGCGGGTGGCCTTGGCCAGCATGGATCCGGAATTCTTGCTGGCCGCCGCGAAGGGCGCCTGCCGCTGGTAGGCCTCGTACATGGTTGAACGCAGCCTGGCCAGGGCCAGGAAGGCGACCTTGTGGCCCACATACTGTTCGGCATAGCGCAGCCCTCCCTTGCACAGGCCGGCGAGGATAATCGCCGCCACCAGCAGGCCGAAGGGAAGCCGCGGCAGCCCGGCGGGCAGCTGAAGGCCGATGGCCGCCACCAGCCCCAGCCCGGCAAAGAGATAGATGGCCAAGGCGACCAGTCGGGTGAGGCAGGCGAGCAGGCAGGCAAGCAGCACCGGCGGCAGCAGGTCCCGGGTTTGGGCGATCAGCCACCGGGCGCTGGCGAGGCTGCTTGGCTGCTGGCCGTGCGGTTTCATCATTTCGCCCCGTTCCCGCGTTGGCTGCCCAGCGCTGCGACGCGCTGGCCGAAATTCTCCATCGCCGTTCTCAGGTACCCCTCGGTGCCCAGCAGTTCCTCCCGGGACCCGGCTTGCACGATCCGCCCCCGATCCAGGACCAGCACCTGGTCGTAGTCGGCGAGCAGCCCCAAGCGGTGGGTCACGGTGATGACCGTGAGCCCCGCCGCCACCTCGCGCAGGGTGTCCAGCACCTCGGCTTCGGTCTGCACATCCAGCGAGCTGGTCGGCTCGTCGAGCAGCAGGATGGGCCGCTCGGCCAGCAGCGCGCGGGCGATGGCCAGGCGTTGGGCCTGGCCCCCGGAGAGCGTTGCGCCGCCCTCGCCAAGCACCGTGTCCAGCCCCGCTTCCTGCTGCGCGAACCACGGCGCCAACCCGGCGCGGCGCAGCATCGCGCGCAGCTTTTCGTCGCTGGCCTGCGGCGCGGCAAGCAGCAGGTTCTCGCGCAGGCTGATCCCGAAGAGCGTTGTGCCCTGTTCCACCACCGCCGTATTCGAGCGCAGCGTGGCCGGGCCCAAAGCCTGGTGCCCGTCGTGGATGATTCCGGCGGTGGTCTCCAGCTGCCCCTGCAGCACGCGCAGCAAGGTGGTTTTGCCGCTGCCCGAGGCCCCGATCACCGCGGTCTTCGAGCCGGCGGGGAAACTGAAGTTCAGCTGCTCCAGCGCCGCGGGGTGCCCCTCGTATCCGGCCCCGAGGTCCAGCAGCTGCAAGGCGTCGGCGCGCAGGTCGACGCGCAGCGGATTCGCCGCCGCACGGTGCCGCTCGGTGTCCATGAAGCTCTCAATTTTCTGCTCGGCCGCCTTGCCGGTCATCCCGATGTAGAAGAAGCTGCCCACGTAGTTCACCGGGGCGAGCATCAGGAAGCTGAGCAGCACCAGGGCGGCCCCCTCCCCGGGGGTGATCGCCAGGCTGCCCACCCGCCACCAGGCAAGCAGCGCGGCGGTGGCCAGCAGCAGCACCGCGAAGCTCGCGTCGATCACCAGCAGCACCAGCTGGTTCCGCGCCAGCAGCTTCATCACCTGCTGGCGCACCCTTTCGCTGGCCACCGCGATGCGCTGCCCCATCCAGGATGCCCCGCCGTTGAGCTTGAGCATGGTCAGCGCCCGCAACCCGTCGAGGAAGGTGGCCGAGAGCAGCCCTTGGGCCCGGCGGTATTCCCCCGATGAGCCGCGGAAGAGCCTTTGGAAGCCGATGACCAGCACCGGGACCAGCATGGTGGGCAGCAGCAGCATCAGGGCGCTGAGCGGATCGATGAAAAACACGATGCCGAGCAGCACCAGCACCGGGGTGGCCACCGCGCAGATGGCCGGACCCATGAAGCTGGTGCGGAAGCGCACCGAGCGATCGACCGCGTCCATGGCGGCATCGACCAGTTCGCCCTCGCCGAGCCGGCGCACCGCCAACGGGCCGATGGCCAAATAGTGGCGTACCAGCTGGTGGCGCTGCAGCGCTCCGAGCTTGCGCCCGGAGCGGGCGATGAGCACCGGGGTAAGCAGCGCCGCGGCGGCCACCAGCAGCAGTTCGTACCCCACCGCCACATACCAGCCGACGTCCAAGGGCTGATCCGCGCGCAGCGAATCGATGGCGCGCCCGATGAGCACCGCCAGCCCGATGGCACCGATGGCCGAGAGCAACCCGAGGCAGACCACCGCCGCGGTGGATGCCGAAAAAATTCCAAAGACCCTACGCACCCCTCCATCCTAAGTCGAAAGCCCGGCGTCATAGGTTGGCAACCGGCGCCCGCGCGGGGGAAACTAGACAAATGACTGCTCTGCAAACGGCCAGCCGGCCGCATTCGGTGACCCTTCGCTTCCTCGCAGCGCCCACGGATGTGGGGATCACCGGAACGGTGGCCGCCGGCACCGTGCTCGAATGGGTGGACAAGGCCGCCTACGCCGCGGCGGTGGGCTGGTCCGCCAGCTACTGCGTGACCGCCTACGTGGGAAATATCCACTTCGCGGACCCGATCCATTCCGGGGACCTGGTGGAGGTCACCGCCTCGGTGGTCTACACCGGCACCAGCTCCATGCATATCCGCACCGAGGTGTCCTTCTCCGATCCGCGCGAGCTGCGCCCGGTCACCTCCTCCACCTGCCTGGTGATCTTCGTGGCGGTGGATGAGCGGGGCAAACCGACCGAAGTGCCCTCCTTCACCCCGGGCACCCCGCGCGAGCTGCAGCTGCGGCAGAATGCGTTGGCGCGCATCGAGATCCGCGAACGCATCGTCGAGTCGATGAACGACCAGTCCTATACCGACGCCGGCACCGCGCCGCGGGTGACCCTGCGCTTCCTCGCCGCGCCCACCGACGTGAACTGGGGCGGCAAGGTGCACGGCGGCATCGTGATGAAGTGGATCGACGAGGCGGCCGCCCTGTGCGCCAGCCGCTACGCCGGGCGGGACACCGTCGCGGTGTTCTCCGGCGGCGTGCGCTTCTACCGCCCGCTACTCATCGGCCATCTGGTCGAGGTCGAGGCCCGGCTGGTCTATACCGGCTCCAAGGGCATGCACATCGCGGTGCACGTGCGCTCCGGGGATCCGAAAACCAACCAGATGGAGCTGACCACCTACTGCCTGACCGTGCTGGTCGCCCGCGACGACACCGGCACGGCGGTGCCGGTGCCAACCTGGGTGCCGGTCAGCGCGGAGGACTCCCGGCTCTGGGAGCACGCCCGCGAACTGCTTGAGATCCGCGCCAACGCGCCCGGCGGCTACACCCCCACGCATCTGAGCGACCCGCAGGCCAGCGCGGAGGCCACTCGATGAGCGCCCGCCCGTTTGTGAAGATCTGCGGCCTGGCCACGGAGCATGACGTGGCGATCGCGCTGGAGCACGGGGCGGACGCGCTGGGCTTCGTGCTGACCGCCTCGCCGCGTCAGGTCTCCCCGGAACTGGCGGCAGCACTCGCCGCGCAAGTCCCCAGCAAGGTGGCCACCGTGGCGGTGTTCCGCGATGAGGACACCGCAACGGCCATCGCGCGCACCTCCGCCGCCGGGCTCGGCTGGATCCAGCTGCACGGGGAACGGCGCCGCGCAGAGGTGCAAGCGGTGCGCGCGGCCGGATTCCGGGTGATCCGCGCGGTGCGCATGGACGCGCAGCCCGAGGCATTCGAGGACTGGGGAGAGGACTTCTTGCTGATCGACGCCGCGGTCCCCGGCAGCGGGGAAAGCTGGGACTACGCAAAGGTGCGCACCCTCGCGGCCGGGCGCAACTGGCTGGTGGCCGGCGGCTTGTCCGCGGAGAATGTGGCCGCGGCACTCGCCGAGTCCGCGGCCAGCGGCGCGGATGTCTCCTCCGGGGTCGAGTCCGCTCGCGGAGTCAAGGACCCGGAGCTGATCGCCCGGTTCCTGGACGCCGCGCGCCGCGGCGCCTAGCCGATCCAGGAGTGCGGAGCGGGCTTGCGCGCGCCGGGCAGGGCGCTTTCGGCACGCCAGCGGGCGACCCATTCGGGGAGCACGCGGTCTTCGGGCATGCTCAGCCCGAGCGCGGCAAGGATCCGCTCGTTGGGCACCGGCCCGGTTTTCGAGGTCATGCGCGTGGCGATATAGCCGCGGGCATAGATTTCGCCGGCCACCACGATGCGCTGCTCGAAGTAGATGCAGCGCTCATCCATGCCCAGCACCCGGGTCTCCTGGGTGAACTTCACCCCGAGCTTCACCGACTTCCTGAAGGTCATGGTTTCGGCCTGTACCACCGGGCTCCACTTGTTCTTGCGCAGCACCGCCCAGGCCCCGGAGCGGAACATCAGATCGAAGCGGCCCAGATCGAAGATCGAGAAGTACATGCCGTTGTTGATATGCCCGGCGAAGTCGATATCGGTCAGCGTCGCGCGCATGGACAGGGTTCCGGAGTCGAGCATGGACAGCCTCGGGGCTTTTTTGCCTTGGAGCAGCATCAGCAGGATGCGAAAAATCATGTGCATGAGATCACATTACCGCTTAGTAACTTATGTGGCCAAGCCCGCCGCCGCCCACCGCGACAAATGGCGTAATCCCCAAGGCGCATTCACCCGGGCCCGGTCGGCGGGTAAAGTCCAGTGCGGAAGAGCCCTCGCATCCGCAACGAATGCACCGAACAGGAAGAACTATGCACCGCCTTTCGCAGCTGCTGCACCGCCAGGTCCCCTCGCTGCCGCCGGCCGACTGGGAACGCGCGGCACCGTCGGCAACCGCGTTGCGCCGCGACATCGCGGTGGCGCTGGGCTTCTACCTGCTGGCGCTGCTCATGCTGGAACTGGTGCTCTCGCTGACCGAGACGGGCAAGAGCGCCGAGCGCCCGCTGGCCTTCGCCTTGCTTGCGGCCCTGATCCTGCCGCTGATGTTCCGCCGCCGCTGGCCGATCACGATGATGCTCATCTCTTCGGCCGCCTTCCTGATCGGCAGCTCCCCCGCCACGGCCACCGTCGTCATGCAGTTCTGCGCCCAGCTGGCCTACTTCCTGGGCCTGTACACGGCCGTGGCTTGGGCCCGCAACCGCCGCGGGCTGTGGACCGCGATGGCCCTGGTGCTGCTGAGCATGGCGGTGTGGCTGGTCCTCTCCTTCTTCACCAGCGACCTGTATTCGGCCGCGAACCAGCTGCTGGTCGAAAACCCGATGGGCTCGATCCCCGAAGAGCTGGCCTTGCCGCTGTACAGCTTCCTGATCAACGTGCTCTTCTTCGGCGGGGCGATCTTCCTGGGGCTGACCAGCTGGTCGAATTCCTACGCCAAATCCCTGGTGCTCGTCCAGGCCGCGCGCATCGCCGCGCAGGCCGAAGAGCTCGCGGCGCGCGCGGTCAACGCCGAACGCCTGCGCATTGCCCGCGAGCTGCACGACGTCATCGCCCACCACATCGCCTCCGTCGGAGTCCAGGCCTCCGCCGCCCGGCTGGTCCAGGACCGCGATCCGGCCCAGGCCATCGAACTGATGCGCGGCATCGAGTCCTCAGCACGCAGCGCGGTGGCCGAAACTCGTTCGCTACTCGGCGTGCTGCGCGAGCAGTCCCCGCAGGATCCCGAGACCGGCAATTCCGCCGCCCGCGCCCCGGAGCCCTCGCTGGCGGCGCTGCCCGGGCTGCTAGAGCAGAACGCCGCGCACGGGCTGCACGTGCAGCTCTCCGAGGACGAGCACGCCCCGGGCTTCTTCGCCTCCTTGGCCCCCGGCCTCTCGCTGGCCCTCTACCGCATCTGCGGGGAGGCGCTGGCCAATGTGCGGCGCCACTCCACCGCCCGCGCCGCCACGCTCGCGCTGCGCTCCGGAACCGACGCGCAGGGATCCTGGGTGGAGGTGGAAGTCACCGACGAGGGAGCCCCCCGCCCGGACAGCGCCGGCAGCGGCTTCGGGCTGCGCGGCATCCGCGAACGCGCCGCGCTGCATCACGGGCTGGTGGAGATCGGCCCGCGCACCCCGCGCGGCTGGCGCACCCGCGCCCGGCTGCGCCTGCCCGGATCCCCCGAAGGGAACTAGGCTAAGCCCATGAGCCAAATTACCGTCGTGATCTGCGATGACCAGCCACTGATCCGCTCCTCGCTGAAGCTCATCCTGGAAACCGATCCGCAGCTGCTGGTCATCGGCACCGCCGCCAACGGCGCCGAAGCCGTGGAGCTGATCAGCACCCGCACCCCGGATGTCGCGCTGATGGACATCCAGATGCCCGCATTGGACGGCATCGCGGCCACCGCGCGGCTCGCGGGCACCGTGGACACCAAGATCATCGTGCTGACCACCTTCGACCGCGAGGACTACCTCTTCGACGCGCTCGATGCCGGGGCCAGCGGCTTCCTGCTGAAAAACGCCGAACCGGAATTGTTGCTCAACGCGGTCCACCAGATCCACGCCGGATACGCGCTGCTCTCCCCGGAGGCCACGCTCAAGCTCATCGCCCGCAAGACCAGCGCGCGCCCCGGCACCTCGGCACCGGGCGCAGAGAGCGCGGCGCTGCACGCGCTGACCGCCCGCGAACGCCAGGTGCTCACCGCGCTGGCCAGCGGCAAGAACAACCAGGAGATCGCCGCCCTGCTGGCCCTGTCCGAGGCGACAGTGAAAACCCACCTGTCGAATCTCTTGGCTAAGCTCCACCTGCGCGACCGCGTCCAGGCGGCCCTCTACGCCCACCGCGCCGGGCTCATCCAATAGTTTCATCCCCAAGCATCAGGCGGATCCGCCCCGGCCTTCCTAAGCTGGAAGGCAAGCGAAGAGATTCCCAAGCCAGAAAGACCGAGCATGCTCGAACTTCAGCAGATCACCCGGTCCTTTGCCGGAACCAAGGTCCTGGACGAGGTGAGCTTCACCGTGCCGCGCGGGGCGCTGACCGGCTTCGTCGGCGCCAACGGCGCCGGGAAGACCACCACCATGCGCATCATCATGGGACTGCTCAACGCCCACGGCGGCCGGCTCACCCTGGACGGGGCCGCCCTGGACGCGCCCACCCGCCCCAACTTCGGCTACATGCCGGAGGAACGCGGGCTGTATCCCAAGCAGCCGGTGATCAACCAGCTGATCTACCTCGGTCAGCTCCACGGGCTGGCCCGCGGCACCGCACGCACCCGCGCGATGGACCTGCTGGCCCGCTTCGGCCTGGCGGACCGGGCCAAATCCAGGCTGGAGGCCCTTTCGCTGGGCAACCAGCAGCGCGTGCAGGTGGCCGCCGCGCTGCTGCACGAACCCGACGTGCTGGTGCTCGACGAACCCTTCAGCGGGCTGGACCCGTTGGCGGTGGACGCGATGAGCTCCATCCTGCGCGACTACGCGGCCCGCGGCGTCCCGGTGCTCTTCTCCTCGCACCAGTTGGATCTGCTCGATACCCTGGTTGACCACCTGGTCATCATCCAGGAGGGCAAGATCCTGGCCAACGCCCCGGCCAGCGAGCTGCGCACCGCCCAAGCCAGCAGGCACCGCCTGGCCCTGGGCGCCGATGCCGGCTGGCTGCGCACCGAGCCGGGGGTCGAGGTGATCGACCTCTCCGGGGAGCACGCGCTGGTCAGCTTCGGGACGCCAGCGGACGGGCAACGCGTGCTGGCCCACGCGCTCTCCCGCGGCACGGTCACACAATTCGCCCTGCACCGCCCCGCGCTGGCGGATATCTACCGGGAGATCATCGCATGAACACCCTTGCCACCCCCGCCTGGCTGATCGTCACCCTGCGCGAAGTCGAAACGAAGCTGCGCGACAAGGCCTTCATCATCTCCACCCTGGTCACGCTGTTGCTGATCATCGGTTCGATCGCCGTTACCGGATTTCTCGCCACACGCACCACGCAGTTTTCGGTGGCGGCCACCGATCAGGCCAGTCTCACCGTCCTCAACCAAGCGGCCTCGGACGCCGAAGACCAGCTGAAAATCAACGTCGAACAGCTACCGGCCGATGATGCCACCGCGCAACTTGATGTTGGGGAGCTTGATGCCACGCTGAGCCAGGGCCCAGCAAATAAATTTACGCTCACCGGATCCGATGAAGTCCCGGACAAACTCCATGGGGCGCTGCGCGAAGCCACCGAGAAGGTGTTGACCGCGCGACTGCTCACTTCGGCCGGGCTGAACGCAGATCAGCTACCGGGCGACGGTGCACTAACGGTCACCCAAATGCATGGGGACGCCGAACGTGCCTCCATGATCAAGGCTATGGCGTTCCTCTTCTCCTTCTTGTTCTATATGTCAGCACTCATCTTCGGCATGCCGATAGCCAACTCGGTGATCGAAGAAAAACAAAACCGGGTAGTGGAGATCCTCGCCGGCGCGATCAATCTGCGTCAGCTGCTTGCGGGCAAAATCTTGGGTAACGTGATTCTCGCGCTGGCCCAGCTGCTGCTCTTCCTCTCCGTGGGCCTGTTCGCCGCCTATCTATCACCAGTTCAGATCCCGTTCCTTGGAGTCGTCTCGCAAGTAGCCGGCTGGTTTGTGGCCTTCTTCCTCGTCGGGTTCCTGGTCCTCGCCGGAATCTGGGCGACGCTGGGAGCACTAGCCAGCCGTACCGAAGACCTCCAACAATCCTCTGGGCCGGTAGTCGGTGTGTTGATGGCGGTGCTGTTCATCGGAATCTACGCCAAGGACGGATTTTTGGTCATCGCCTCCTATGTGCCAATTGTTTCCTCCGTCGCGATGCCAATCCGCCTGCTCGGCGGTGAAGTCTCACTGGTTGAACCGCTCATCTCACTGGCCCTTACGCTGGCTACCTGCTGGTTCACTATCTTGTTCGCCGAACGGATCTACCGCCGTGCGGTGATGCACACCGGCGGGGCGCTGACCCTGCGCAAGGCGCTCAAACTGGAACTCTAAACCGCCAATATAGCCAGTACACAGCCGCGCTGACTACACTTGATTCGGTGACCGAGAACAAACCCCGCATGCAGCTTTCAGCCCTGTCCATCTTCATCTGGTTCGCGGTGATCCTCGGACTGGCCGGCAACACCGCGCTAGCCATGACCCATCTGGTCTTAGGTTCGAACGCCTTGGTAGTAGTCAGCCTCTGGGTGCTGCGCTGCCTGGTACTAGCCACTTTTTGGTTGTTGCCAATCACCCGTGCGGCAAAAATCTTCGGCATCGGAATCATCATGCTTAGCTTCCTGCTCGATCTGCTGCTCAAGCTCCCGGTGCTGGGCAGCGTGGAATACGGCGACTGGTTCTTCGTCTCCGCGCTCGATCTGACCGGCGCCTACACCGGCTACTTCCACACCTTGGGCCTGATCCTTCCGCTGGTGGCCCTCACCGGCTGGTTCATCCTGCGCCCGCGCGGTGCCGCCGGCTGGATCGTGGGCCTGGCCAGCGGGCTCGGCTTTGGCTTCCTGGCGCTGGCCGCCGCGCAGGCCCCCGAGGGATCGCTGCCCCTCTTCGTGCTGGCCACGCTCGCCCGCTATATCCTTCCCGCGCTGCTCTCCGTGGCCGCCGATGCGCTGGCCGCGCGCTACCGGGGCCAGTTATCCGCAAAATCCTGAGCACCCGCCCCGGCCGACAAGCTCAACGCGCTGCACCCGCTGTTTGAACTCTCGGCCAATTCCGGCGGCAGCGGAGAACTGCCGGTTTGCGCCCGCGTCTGGCTGGACGGCGGCGAAACGAGACTGGCAATTCTGGCATTATCCTGCCTCAACCGTCACCCGACGATCGAGCTTGGCCGGATCGAAGCGACCGTCCAGGACGGGCTGCTCTGGACGGTCCTGCCCCACTGTCTGGATCCGGGTCAAGTACCGCGGAGTAACTGCAGCTGGAGCCCTTTGGCCTCCACCTGAAATTTAACCTTCTACAAATACGGGCGAATCATTCAACTCGGCTCGATTGCTGAATTCAAGGACCCGTTCGAGTTCGGCGGCAATTCCAAAGGTCGATGATTCGTCCCAGGTTTGCCCCACTACCTGCAAGCCCACGGGAACGTTGTTGGCGCCGATTCCGCACGGAATGCTAAGAACTGGGCGCTGATTAGCGACATTGAAAGGGCTAGTCATATGCCCTTCCCAATAGTGAGCCAGAGACCGATCGCCAATTTGTAACCCATCGAGATAGTTGCCATCAGCAAGCAGCCAGTCCATCGCGTTAGTTGGACATATCAATACATCTACCTCCGCAGTCGCAGCTGCCAATTGGGCGTTCACTAGCACATCCATCTGTAATGATTCGATCAGTGAAACCGTTCTTGCCTGCTCCAGAGAATCCCTGATGAACTGGTCGGTGTATGCCGCCCTTGGTTCGGTGGAGTTTCCAATTATTTCAGCCATTGCCGGGGCGAGAATCTGTCCAAAATGAGCAAAGATTGTCTTTCTGATTTGCTCCGTCGACCAAGGAATCTTAATTTCTGAAATTTTGGCACCGGACGCACGAAATAGGTTGACTGCATCTGTGAAGCATCGTGCTACGTCCGCTGATACAGGGTAATCCCCCAGATCAAGACTTACCCCGATATGCACTTGATCGAGTGGCTTTCTCTCGCCAAGCAATTCCTTTCCTGGAGCACCCCACGAATTCGCATCCGACGAATGTTTGCCACTTATAACAGATGACATGAGCGCGACATCCTCGACGGTGCGTCCCATCGGACCATCGCCACGGTACCAATCGACGGCTAAGAACCCAGCCCCCGGTACTCGACCGTATGGCGCCTTGTAACCCACAGTTCCGGTAAAGGCAGCGGGTATGCGCGTAGATCCTGCGATATCAGAAGCCGTCGCCAACGTCGTGAACCCCGCTGCCAAGGCTGCGCCTGCACCGCCGGAGGATCCACCGGGCGACATCCGCAAGTTCCAAGGATTTCGCGTCGTTCCCCACATCGGCGAATGTGTGACAGTTGCACAACTGAATTCTGGGCTCGTCGTACGCGCATGAATGATCGCTCCCGCGGCACGCAGTCGTGCGACAACGGGATGATCCACCCCAGCCGAAGTGCCGCGCTGGGCCATCAGCCCCTGAGTATGTGCTTTCCCTGCCAAGGCGTGTTTTTCTTTGGTCGCTACCGTGATGCCAAGGAGAGTAGGAAGACTACGCTTACTGCTGTGTCGATTCCTTGCATACCTATCGCTGGCCGCTCGTGCGGATTCTCGTGCTTCATTCTGCATGACTTCGGTGAAGGCATTGACTCCTATCTCTTCACCGTAGTTGAAGGAATCAACCCTACTAAGTTGCGCTTCTAGGACTTCGCTTGGCGAGGTATGCCCCTCGACAAATGCCTGCTTCTGTTCGACCGCTGACAGAAATGCCAAATCTGCGTAATTCACGAAATCCGCCCCACCGAGTCAGAAACGAGATCCGAGTGCTGGCAATCTGGATCCAACGCTCCGAATATCATCTGCCAGGCAGTCTCGGCGAGGACGTTCAAGCCGGTGGACATGTCTTCGTCTGTAGAAAATTCTCGTTCGCAATGGCTGACGCCATCGATGGAAGGAATGAACATCATCACCGTCGGCACGATCTTGTTCATCGCAACTGAATCATGCCCTGCCATGGTACGGATCCGGCGAACGCTCTGGCCAAGATTTGCCGAAACCTTTTCCACCAATTGCAAACCGGATTCTGGATAATACTGGATTCCGCGCACGTCGAAATCGTTGACGTTAATCTTGATGTCATGCTCCCTAGCGATCTCCGCGATTTCTCCGACAAGGAGACGCCGTGCTTCGAGAACTAAGTCTTTATCCACCGCGCGCAAATCGGCGACCAAATGCACACGTCGAGCGACCACGATGGGCGAATTGGGCTCGAGCGTCATACGACCCACTGAGGAGACGATATTCCCCTCGCTAAAGCGCTCGACGACGTCATGCACCTTCAAGATCACTTTGCTTGCGGCAACCAATGCGTCATGGCGATCAGCCATGGCGGTAGCCCCGGTGTGGGACTGTTCGCCTAGCACTTCGACATCCAGTTTTTGCGTATGCCACGAATAGTCCACGGCACCGATGGATACTGATTCCCGTTCCAGAACCCGACCCTGCTCGATATGGATTTCCGCGTATCCCGCGACGTTGGGGCGAGGGTCCTTGCCCAGATATCCAATTGCTTCGAGAGCCCGGGCAACGCTGATGCCTTGCAAATCGGTAACCTTCAGCATTTCTTCCTCGTCCATGGACCCCACAAATACCGAAGAACCCATGATAGATGGTGCAAAACGACCACCTTCTTCATTGAACCAGTTCACAACGCCTAAATTGAACTGCGGCAATTCGCCCTCTATTCGTTGCCGCTCCACAATCTGTTGGGCGGCGTGCAACCCGGCAATGACGCCATAGGCGCCGTCAAAGCGTCCACCCAAAGGTTGGGAATCCAGATGTGAGCCCAGCAGAATGTAGGGCGCACCTGGGTTGAATTCGATCAGCGCGAACATGTTCCCGATCCCATCTACGCGCAATTCCCACCCCTTTTCGGCGGTGAACGCGGCAAACCAGTCTCGGCTCAATTTGTCCTCCGGCGTTGCAGCTTGACGGTCAACGCCTAAGTTAGCAGTAGCGCCGAATGTAGCGACATGGTGAAAATCGGTCAGGAACTCGTGATGCATTATTCGTACCTTTCAAAATTGAATCGGCATTCGTCTAGCTAGTTGGTTAGGGGCGTTTCCGGTTTGCTGAACAGTGGGTGTGTTTCCGGTACCGGGGTAAACAGCAACAGGCAAAGCACTATCAGTGCCCCTGCGGCCATATAGACACCTGGCATCATTGAGACTCCAGTCATCGAAACAAGCCACGTTCCGATGAAGGGGGCCGTCCCGCCGAATAGCGCATACGCGACGTTGTAGCTGATTGCAGAGGAGGTAAATCTAGTTTTGGTGGTGAAAATTTCAACGAAGAACGTGTAGCAGCCGCCTCCGTAGATGCACATTGGGATCACAAAGAGCAGTTGGCCAGCTATCGCCAAGGACAAAGATCCACTCGTGACGAGCCAGAAGCAGGGAACGCTAAGAAGCAGCAAAGAAGCAGAGCCGACAATGAGCATCGGTTTTCGGCCAAATTTGTCGCCCAACATGCCACCGAGAGGTAGCAACAGGGCATAACAAGCCATCGCGACGGCGTTGGCAAGCAACGACATTTCCAGACTGAGGTTTCCAGAAACTTGCACATAGGATACGAAATACCCGGAGAGGAAGTAGAAGCCCATCGCGGTCAGCGCCATCACGAAGACTACCTGCAGCATGCGTAGTTTGTTCTCGGCGAACGTTTGGCGCAGCGGACTATATTCCTTGTGCTCATTCTTCGCCAGAACGGCTTTAAATTCTTCCGATTCCTCCGTCTTTGCGCGAATCCAAAGCCCAAAGAGCGCCAACGGCAGTGCGAGCAAGAAAGGAATTCGCCAACCATAAGATTGGAAGTTCGCTGGATCCATCGTCGTTGATAACACGAGTATCAACGTGCCGCCTATAACGGAGGGAAGCGCTGTGGCGGCGAGGGTGATGTTTAGCCAAAACCCGCGCCGGTTGATCGGAGCGTGTTCGAAGACGAAGGCAGGAGCGCCTACGGACTCGCCGCCAGCGGAAAATCCTTGAACCAACCGACACAACACCAGCAGCGCTGGAGCTAGCGCGCCGATCTGCGCGTAAGTAGGCAACAAGCCAATCCCGAAGGTGGCCAATCCGATAGTCATCAGAGTCACGAACAAGACTTTGCGCCGACCGATCTTGTCACCTAATGCTCCGAAGAACAATCCACCCAGCGGTCGAACGAAGAAGGCGACTCCGAATGTTGCGAAGGTGGCCAACAGCCCTGCGAGTGGGCTCTGGGATGGGAAGAACAAAGCAGACAAGGTGACCGCGGACAGCCCATACAGCGTGAAATCGTAGAATTCGATGAATTGGCCAATGCTTCCTCCGGCGAGCACACGCCTCTTCATCTTTTGTTGTTGCCGTTGATCTATGGCATCCGTAGTTGTCGGGGTGCTGCTACTCACTGTCACGATGCTGCCTTCTTTCGTTACAGGGACCAGCGGTGAATATTGCTGGTGGTGTTTGGGAAGGAGCGAGCTTCGATGCTCGGTCTCTTAGTTATCAAGAATGTGTGACGTGAGCGACATTATCCAACGCAAAAGATTAGTTACCCTGATCGGAAAAATTGATCAGAAGTGAGGTTACGCGCTCATATTTCGTGCACTAAAGTCGGCGAAGGCCCGAGCTTTGCGGCTGACCGGCAAATCCTTGGGGTAAACAACCACCATTGCGATGGGCAATACTGGGTCGGCGATTTCGATCGGAACTACCGACCGACCGGTGTATGTCTTATCGTGGGACAATTTCCGATTCAATATCGAGTATCCAAGACCCATGGCCACATACGAACGCACAGTTTCATAGCCCGAAACCCAATGGCCAATATTGGGTTCAAGACCCAGGCTCGAAAATAGTCGAAGGAAATACTCGCGAGAGTGTTCTTGATCGAGTAGTACCATCGGCTCTTCGACGACTTGCGCCAGATGCACCGGTTGTCGTTCAACCGCCAGATGGTGCTCTTCACTGACGATCAAGTGCGCGCCGAGCTGATCAACCGGTTCCATTGAGAACTCTGTCCCGACACCTAAGTCATACATTAATGCAATCTCGCACTCACCATGGCGTAGGGCATCAAGAATTCTTTGCTGGTCACCTTCGACGAAATATATGGTGATTCCAGGGTGCATCAAACTGAATTCCTTTAGCAGTTTTGGTGCAATGAATGGTGCCAACGGCGCAAAGAGCCCAACGCGCAAGATTCCGGATAAACGCTGGCTTTCTCCACTAATGGAGGCATAAAGGCCATCGGCATCTTCGAGTAGCATGCGCGACCCGGCGACCATCCGCTTGCCGTCCTGGGTTAAACGCAGAGCACGGTTCGGTAGCCGTTGAAAGAGTTGGACTCCAAGGTCGCGTTCAAGTTGGCTCAAGGAAGCCGACAAAGTTGATTGGGTAACATTAAGCTCCGCGGCTGCCGCACGCATATTTTCCAATCGCGCGATTTCCATGAAGTACCGCAATTGGATGAGTGTAAAAGTACGCGCCATGGGTGAAATCTTATCCCTGCCCAGAGCCCCGGACGCTTGTCGTCTTCATTAAGACTTCACCGCCGAGAAGATCAGTACGCATGAGAGTCGAGTATCGCAACGTACATGACGCACGCGGTCCGGCTTCAACTGGTTCGCAAGGCTCCTGAGTCCGAATGATTCGACGGATGAGATGTAGAAGGGCTCGATGAATGCCGCATTTTAATTAGTTGCTTGTTACTTGCACGTATAAGGTCCTCGACCTCGTAGTGCCAGTGGCTTATTGGCAGAGTCTACAAAAAGGCCCATGACCCACCCGGCACCTAGCGCAGCCAGCAACGGACCTTGAGTTCCCGACATCCGCGGCTCAGCATTTTGGCTTGAGACTGCCTGCTGGCCAGTGGCGGCATCAATTTCAGTCCGAATAGCGCCAGATTACCTAGCTAGCGAGGAGCAATTACCAAGCTCATCGACCAGTTGTTCGCGTCATAGCAATCGGGTCGCAGCCCTTTGCGTCGGGAGGAAGTTCCGGAAGAAGTAGCCCGATATTCCAAGCTCTGCACAATTCGATAGATTGAAATACCGCGGAGTTCGGGGTCGCTGCCTTTCTCACCGCCATCGGCACGGCAAGTTCGAATGGGACCGGCAGCCCCCTCGTGCTGCGCACCGGGGGCCGCGTACAAGCCTGCGGCAGTTGCCCGCGGCCAGCATCAAAATCGCTCGCGCGGGGGATGCTGTTCCCCCGCGCGGGTGAAGCGCTCGGCAGCGGCTCGGAGAAGAATCGGACTATGAGCACATACACACTCCCCCGATTGCTGCTGGCGGCCACCGCCGCATCGTTTTTCGCCTCGGTCCTCGGCGCGGCCTGGCTGCTGCACCCGGCCGACTCATTTTTTCATGCGAAGCAGACCGCCACCCTCATCGCGGCGCTGACCTCCGGCGACACCGCTACGCGGGTCTTCCTGATCACCGCCCTGGGCGCGCTGGCCGCCGGTGCCGCGTCACTCTGCGGCGCACTGGGCCGTCGGGGCACGATGGCCTGCGCGGCGCTGCTGACCCTGGTGCTGGGTGCGGGTTTCGGCAGCAGCGCGACGCTGACCAGTGCCGGTTACCTGCTCGCGCTGTGCATGCCGTTGCTGCTCGTCGGGCTGCTTGTCCAGGTGATTCGCCGCTACCCCGCGGCCCGCTGGACGTTTGGCGTGCCGGCGCTTGTGCTCCTGGCCGGTGCGGCGGTGCTGGGCCGCGAGGCGCTGGGCAACCTGGCCACCACCTTCGTGGCGCAGCTGGCCGGCCAGGGCGCGAACTTGTTCGGACCGTTGCTGCTGCTGCTGCTCGCGCTCCTATGGGCCGCAGTGACCATCCGCTGTGCCCGGGGCACCGAATTCGTCGCCCGGGCCACCAGCTGGGTCACCCGGCACCGGCGCGTGTTCACCATCATCGCCGCCTGCGGGCCGCTGCCCTACGCATTGGCCCGGCTGACCTGGTTCACCCCCTGGCCGATATTCGGCGGGGACGCGGCGGCCGACCCCGCGACCCGCATCTGGGGCATCACGCTATCCTCCGGCGCGTGGCTCGGCGCGGTGCTGACCGTGGGTTTGCTCCGCCCCTGGGGCGAGAACTTCCCGCGCTGGGTGCCCTGGCTGGCCGGACGTCCCGTACCCGTCATGGCCGCGGCACTGCCGGCCGGGGCGGTTGCCGCGATGCTCTGCTTCACCGCGGTTCCGCTGCTGGTGCAGGCGGCAGCGTCCGAGAGAAGCTTTCTCATGGCTCTGGTGTTCCCCTGCTGGCTCTGGGGACCGGCGCTGGCGCTGGCCGCCTGGGGCTACGTCGGGCACCGCCGGATCACCGGCCCCTCGGGGATTATCCGGACTCCGGCCCCTAGCCCGCACAGCGGCTCATAGGCAAGGATAGAGCCATGACCACCGTATCCCGATTGCTCCGGCAGTTCGCCTGGTTGATGTCCGGCGCCGCAATCGCCACGGCAACGATCATGGTGGTCATGGTCCTGGTGTACACGGTCGCCGAAGCACCGGCCAGCCAGGGGGCAATGCAGCCGCGGCTGCTCGGTGCGATCGCCGCCGGGTCGATTCTGCTCGGCGCGGCCCTGGGCTTGGTGCCCGGTGTTCGCGAGGTGGAGGTCAGCGCAGCGCGAACCATGCTCTCCAGCCGCCAGGAGCTGGTCGCGCCGCTGACAGTGCGCCCCGCACACCGGATCCAGACGGTCCTCTGGGTCTTGTTCCACCTGGCGGGCGGCCTCTTCGTGGCCAGCTGCCTGTTGATCGTTCTGCCGCTGGCCGGCTCGGCGGCCTTCGACCTGTTGACCGCTCGCCCCCTGCCGCTGGGGCTCGCTGCTCCGTCGGCCGGACCCGGCCGATGGCTCGGAGCCATGCTGGCGGCGCTGATCGCGTTGGCCGCGCTGCTGTCCTGGTGGCCGCTCGGGCTGCTCGCCGCCCGGCTGGTCGGCAGATTCCTCGGACCCACCACCCATGACCGCCTCCAGCTGGCCCTGGCCCGGGCCGATCGGGAGGCCGAGCACAACCGCATCGCCCGAGAGCTGCACGATGGCATCGGGCATGCGCTGAGCATCGTCGGCATTCAAGCGGCCGCCGGCCGCCGGCTGGCACGGCGCGACCCGGAGATGGCGGCGGAGCGATTCGACACCATCGAATCCACGGCCCGTTCGGCCATGGCCGAGCTCGATGCGATGCTGGCCGTGCTTCGGGGCGGTGCCGCGGCGCCCTCCCACACCGACCTCGGAAGCCTGGTCGAGACTCACCGGCGCAACGGCATGGAGCTCCGGGCGGCCATCGAGCTGCCCGAGGATCTCCCCGAGATGCTCGGCCAGCAGCTGGCCGGCATCGTGGCCGAGCTGCTGAGCAACGCGCGGCGCCACGGCGCCGGCGGGGAGGTTCGGCTGCTGGTTCGGCATACCGGCAAATCCCTGGAGCTGCGTGTCGAGAACGCACCGGGAGCCGGAGGCGGCCGCCCCGGCGGTGGGCGGGGTCTGCTCGGGGTGCGCGAACGGGTGGCGATCTGCGGCGGCACCGCGGACATCGGGCTGCACGAGAATCGCTGGACGGCACGCATCGAGTTGCCGCTGCTGAGGAAAGGACACGGTTCATGAACGCTGGCGCGACCCCGCCCGGCGCGCACGGCGTGCGCGTACTGCTCGTTGACGACGAACCTCTGGTGCGCCAGGGGTTCCGGCTGATCATGGAGTCCGAGGAGGACCTGGAGATCGTCGGGGAGGCCTCGGACGGCGCGCAGGCCGTGGATCTGGTGCGGCGCTCGAATCCCGATGTGGTGTGCCTGGACGTGCGGATGCCCGATGTTGATGGCATTCGCGCCACCGAGCTGATCCTGGCGTTGCCCGATCCGCCGAAGGTGCTGGTGGTGACCACCTTCGAGCACGACGACTACGTGCGCGGGGCACTGGCGGCCGGGGCTTCGGGATTCCTGCTCAAGCGCGCCACCGCCGAAGAGCTGGTGCAGGCGGTGCGCACCGTCGCCCACGGATCCAGCCTGCTTTTTCCCGAGGCCGTCCGCGAATTGCTCCGGCCCCGGGCCCGGAGCACGGACTACACCGGGCCCCCGCTCACCACGCGTGAGAGCCAGATGCTTGCCCGCATCGCCCGGGGCATGACCAACGCGGAGATCGCAGCGGATTTGGTGCTCGGAATTGAAACGGTGCGGTCCCATGTTTCCTCGCTGCTGGCCAAGACCGGCTCACGCGATCGGACCCAGGTCACCGTGCTGGCGTACCGGACCGGTTTGGTCGAGCCCTGATATTCTGCCGCGCCGCACTTCGTGCGCCAACGGCACAGGCCGGCCCGCTCCCCGGAAGGAAGCGGACCGGCCTGAGTGCTGCGCGCCGAGCTCTAGCGGACTAGATCAGCCCGTCGCTGAGGTGGTTCGGCGTACCGAACCGGTGCGCGGTGATCGATACCGCCTGCTCGTGCAGGAACGGCAGCAACTCCACTCGTCCGGCACCGGTGACCGGCGAGGCGTAGATCGCCACATCGGGCTTGCCGTCGGTGGCCTCGGCAACGGCCTTGGCCGAACCGCCGATCAAGCGGATGCGCGAGGCCGCGGTCGGCCCCTCTTTCGCGGCCAGGCGCGCGGCCCGGGCGGCGAACGCCTCTGCATCTTCGCGGACCACCGTCACCGAGTGCTCGGCGAACAGGTTGCGCACCCCGCGTGGCAGGTCCGCATCCGCGGAGAAGATCACCCGGGAACCGGCGGTCACCCCGGCGGCCACCACGCGCAAGGCCTCGGTGATGCCGTGCCCGCTGGAGGCGGCTTCGAAGCGCACGGTGACATCCACCGGCTTGTAGCGGAAGATATTGCGCTCGGCGGCCAGTCCCGAACGGTCCTTGGCCGCGTTGAACTCCTGGTGCCACCACAGCTTGTCGCTGCCCAGCGCACCGCGCAACCAGTCGGCGTCTTCGCCCGATAGCTCCGCGGCGTTCAGCAGCCGCTCGTCGAAGGCCGACAAGGTGGCCGTTTCGGTCACCGGTGCATCGCGCCAGCTGCCCATGCCGACCAGGTAGTTCGGGCCGCCGGCCTTGGTGCCCGCGCCGATCGCCGAGCGCTTCCAGCCGCCGAAGGGCTGGCGCTGCACGATGGCACCGGTGATGCCGCGGTTCACGTAGATGTTGCCGGCCTGGATGTTCTCCAGCCAGTAGGCCATCTCCTCCGAATCCAGCGAGTGCAGCCCGGAGGTGAGCCCGAAGTCGATGTCGTTGACTATTTCGACCGCTTCTTCAAGGCTCTGCGCGGTCATCACGCCCAGGATCGGACCGAAGTACTCGGTCTGGTGGTATTCGCTGCCGCGCTGCACCCCGTAGCGCACGCCCGGGGAGTAGAGCTTGCCCGACTCGTCGAGCTGCTTCGGCTCGATGGCCCAGCGCTCCCCTTCGCCCAGGGTGGTCAAGCCGCGCGCGAGCTTCTCCCCCGGCACGTCGATCAGCGGTCCCATCTGGGATTCCGGGTTCCACGGGTAGCCGACGGTCAGCGATTTCACCGCGTCGATCAGCTGGCTGTTGAAGCGGCGCGATTCGGCCACCGAGCCGACCAGCACCACCAGCGAGGCGGCCGAGCACTTCTGCCCGGCGTGCCCGAAGGCCGAGGCCACCACATCGCGGGCGGCCAAGTCCAGGTCCGCATGCGGGGTGACGATGACCGCGTTCTTCCCCGAGGTTTCGGCCAGCAAGGGCAGATCCTTGCGGAAGGAGCGGAACAGCTGCGCGGTCTCGTAGCCGCCGGTGAGGATCAAGCGGTCAACGCGCTCGTCGGAGACCAGCTGCGTGCCGAGCTTCCGCTCGCCGGCGAAGACCAGCTGCAAGACGTCCTGGGGCACTCCCGCATCCCACAGGGTCTGCACCATCACCGAGCCGATGCGTGCGGCCAGCGTGGCCGGCTTGATGATCACCGCGGATCCGGCGGCCAGCGCCGACATGGTCGACCCGGCGGGGATCGCCATCGGGAAGTTCCACGGCGGGGTGACCACGGTCAGCTTCGAGGGCACAAAGCTTGCCCCGTCGACGTTTTCCAGGTCCAGGCCGCGCTGCGCGTAGTAGTGGGCGAAGTCGATCGCCTCGGAGATCTCCACGTCGCCCTGGTCGATGTTCTTCCCGCATTCGGAGCCGAGCACCTCCAGCAGCATCGCGCGGCGCTCTTCGAAGAGCAGTCCGGCACGGTGCAGGATCTCCGCGCGGCCGGCCGCGCCGAGCGCCTGCCAGCTGGCCGAGGCGTCCACGCCCATGGCGATGGTCTCATCCATTTGCGCGGTCGAGGACAGGGTATGGGCGGCGACCAGGTCCTTGCCGAGGTTCGAATCGCGCATTTTGGACAGGATCTCCCGGCCCCAGGCGCGGTTGGCGCCCAGGTTCGGGTCGGTGTCCGGGGTGTTGAAGAACTCGGTGGTTCCATCGGCGAATCCGGCCACCACCTCGGTCAGCGAGGCGTCGGGCAGCTGGCGGTTCTGCACGCGGTGCGTTGCCGGCACCACGTCATTCAGGTTTTCCAGCGAGGCGAGGAAGCGGTTGGTCTCACGCTCGAACAATTCCTCGTTCTGCTCCAGTTCGAAGACCGCGGACATGAAGTTCTCCTGGCTGGCGCCTTCTTCGAGGCGGCGGATCAGGTAGGCGATGGCCACGTCGAATTCGGCCGGGTGCACCACCGGGGTGTAGAGCAATAGCTCGCCCACGTCGCGGCGCACCGCTTCGGCCTGGCCGGTAGCCATGCCCAGCAGCATCTCGAACTCGATGCCGTGCTGCACGCCGCGGGCCTTGGCCAGCAGCCAGCCCAGCGCCACGTCGAAGAGGTTGTGCCCGGCGATGCCGATGCGCACGTTCTGCACATGTTCCGGGCGCAGCGCGTATTCGAGCACCAACTTGTAGCTGGTGTCGGTGTCCTGCTTGGAGTGGCAGGTGGCCAGCGGCCAACCGTGGATATCGGCTTCCATGATTTCCATCGGCAGGTTCGCGCCCTTGACCACGCGCACCTTGATCGGCGCGCCGCCGGCGGCCACGCGCGCGGCGGAGAATTCCTGCAGCTCGATCATCGCGCCCAGGGCGTCGGGCAGGTAGGCCTGCAGCACGATTCCGGCCGAGAGGTCCTTGAACTCCGGCAGCGACAGGAGCTTGGTGAAGACCGCGATGGTCAGTTCCAGGTCCTTGAACTCTTCCATGTCCAGGTTGATGAACTTCTTCGCGCTCGCGTTGTTGGCCAGCTCGTAGAGCGGGCGCAGCTTGGCCACGATGTGCTCCACGGCCTCGTCGAAGGCCCAGTGGTTATGCGGGGCCACGGTGGAGGACACCTTGATCGAGACGTAGTTCACGTCGTCGCGGGCCAACAGCTTGGAGGTGCCCTCCAGCCGGCGGTTCGCTTCGCCCTCGCCGAGGATCGCCTCGCCGAGCAGGTTCACGTTCAGGTTCACGCCTTCGCGCTTGATCTTGGAGATCGCGCCGCCCAGCTTGCTATCCGAGGCGTCGATGATCAGGTGGCCGACCATTTCACGCAGCACCTTGCGGGCCACGGGCACGACGATTCCCGGCAGCAGCGGAGCCATGGTGCCGCCCAGGGCGACGGCCTTGCGCAGATACCACGGCAGGAAGGCCGGCACCATCGGGGCCAGCCGCTTCAGGTTGCTGGCCGCGACCTTTGGATCCTCGGGGCGGATCACGCCGTCGACGAATCCCACGGTGAAGTCCAGGCCCTTGGGATCTTTCAGTACTCCCGCGAGGCGCGCCGCAGAGGCGTCGACCGGGAATGTGGCGGCTTCGGTCAGCCAGTGGCGGACCAAGGCGATGGTCTCATCGGCAAGTTCTGTGGGGTGGGTCAGTGGCTTGCCTGTTGCGTCAACCGCCGGAGCGACGGTTCGCTGTGAGGTGATAGAGGATGACATATTTGCCGTTCCCTTCGATGCAGTTCGTCCTTATATTGATACACCGATCGCGAATTTCGTTGTGGCTGACGAGCTTACGGAATCACCGGATAGTTGGCCGCGAAAATGCTGTGTGCAAGATCGAGTATGACCCCAACTTTGATTAAGCAAAAGTGAACAAACCCGAAGAGCTTCGTTCGGGTTTGCTAATGTATAAATGGGTGCACGAAACGCCCGGGCATAACTTCACTTAACATCCGCGTGAATAGGATATGAATCAGTGCTTGAACTGCGACGATTACGTCTTTTAAGAGAACTAAGCATCCGAGGAACGATCGCCGAGGTTGCGGATGTGCTCCGCTACTCCCCGTCCTCGGTTTCGCAGCAGCTCAGCCAGCTCGAAGACGAAGCCGGCGTCGAGCTTTTGCGACGCAATGGACGCAAGCTCCAGCTGACTCCGCAGGCCCAGGTTCTCGTCGCCCATACCGAGGAATTGCTCGGCTCCATGGAACGCGCCGAAGCGGACCTGGCGGCGACCATGTCCAACGTCTCGGGCACCGTGCGCCTGGCGGTTTTCCAGACCGCGATGCTCGCCATCATGCCGTCGGTCTTGCGCAAGCTGCACTCCATGCATCCGCATCTGCGCGTGGAGATGACCCAGCACGAACCCGAGGAAGCGCTGCACGAAACCAGCGCCCGCAACTTCGATCTGGTGATCGCCGAACAGTATCAGGGGCACGCGGCACCGATCTTCGAAACCCTCGATCGCCGCCACCTCGCGCACGACCCGATCCGCCTGGCGCTTCCGCTGCCCGGCGGCGAGGGCAACGCCGAATTCGACCGGACCACTTCGCTGGCCGATGCCGCCTCCCTGCCGTGGGTGATGGAACCGCCGGG
Source organism: Arthrobacter sp. MYb224 (assembly GCF_002975455.1). Lineage (NCBI taxonomy): Bacteria > Bacillati > Actinomycetota > Actinomycetes > Micrococcales > Micrococcaceae > Arthrobacter > Arthrobacter sp. MYb224. Next base: position 40,569 of record NZ_PCPU01000010.1, on the reverse strand, counting down.
CGCGGCAAGCCGGCACTGGGCGGAGCAGTCATGCCGCATGGCCGGATTCGAGCCGGACGTACGTTACGAAACGGCCGATCTTCAGGCACATGTCACCCTGGTCGAGACCGGCACCGCGGTGGCACTGCTGCCGGATCTGGTGTGGACCCAGTTCGAGCGGCAACTGCGTTTTGTGGACCTGCACAACGCCCCGGTGCGCACCATTTTCACCGCGATGCGGCACTCTTCGGCCCGGTCCCCGGCGATCCAGGCGGTGCGCACGCTGGTGCACGAACAGCTGGCAATTCAACACGAAACCGCGGAACTCGATTCTGATTCTGCGCACTAGTTCGATACGGTCTTTTAAGTTACAAATCCATAACGAGCAGGGAAGGTAGCCAAGACAAATAGAAAAATAAGTGCAATAGTGGTGACTCGCACCACTAGATCCGCGGTTCGCCGGGCGATAACACGCGCCGGTGAACAAAAAACGGCAATGAGGAAAAATGTCTGACCAGACTTATCAGATCATCGCAATCGCTTTTTACATGGCCGTGATGCTTGGCATCGGCTATGTAGCTTTCAGGCGAACATCGAATATCGACGATTACATGCTCGCAGGCCGTGGCCTGAAGCCGTGGGTGGCAGCGCTATCCGCAGGTGCAAGTGACATGTCGGGCTGGCTGTTGATGGGCCTGCCCGGCGCCATCTACCTTGGCGGCCTGCACGAAGCCTGGATCGCCATTGGCCTGCTGATCGGTGCCTGGGCGAACTGGAAGTTCGTCGCCCCGCGTCTGCGTTCCTACACCGCCATCTCACAGAACGCGATCACCATTCCGAGCTTCTTCGAGAAGCGCCTGAAGGATCGCAAGCACCTGCTGCGCATCGCCTCGGCGGTCATCATTCTCGTGTTCTTCACCTTCTACGTGTCCTCGGGCATGGTCGCCGCCGGCAAATTCTTCGAAGCTTCCTTCGGCTGGCCTTATTTGAACGGCATGATCTTCGTTGCCGTCATCACCTTGCTCTACACGCTGTTCGGCGGCTTCCTCGGAGCCTCGCTCACCGACGTGGCCCAGGGCCTGCTGATGTTCACCGCGCTGATCGCGGTGCCGATCGTCGCCGTCATCCAGATGGGCGACTTCGGCTCGCTGGCCTCGAAGATCACCGAGGTGAACCCGGAAGCCTTCAACCTGTTCTCCTCCTTCTCCGGCAGCAACTGGTTCCTCGCGGTCGTGGCGATTTTCTCCACCGCCGCCTGGGGACTGGGCTACTTCGGCCAGCCGCACATCATCGTGCGCTTCATGGCGCTGCGCAGCCCGGGCGAGGCCAAGACGGCACGCCGCATCGGCATCGGCTGGATGTTCCTGGCTTCGGCAGGCGCCATCGCCACCGCACTGGTGGGCGTCGCCTACTTCGCCGACGAACCGTTGACCGATGCCAGCAGCGAGACCGTGTTCCTGCTGCTCAGCCAGATCTTCTTCCACCCGCTGATCGCCGGCTTGGTGCTGGCGGCCGTGCTGGCAGCCATCATGTCGACGATGTCCTCGCAGCTGATCGTCTGCTCCTCGGCGTTGGTCGAAGATCTCTACAACATCACCGGACGCAAGGCCTCGCCTAAGGCACTGGTGATGCTCGGACGCACCGGCGTGCTGATCGTGGCGGTGATCGCCACGCTGCTGGCGCTGAGCCCGAGTTCCTCGATCCTGGACCTGGTCTCCTTCGCCTGGGCCGGTTTCGGCGGCTCCTTCGGCCCGATCGTGCTGCTGGCCCTGTACTGGCGCAAGCTGACCGCTCTGGGCGGCTTCGCGGGTATGGTTTCCGGTGCCGCGGTCGTCTACATCTGGGGCAACATCGACGTGCTTGCCAGCAACATGTACGAGATCGTGCCGGGCTTCATCGTCTCGCTGGTTGTCGCGTGGCTCGTTTCGCGGGCGACCTTCAAGCCGAACGCGGAGATCGACGCGGAATTCACCGCCATGGAAGAAGAACTCGGCGCGAAGGTTACCGCCTAGCGCGCACCTCGCTCTTCTTCACGAAACCGGCGCCCGCCGACTGCCCAACGGCACTCGGCGGGCGCCGGTTTTCTCCTTTAATCACCGCGTCGCCTCCGGGGCCGGCGCGACACTGCAGGGCAGCTCCGGGCGCGCATCACGCCCCGGCACAGCAAACCGAAGTAGCCTTGGAGAAGTCCGAAGTTTCTGATCAACTCGAAGGATGATCCGAGAATGGCGCAGATGCTCAATAAGTTCACCCGCTGGCAGCGCAGCGAATCGCAGTACCTCGCCGCGGACCCCGAGGCCGTGTATTCCATCGTCGGCAACCTGGCGCAGACCGGCAGCTGGATGAAAAGCTTCGACGGCTTCGTGGTGCACGATGACCAGCGCGGGGTAGGCACCAAGGTTGACCTGCGCCCGCCGGGCAAGCTGTTCGGCCCGCTGCACCGCGCCACCGCCCCATCCGGTTCGATCACCCGCCGCAATCCGGCCCAGCGCATGGTGGAGTTCACCCAGCCGCAGCCCGGCGGGGACATGGTCTTGCGCTGGCAGGTCGACTCCGCGGGCAGCGGCGCGCTGCTGCGCTTCACCGTTGCGCTGCGCGGGATCGGCACCGCCGCCTTCAAATTCAGCGTCGCCAATGCGCTGTGCGCCGACTTCGCGCTGGCGGCCGCCCGCCTGTTCAAGGTCATTCCACCGGCCGCGCACCGCACCGTACCGGCCCATGTGGTCATCTCCGGGGGCCGCGGCTTCCTGGGCCGCAATCTGGTCGCCGAGCTGGTCTGCCGCGGCGCCTCGGTCGCGGTGCTCACCCGGAACGCGGAACCGGACTTTCCGGCCGAGCAATACCCCTGGGACGGGCGCCATCAGGGGGCCTGGGCCAGCGCGCTGACCCACGAAAAGTATCCGGTGCACCTGATCAACTTGGCCGGCGAGCGCGTGGACAAGCGCAATACGGCCGAGAACATCGCCAAGCTGACCGCCTCGCGCGTGCAGAGCACCGCGACCCTGGCCGAGGCCGCCGCGGCGCTGGAGACCCCGCTGGCCAGCTGGATCCAGTCCAGCACCACGGCGATCTTCGGCGATGGCGGGGAAACCGAATTCACCGAGGACAGCCCGCTGCCCGAAGGCGCACGGGCGCTGCCGGAAATGACCGGCGTGGCCTCGGCCTGGGAGCAGGCCTACAACGACGCGCAGGTCAACGCGGCGCGCAGCTACGTGCTGCGCACCTCGTTGGTGATGCATCCCGATGCCCCGCTGCTCAAGCCGCTGAGCCTGCTGGTGCACACCGGCATGGGCGGTCCGCTGGGCAGCGGCAAGCAGTGGTTCAGCTGGATCGGGATGGAGGACTGGCTGCGCCTGGTGCGCAATCTGCTGGGCCTGGAAACTCCGCCGATCCCCGCGGGCGTTGTGCACGCGGCGAACCCGCACCCGCTGCGCAACCACGAGGTGATGGCCGCGCTGCGCTCGATCGCCGGGCTGCCCGGGCTGCCCACCGGTTCGCTGCTGCCCAAGCTTGGCGCCGCGGCGCTGGGCTCCAACGCCCGGGTGGCGCTGACCGGGCGCAAGGTCACCAGCCGGGTGCTGGCCGACGCTGGATTCGACTTCGCGCAGAACGACTTCGCCGCCACGCTACACGGCGAATAGCCGCCCTCCGCGCTTGCGTGCCGAAAGCACCATCGCGGTCTTGATCTGCACCATCTCGCCCCATTCGGTGTCCGAGATGAACCGGTACAGGTCCTTCTGCGTGCGCACGGTGACGTCGACGATCAGCTGTGCGTCCCCGGCGACGGCCGCCGCGTAGCGCACCTCGGGCAGCAGCCGCAGGCGCTGGCCGAGGGCCTCGACGCTGTGCGGGGAGGTCTGCACCCACAGCAGCGCCTCCACGGGGAAGCCGAGCAGCGCCGGTTCCACCAGCGTGCGGATGCTGATCTGCTCGCCGCGCAGCAGCCAGTCCACCCGGCGGGAGACCGAGGATTCGCTCATTTTCACCTGCCGGGAGATCGCATCGATGCTCGCCCGCCCGTCCTTGCGCAATACCTCGATGATCATCGAATCGTTTTCGGTGAGCCCGGGGGCCGGATTCCATTCGGTCAGCTCCCCGCCGGTGGCCGGGGTCAGCGCACGCTCCTGGGCCTCGCTGACCGGTTCGGCGCGCCAGGCGCGAATGGTCTTGAAGTACTTCAGGATCGGATAGACGGCCAGCGCATTCACCCCGGGTGTGGCCGGCAGCTGCATGGTGAGGATTTCGGCCAGGTCCCCGTCGTAATGCAGCTCGGTGACCACGTCGCTCTGCCCGGTGACCATATAGCTGAAGCTGGTATCCGGACGTTGGGCCAGCGCCTCGCAGGCCACCCGCACGGTCCCCGGCGCGCAGGTGAAGGAGGCGACCAGCGACCCGGAACGGTGCGCGATCGCCGCCACCGAAACTCTCCCGCTCTCCAGCAGCGCCTGGCCATAGCGCGCGACGGTCCGTTCCGGCTCGTGCAGCACCCTGGCGATCTTCCGCCAGGTGGCCCGCCCATCGATCTGCATCGCGATGACGATGCGGCGTTCCAGTTCGTTGAAAACTTCGTGCTGCGCCATGCGGTTTCCCTTCGGTGACTAAATCCTGCATCAACCGCGCAAGTCCATCACAGATTTGGCGGAAAACGACAAAAACTTGGCAATACGTGCCAATTATTGCCGTTATTGACGGAAGCTAGCAAGGTTATAACTAGATGCGATCCACATCACATCACGCTTAGTTACCTACCCTTATCAGGAGCCCACCATGCAGCCACAGCTCGTTCTGGCCGCTGGCGACCCGAGTTCAACGAACATCTGGGCCATCGCCAACACCCCCTTCCTGTGGTTCTGCGCCCTGGGCGTATTCGCAGTCATCTTCATCCAGACGGTCCTCTACTCGCGGGCGGCCAAGGTCGCCGCGCCGCATGTGGACATGCCGGCGCGCGAGCTGAAGGAGTCCTTCCGCGCCGGTGCGGTCGCCTCCGTCGGCCCCTCGCTGGCGGTCGTCTTCGTCGCCATTGCGCTGCTGGCCCTGTTCGGCACCCCCGCGGTGCTGGTGCGCATCGGACTGATCGGTTCGGTCTCGGCGGAAACCGGTTCGGCGACCATCTCCGCGGTCACCATGGGCGCCTCGCTGGGCGGGGCAGACTACACCCAGCAGGTCTTCGCGGTCGCGTTCATGGCGATGAGCCTGTCCGGGGCCATGTGGATGCTCGCCACGCTGATCCTCACCCCGATCATGAAAAAGGGCGGCAAATCGCTGGCCAAGCGCAATCCCGCGGTGATGGCGCTGATCCCCACCGCGGCCCTGCTCGGCGCGTTCTCCGCGCTGACCATCGCCGAACTGCCGAAGTCGAACGTCCACCTGATCCTGGTCGCGGTGTCCGCGACCACCATGGCGCTGTGCCTCTTCCTGGCCAAGGCGCTGAACGCGAAATGGTTGAAGGAATGGGCGTTGGGCATCTCCATCGTCGTTGCCATCACCGCCGGCTACTTCCTGCACACCGCAGCCTAAGACCAGGAGCACCACATGAGCACCTCAGCAGCACAACTGACCGGCGCCGACGCCTCGATGGCGCGCTTCGAAAAGCAAACCACCCGCTACGGCTCGCTGACCATGTCCGCCGGTCTGGTCTTCTCCCTGCTCGGCCCGATCTACCTGGTCTTCTTCAGCGACCTGGACATCGCCCCGTCGATGATCTGGGTGGCTTTCCTCGCGGTCGCGGCGACCTTCGGGGTGCTGTGGATCGTCGAACCGGCCACCTACTTCCCGATCCTCGGCTCGGCCGCCATGTACCAGGCGTTCATGATCGGCAACATCTCCAATAAGCTGCTTCCGGCCGCGATCGTCGCCCAGGCCTCCATCGGCGCGAAGCCGGGCAGCAAACGCGGAGACCTGGCCGCGGTGATGGCCATCTGCGGCGCCGCCACGGTCCACCTGACCAGCCTGCTGCTCTTCGTCGGGCTGCTGGGCACCTGGCTGGTGTCCATGGTTCCCGCCGAGGTGATCGAGGTTGCCCGCCTCTACATCCTGCCCTCGCTGATGGGTGCGGTGCTTGTGCAGTCCATCGTCGCGATGAAGTCGCTGCGCCCCACGCTGGTGGCCATCACGCTCGCGCTGCTGATGAACTTCGTGATCCTGCCGGCGGCTCCCGCGCTGGCGATGTTCGCCACCGCGCTGGTGGTCATCGCCTCCATCCTCGTTTCCTGGCTGGTCCGGGACCGCACCCAGTTCTCGGCGACCACCGAAGACTAAGCACCACCAAGCAAAGGAAGACCATGAACGAGATCGCGTTGAACCTCCAGGAGACCCGTGCGCTGCACGAAAGCTACCTGCACCTGCACGCACACCCCGAACTATCGATGCAAGAGCACGCCACCGCGGACTACATCCAGGGCCGGCTGAGCGATCTGGGCATCGAGAACTTCCGCTGCGGAGGCACCGGGGTGGTCGGGATCCATGCCAATGGCCCCGGCCCGGTGATCGCCTTCCGCGCGGATTCCGACGGGCTGCCGATCAAGGAAGACACCGGCGCGGACTACGCCTCGGTGGCCACCGGGGTACTGGCCGACGGCACCGAGGTGCCGGTAATGCACGGTTGCGGCCACGACACCCATGTGGCCTCCGCGCTGGCCGCGGCGCAGGTGCTGGCCCGAAGCACCGACAGCTGGTCCGGCACGGTGCTGTGGATCTTCCAGCCGGGCGAGGAAACCGCGGCCGGCGCGCAGGCGATGCTTGCGGACGGCCTGTGGGACAAGGTCCCGCACCCGCAGGTGGTGCTCGGCCAGCATGTCTTCCCCTTCCAGACCGGGTCCATCGCGGTCACCGAGGGCAGCGCGATGGCGCTGGCCGACTCGCTGAAGGTGACGCTCTTCGGCAAGCAGTCCCACGGCTCGCAACCCCAGGATTCCATCGACCCGATCGTGCTCGGCGCGCATATCATCACCCGCTTGCAGAGCATCGTTTCGCGCGAGCTGCATCCGCTGAGCCCGGCGGTGATCACCTGCGGCACCTTCCATGCGGGGCTGAAGGAGAACATCATTCCGGATCGCGCGGAGTTCACGCTGAATATCCGCACGCTCACCGAAGAGGTTCGCGCGCAGGTGCTCAGCGCGGTCACCCGCATCATCGAGGCCGAAGCAGCGGCCGGCAATGCGCCGGCGCCGCTGATCGAGCCGCTCTACAACTTCCCGCGGCTCTACAACGACCCGCAGCAGACCCAGTCTGTGGCTTCGGCCTTCGGCACCGAATTCGGTGCCGAGCAGGTGCGCTTCGTGCCCCCGGCCATGGGCTCGGAGGACTTCGGGGCGTTGGCCGATGCGCTGGGCGTACCGAATGTGTTCTGGATGTTCGGCGGCTTCGACACCACTGCTGGTCCCGCCCCGGTAAACCACTCCCCGCATTTCCTGCCCGACTATGTGCCAGCCCTGGATACCGGGGTACGGGCAGCCCTGGCAGCCATCGGGTATTACGTCGGCTCGGCTAGCTGACATCGTCACATGACAGAGAAAGTCCTAACGTGTCATTAAATTCACGTTAGGACTTTCTCGCGTCTAGGCTATTGCTCAACGCCAAAGCGCCCCAAAACTCACTATTCACCGCAGCTTTACCTCACCGTTGCTCTCGCCTTACTCGCACCCCCAAACATGGATAGAGCAACCGGTCCACAGCGTGTCCAGCGTCGGGCACGTGAAGAATTACTAGGTCTACCACTTCGAAGGAACGACATCCCATGGCAAATTTTCTTGAGGCGAGCGAAGGCTCTGCACGACCGCAGATGCCCAAACCAAGCGATCTGGCCAATTTACGCAAGCAGGTCGGCAAAGCGCAGTCGCAGGAAAGCGTTTTGGACGAGATGACTGCCAATGTTGCCGTGGATGCCGCCTATAACGACGACGAGAGCATCGTGGAGGCTCCACGCGTCGTGAATTTTGGCCGCACGCTGAAGAATATGAGCGAGGTGCGCCATTTCTTCCGCACCAACCAGACTCCGATCTATTTCATCGGCGCCACCCCGGTGAACCTGCTGGGCCTAGACCGCTGGGTGCGCAAATTCAGCTACATCACCTACTACGACGGCTGGGACGGGCACCACCCGCGGGTCTTCACCCCGAGCGAGAAGCCGCATGTGGACTTTCAGAGCTCCGAAGAGATCAACAACTGGCTGCTGGAAAACCCCGAGGTGCGCGAATACATCGATACCCACCGCGCAGCCGGTGGCCAGCGCCCGAAGATCGCGATGGTGTTCTTCGACGAGGAGACCGAGGCGATCTGCGAGGAGCTGGGCTACGACCTGATCCTGCCTTCGCACGAGCTGCGCACCCATCTGGATTCGAAGATCGTCACCACCGAACTGGGCAACGCCGCCGGCGCCCACTCGGTGCCGAACGTGCTGGGCACCGCCGACTCCTATGCGCAGCTGCAGAAGCTGTCCCGCGGGGCGAAGCTCGGCGATGACCTGGTCGTGCAGACCCCGTACGGCGATTCGGGCAAGACCACGTTCTTCATCACCAGCGAGGATGATTGGAACCAGTACTCCAAGCACATCATCGGCGAGCAGCTCAAGGTCATGAAGCGGATCAACAACCAGCCGGTAGCCGTGGAAGCGGTGCTCACCCGCTGCGGCACCGTCGTCGGCCCGATCCTCACCGAGCTGGCCGGATACAAGGAGCTGACCCCGTACAAGGGCGGCTGGTGCGGCAACGAGATGCACCCCGATGTGGTCACCGACGGGCAGCGCGCCCGCGCCATCGAACTGGTCCGCAAGGTCGGGGCGGGGCTTGAATCCACCGGGTACCGCGGTTTCTTCGAGGTCGATGTGCTGGTCGACACCGACACCGACGAGGTATATCTGGGCGAATTGAACCCACGCATCTCCGGGGCGAGCGCGATCACCAACGTGACCGCCGGCGCCTACGCGGATGTCCCGCTGTTCCTCTTCCACTTGCTCGAATACCTCGACGTGGACTTCGAACTGGACGTCGATGAGATCAACGCGCGCTGGGAGGAGCTCTCCGGGGCGGACGTGTGGAGCCACATGATCATCAAGGAAACCGATGACATCGTGCAGTACATCACCCATGCCCCGCGCACCGGCAAGTACTTCCTGGACTCCAAGGGCAAGCTGCAGTTCTCGCGCAGCGCGCTGGACTGGCACCAGCTGCAGAACCACAAGGAAGCGTTCTTCCTGCGCATCTACGGCGCCGAAGATTACCGCTGGAAAGGCGCTGATTTGGGCGTATTGGTGACCAAGGCGAAGCTGCAGTATGAGGGGAAGAAGAAGACGAAGTTGACCATCGACGCGAAGCACTTCATCTCCTCGATCCGCGCACAGTACAAGGGCATCGACGTTCCGCCGTCCGAAAACCGCTAACCCAGCATCACTCTCCCGTTCAACCGCTGGTGGTAGGCTCCGAAACACAGAGCACAACAGCGTTCCCAAGAGAAGACGGACCAGCAGATGACCAGCGGCCTAGCGATATCCGAGTTAACGATCGCCAACTGGCAGTATCCGGAAAACATCCAGGTATCCTTCCAGAACCTCGCCGAGTTCTTGCCTACCACCAAGGTCTCCCGCGGCGATGACGCGATCGCGAAACTGCCGTTCACCGAAATGGAGATCGGCGAGCTTGAGGTAGCCAAGGTCTCCGCGTCCGACCCGTCGATGACCGTGCGCGGGGTCATTAACTCGACGAACACCGATGGCCTGCTGGTGATGCGCAATGGCCGGGTGCTGGTGGAGAAGTACTACAACACCATGACCTCGCTGACCGACCACCTGTTGATGTCGATGAGCAAGACCGTCGTGGGCACCGTGGCAGGCGCGCTGGCAGGCGCGGGAAAGTTGGACGTGGACGCGCTGGTCACCGACTACGTGCCGGCTCTGGAACGCTCGGGTTATGCCGGGGCGACGGTCCGCCACCTCCTGGACATGCGTTCGGGCATCCAGTTCTCCGAGGAGTACCTGGATCCGAAGGCCGAGGTGCGCCTGCTGGAGGAGGCCATCGGCTGGACCGAGCCCAGCGGCGCGATCGGCCCGATCGGAATGTACGACTACCTGCTGACGCTGAAGTCCAAGGGCGAGCACGGCGGTCCGTTCGAGTACCGTTCCTGCGAGACCGACGTGCTCGGCTGGGTGCTGGAGGCCGCCGGCGGCGCGCGCATGGCGCAGCTGCTCTCCGAATATGTCTGGGCGAAGATCGGCGCGCAGCAAGATCTGGTGATGGGCACCGATCAGTTCGGCACCGGCATGTACGACGGCGGTTTTAATGCGACGCTGCGCGACCTGGCGCGCCTCGGCCACCTGTACGTCAACGACGGGGTGGCGCTGACCGGGCAGAAGGTTTTCGATCCGGACTGGATTCGGGACACCTTCACCGCCACCGAGGACCAGCTCAAGGCCTTCGCCGACTCACCGGGCGACAATATGATGCCCGGCGGGCACTACCGCAACCAGATCTGGTTCCCCTACCCCAAGTCGAATGTCGCCCTGGCGCTGGGCATCCACGGGCAGATGATCTACATGAATCCCGCCACGAAGATGGTCTGCGTGAAGCTCTCCAGCTGGCCGCTGCCGCAGGATGCCTCCAAGCTCTTCCCGACAATCCGCGCCTTCGATGCGATCGCCAATCATTTGGCCGAACAGGACAGCCTCTAGGCTTTCGGCCTCGCGACCATCTACTGACCGCGCCCCGGATTCGGGACCGCGTGCCGGGGCCGGGACCGTTCAATAAGACCGGCAGGTCACGTGTTGGCATCCGCTACCAGCGCCTCGTCCCGGTGCGGCAGCGACGATCCGCTGGTGCCGGACGACCGGCCGATCAGCCGAACCGAAGTACAGCGGGAGCGGTTGACCTGACTGGACTGCCTCGGGCTTCAAATACTGGCGCCGAGATCAATACCCCGGGCACAGCACGGCTGATAACAGGCGGCAGCCGCAAGAAACCGAAAGTGAGCGGCTCGCGCTTCGACGTTTCGCCAGAGGCAGACAAGCTGCTTTGCGCGGTATTGCCGTTGCCGCTCCGCAAAGCTGCCTAGCCGGTATCGCTACGCTGGGACAAACTTCATAAGTCCGTGCTAGATACTGATCAGCCTTCCGCCGCGTTTGCGTGCCTTGACGACAAACGAGGTTTTGACTTGAAGCATTGAATCTCCCCAAGCGCTATTCGAGATGAAATCATAGAGTTCCGTTTGGCTAGCCACTGTCACGTTAACGACGAGCTGGCAGTCTCCCGCCACGGCCGCTGCGTAGCGCACCTCGGGGCGCCTCGCCAGCCGTTGGCCTAATTGCTCAACTTGAATGGGAGAAGTAGACACCCACAGCAATGCTTCGGTAGGAAGTCCCACAGCAGACGGTTCGACCAGTGCCCGAATGGCTATCTGCCCGCTGGCCAGCAGCCAGTCGATTCGGCGTGCAACAGAAGTCTCGCTCATCGCCACACGTCGTGCGATTGACTCGATACTGGCCCGGCCATCTTCGCGCAAGGAGCTGATGATCAGTTGATCTTTAGGGACCAAATCGGGTTTGGCCTTCCAACTGGTGACATCGGGGTGCTTGCGCAGAGAATTTTCTTCGGCCGCATTTAGCGAGCCAAGCCGCCAGCCGCGAACCGTCTTGAAATACTTGAGCACAGGATAGGCCACGACAGATGAGACTCCGGGCGTGGCTGGAAGCTCCAATGAGAGAACATCGGTGAGGTCCCCGTCGTAGTGCATTTCCACGACGAGATCCTCACGCCCTGTGACCTGATACGAAAAGCTGGTATCTGAACGGGAAGACAGCGCTTCGCTTGCGAGCCGGCCGGTTCCCGGAGCACAGGTGCAAGCTATCAGCAGCGAGTGCTCTCGGTGCCTGACTGCAGCCACTGTGACAACTCCGCTCTCCAATAGCCACGCGCCGTGGCGCGCAACCGAGCGTTCCGGTATGTCTAGTACCGTGGCAATCTTGCGCCAAGTAGCCCGGCCATCAACTTGAAGCGCCGCAATTATTCGCCGTTGCGTGGTACTGAGCTCTGTCATATCTTCCTGTTTCTCGGTCGTGCAAGGTCGAACCTCACCGCTTAGCCCAGTAGTGCTTGCTTACCAATCGATGCATATTTCAATGCGCGTTGTCTTCTCAATCCGGCAATGTCCTCTTTCGCCAGCTTGGTCAGTGCAATAGATATTATCTGTCCGATTTCTTGTGCAAAGCGCCTAGGCGCTTTGCACACATCGTACTCCTCGGGCACAATCGCTTGCACAATCCCCGCACGTTTCAGAGAGAAAGCATCAGTTTGCTGGGCATGCGCCAGCGTAGACGCATGCTCGGTGTCTCGATAGATAATGGCGCTCGCCCCTTCGGGAGGCAGCGGGGAGAGCCAGGAATTTGCGGCTGCAATGGAAATGTCAGCAGGCAGCAGCGCCAAAGCTCCTCCCCCAGTCCCTTGGCCGAGTAGCAGCGATACGCTTGGCACGTTAAGTCCAACCAAAGCACTCAACGACCGGGAAATTTGTCCGGCCATGCCGCCTTCTTCCGCGCTTTGGCTCAACGCTGCGCCTTCTGTATCAATCACCGTAACCAACGAGATTCCCAGGTTCTCCGCTAGCTGCGCGCCCCGGCGCGCCTCGCGAAGGAACGCTGGCCCCATTGGCTCAGTGGACCCCGAACCATTCAGGCCAGAGCGGTCTTGGCCAACGAGCACGACTGGATGTCCACCAATTCGGGCGATAGCCAGATACATTCTGGGATCCCTATCGCCCTCGTTGCTCCCCGAAAGTTGCATTGCATCGCTCGACGCATATTTAACTACATGGCGCACCGATGGACGGCGCGCTTTTCGAGTTGCCAGGATTGCCTGCCAGACCTGGTGCTCGCCCAACCGACGATCTGCCACTGTTGGGAACTCAGCCGCAACTGAAAGGCCATCACTGGGACGAAGAATTCTCAAGGCCCGGTTGACGATGCTTGCGAGTTCTTCCAGAGGGACCACCGCGTCGATAAGTCCATGTCGCTTGAGGTTCTCAGCAACTTGGACTCCTTCCGGGAAAGGATGCTGGTAGATAGTTTCATATACCCGGGGTCCGAGAAATCCCAGAAGAGCTCCCGGCTGCGAAATGGTTATATGGCCCGCTGACCCCCATGAAGCCATCACTCCGCCTGTCGTTGGGTGACGCAAATACACCAGATATGGAAGCGAGGCCTCCGTGTGGGCGCGCACCGCTGCAGTGATATGCACCATCGACACAAATGCCGGAGTACCTTCCTGCATTCTGGTTCCGCCGGAAGCTGGAGAGGCGAGCACCGGCAAGCCCCGTGCAGTTGCTCGTTCGAAGGCCGCGACGATTCGTTGCGCAGCATTGCGCCCAATCGACCCGGCCAGAAAATCGAATTCGGAAAGCACCACAGCAACTTGTTGCCCCTTAACCGTGCCGAACCCCGAAATTACTGCTTCATCCGATCCGGAACGGAGTGCTGCTTGCTCGAGTTGTTCTCGGTAGGCGGCCGCAGCGAAGGAATAGTCTACCGGCTCATCCCAGCTGGTGAAGCTGCCGGGATCCAGTACCTGCTCGATGATTGCTCTGGTAGTGATTCGTTCGACGCGCGCCGGATCACTGCTCATGTTGCTACCTGCGCTGCGTCTTGCCCAAGCCATTCGCGGATTTCCTGCTCGTGCTGGTTAAGCAACGGGGGTGCAGTATGTTCTTTTCGAGTTACTTCGTGCTTGCCGTCAAAGAACCTCAAAGGTGCGCCAGGGAGCTCCACCTGGCCCAGCACAGGGTGCTGGACCTGTAACACGAGGCCTTGCGAACGAACCTGGTCCCACTCATATACCTCATCGAGGGTACGAACGATACCCGCTGGAATTCCGGCTTCCCCTAGCTGCTTGAGCAATGGCTGGGTGGGAATCTGTATGAATACCTTTTCAATGATCGCAATTAGCTCCTCACGGCGTTCAACTCTTTGCGCATTCGATTCGAAGCCGGCTGTGGGCAACTGGAATTTCTCAACCAGCGCTTGCCACAGCTTTGGGCTGCCGACGCTGATCTGCACGAAACCGTCGGCGGAACGGAATAAACCGTATGGTGCAATGGAAGGGTGATGGTTTCCCTGGGCTTTGGGAACCTGCCCCGCAACGGTATTGCGAGTTCCCTGAAACGCATGAACGCCGACAATTGCGGCCAGCAACGAGGTACGGACCTGCTGACCGAGTCCGGTACGCTCACGTTCCAGCAGAGCGGCCAAGACACCATAGGCTCCGTACATGCCCGCTAGCAGGTCACCTATGGGCACCCCAACTTTTTGCGGGTCATCGGCAGAGGGGCCAGTCAAGGACATGAGTCCAGCTTCACCCTGAAGTATTTGGTCATAGCCGCTACGCGCCGCTTCCGGACCGTCATGCCCGAAACCTGAAATCGAGAGCATCACCAGTTTCGGGTTGATCTCATGCAGCAATTGCGTGGTGAGTCCCAACCGGTCCATGACACCGGGACGGAAGTTCTCCACGAGGACATCGGCCTTTTTGATCATTGAACGCAGCGTCTCGAAGCCATCGGCGCTCTTCAGATTCAAAACAATAGAACGCTTATTGCGATTGCAGGACAGGAAGTAGGTGGATTGCCGGTCCTCCTCCGGTCCAACAAAAGGTGGCCCCCACCCCCGAGTGTCATCCCCGCCGTTGGTGCTCTCGACTTTGATGATTTGGGCACCCAGATCCCCTAACATCATTGTCGCGTGCGGCCCCGCCAGAGCACGAGACAGGTCTATTACCGTGTACCCGGTCAAGGGGCCGTTTTCTTGGGCATTAGCATCGAAGCTCATTGTTTTCGCTACCTTTCCAACTATGCGCTGATCGTTCGGACCGGATTGGCCAACACAGATTGCGGGTTGGTCGCAAGCAGGGGCGCCGTTGCTGCGAAGGGCGCTTGTTCTTCATATCCGGCGGCCCAATTAAGCAAGTTGACGTCTTGATAGTGATTGGCAGCCAGTTGCCAGCCGACTGGAAGCCCGGATTTAGTGAATCCTCCAGGCATCGAAATCACCGGAAGCCCGGTGGCCGAGAGCAAGCAGGCGGAGCGCATCCAATCAAGATAAGTTTCAGCCTGAGTTCCCGCAATTTGTTCAGGCCAGCGGATAGCGGCATCAAACGGCAGGACCTGCGCGGCAGGTGAAAGGAACAGGTCATATCTGGAGAAATAAGCCTGGACGGCTTGTTCCAGCCGCGTACGCGCAGCAACCGTGGAAATCATTGATTCGCCGTCCAGCGCCCACCCTTTTTGCACATTCCAGATCACTTCTGGCTTGATAAGTGATTCCTTGCTGCGTACGAGTTCACCTAGGTTCGTCGCGAAATCAAACGCTCGGGTATTTCCGAAGACCTCATCGGCATCCGTGAAATCTATGCACCCTTGTTCCACGATGGCACCAGCGGCTTCGAATACGGATAACTGGGATTTAAGGACTTCGATGATTTCTGGCTCAACTGGCACTCCGATACCAAAATCGAAGCTGTATCCAATGCGCACCCCACGCAAATTTGGCGTTGGGGCAACAAAATCCTCTGCCTTGAGCGTATTTGGCGTAGGAAGTGCGGTGTCCCCCGCGCTAGAGCGCATAAATAGCGCGATATCTTCCACAGTGCGCGCGATCGGTCCTGAGCGAGCTAGCCACGAGTATGCGTTGGACGGCGATTCCATTGGAATCACACCGTACGAGGGCCGGAACCCAACAACATTGCAGAAGCTAGCTGGAATGCGCAGTGAACCGCCCATGTCGGATCCGTCGCCAAGTGGCTGGATGCGAGCCGCAACCGCTGCTGCCACGCCGCCGGATGAACCGCCAGCGGATCGATCCGGGGCAAACGGATTAGTGGTCGTACCGAAAACTTCATTAAAAGTGTGCGAACCGGCTCCAAATTCTGGAACATTGGTTTTGCCAGTTCGGATGGCTCCGGCCCCAGCCAGCCTGGCGATCTGCAAGTCATCATGTTCTGGAACGTAGTGCTGCAGTGCCAATGAACCCTGAGTGGAGACCAATCCTGCCGTATTGAACGTATCCTTATGCGTCATCGGCAAGCCATGCAGCACACCAACTTCCCCATTGCGAGCGGTAATCTCGTCGGCGGTAGCAGCCAAGGTCGACGCGCGATCGAAGTCAGTGGTGACAACGGCATTGACCTGTGCGTTGACAGCTTCGATTGCCTGCATATGGCTTTGAAGGGCCTCGCGGGCAGATAATTCTCGGCTTCGAATTTTATTGGTCAGCTCTACAGCGCTGAGCCGCTGGATCTCATTCATGACAAACCTTTCAGACATCAACAGTCGTGCGACGTATGCCACAATCCTCACTCGCTAGTGGCGACATGGGGAATAGGGGTGCTAAAAATAGTGAGTTTTGCAGGATCCGGCCACTTATTTGGCGATTTCTCCAGTTCCTTGCCGCAACCAGACGCGCAGGGCACTATTTATTTCATGAGATCCACATCACAAAGTTGATGCGAAATTTAGGAGAGTCCCATGGGCCTACCACTTTCAGCAGGAAATCCAGGTTCGACCGACATCTGGGCCATAGCCAATATCCCTTTTCTATGGATATGCGCTCTGGGTGTCTTCGCCGTTATCTTTATTCAGACGATTCTCTACGTCAAAGCCACCAAGGCGGCTGCTCCACATGTCGACATGCCGCTGCGCGAAGTTAAAGAGGCCTTCCGCGCTGGCGCTGTCGCATCCATAGGCCCATCGCTTTCGGTTGTGCTGGTCGCCATCGCTCTACTAGCCCTGTTCGGAACGCCTGCCGTACTGGTACGCATTGGGCTAATCGGTTCGGCATCAACTGAAACGGCGAGCGCCAACCTCGCTGCGCAGTCCATGGGGTCGATGCTGGGCGGCGATACGTATACCCAACAGGTTTTTGCCGTCGCCTTTATAGCCATGAGCTTGTCTGGTGGCATGTGGATGCTATGCACTCTGCTGCTCACCCCGATACTGAAGCGTGGTGGAAAGTCCCTGGCAAAACGCAATCCCGCTGCCATGGCGTTGATTCCCAGCGCCGCACTACTCGGCGCCTTCAGCATGCTGACCATCGCCGAAATCCCCAAATCCAATATCCATATGATGCTGGTCCTAATCTCCGCGACATCAATGGCCCTATTCCTCTTCCTCGCCAAAACACTGAATGCCAAGTGGCTCAAGGAATGGTCTTTGGGTTTTGCGATCCTCATCTCGATCACCGCCGGCTACCTGATGCACACCGCATAGAAAATGTGAAAGGAATTAAGTGATGAGCACACCGACTTTAAATAACGCTGATGCCTCGATGGCCCGTTTCGAGAAGCAAACCACACGTTATGGCTCTATCACCATGACGGCTGGATTGCTCTTCTCGCTGCTGGGCCCGGCCTATCTCGTGCTGTTCACCGATCTTGAGATCAGCCCAGCAATGATCTGGGTGGCATTCGCGGCTGTGGCCGCCACCTTCGGGGTCTTCTGGTTTGTGGAGCCGCTGACCTACTTCCCCATCCTCGGCTCAGCTGCTATGTATCAAGCTTTCATGATTGGCAACATCTCCAACAAGCTGCTGCCGGCGGCCATTGTGGCCCAATCCTCAATCGATGCCAAGCCAGGAACACGGCGTGGGGATTTGGCCGCCGTCATGGCGATTTGCGGGGCTGCCACTGTCCATCTGACCAGCTTGCTGGTCTTTGTCGGCTTCTTCGGTTCTTGGATGATTTCGGTCATTCCAACCGAAATGATCGAAGTTGCCCGCATCTACATCCTGCCGTCGCTGATGGGTGCAGTCCTAGTTCAAGCGATAGTTGCAATGAAGCAACCACGACCAACCCTGATCGCAATCCTGCTTTCACTAATCATGTATTTCGCTGTCATTCCTCTGGTGCCTTCGCTGGCGCTGTTCGCTACCGCTCTGGTTGTAGTATCTTCCATCATATTTTCCTGGATTTTCCGGAATCGCCGGACTGTCCATGCAAGCCCCGAAGACTAAAAGGATCCCCCATGAACCACGAAATTACCGCCTCGCTCAGCACAACTCTAGATAGCGAGCAAACCTCGGCCATGCACGAGATGTATCGTCATCTGCATGCCAACCCGGAACTCTCCATGCAGGAACATCGGACGGCAGCCTACATCTCGCAACAGCTCGATGCACTAGGTATCGAGAACTTCGCGTGCGGTGGAACCGGTGTAGTCGGGATCCAGCGCAATGGTGAGGGGCCTGTCATCGGGTTCCGGGCCGATACCGACGGCCTTCCTATCGCGGAGGATACCGGCGCCGACTACGCTTCCAGTGTTCGCGGCACGTTGGCAGACGGCACCGAAGTCCCTGTTATGCATGGCTGCGGACATGACACGCATGTGACTGCCGCTCTGACGTCAGCTGCTCTGTTGTCCGAACAGACCGACGCTTGGAGCGGTACCATCGTCTGGATCTTCCAGCCCGGTGAGGAAACAAGCGCCGGAGCCCGAGCCATGCTGGACGACGGACTTTGGGACAAGGCACCGCGACCAGAAGTAATACTGGGCCAGCACGTCTTTCCGTTTGCCGCCGGTTCCATTGGAATCACTAGCGGACCGGCCATGGCCATGGCTGATTCGCTAAAAGTTACCTTGCGCGGTAAGCAGTCACACGGTTCTATGCCGCAGGACTCTATTGATCCGATCCTGCTTGGAGCGCATACGATCACGCGCTTGCAGGGTCTAGTATCCCGAGAGCTGCATCCACAAACGCCCGCCGTAGTTACCTGCGGCACCTTCCACGCGGGTCTGAAGGAAAATATCATTCCCGATCACGCCGAATTCACGCTGAATATCCGCACCCTCGACGACAGCGCACGCTCCAAGATCCTCAGCGGAGTAAAACGAATAGTCGAGGCAGAAGCCGCCGCTTCCAATGCACCAATTCCTGAAATCGTGAAGCTCAATTCATTCCCGAAACTTCACAACGATCCGGAACACACCGAACGAATCAAGCAGGCACTGACTGCAGAGTTGGGTGCCGACCAAGTAGCAGAGCTGCCCCCGGCTATGGGATCGGAAGATTTCGGCGCGCTAGGGGATGAAATAGCCGTTCCGTACGTATATTGGTTTTTCGGCGGATTTTTGCCGCGCACAGGCGATTTTCCAGTCAACCACTCGCCGTATTTCCTACCGGACTACGAACCAACGCTGGCAACCGGCGTACGTGCGGCAACGGCCGGGATTGGTCATTACCTGGCCAGATAGGGATCGTCCGGAATCCCCCGGGGACTGTTAGCTCAGGCTTCGCCCCCGGGGGATTCCCGCTACTCAGGCAGCTAGGGCGTGTCTCACAAACATTGCTGGGACCAGGCGATGACCGCGTTGAGCACCACCGCGGCGCGGAACACGATCGCGAGCTTGTCGGAGTGAACCGCCCTGGGTTTCGTTCCGTTCTTCATGCAAGGATGGAACCGAACCAGAGATGCTCTCCCGAGATGCGCGAGCGCGCCCTCCGGATGCTCGATGAAGCGCGCGCGAGCGGCGGTCGACCGAACCTGATGTCCGCGGTGCGGCATGCCGCCTCGGCCTGCTCGGTATGAGCGCCGCGACCGAATCAGCCCAGCGAACGCTCGCTGGATAGGGAACCCGATAGGGACGAAACTCAGAGCGATTCAGTTCGCGTCGTGACTGAACATGTTCGAAGGCTGGTTCTCGGTTCTCACCGCAAGGCGAGCTCATCGAGTGCCGCGCTGAGCGCATGAGCCAACGCCTGGCGGGTCGCCGGCGACAGTGCGGTCATCTCAGCCTCGGCATCGTTGTAGCGCGCGCGCGCGAGCCGCTCCAACAGGGCTCTGGTCTTCGCAGTGACAGTGATCGTCTTGCTCCGCCGGTCGACGGGACTCTTAGTACGGCGTAGGTAGCCCGCAGTTTCCAGACGATCGATCATCTGCGTCGCAGAAGGTTGTGACAGCCCGAGCGAGAAAGCGATCGTCGAGGGAGTCGATGCCGCGCCGCGCGCCACTCGATCAAGCAGGATCGCCTGGGTTGCCGTCACCGACGCTGCGTCGAGGACCGCCAGATCACCGCGGCGAACGCTGCGCACCCGGTCCGAGACTTGCACGAACAGCGCAGCGAGATTTGCGTCGTCGGTCATAGGTGCGGAGCGTTGAACATTACCTTTGCCGACTCATCCATCTTGGTGTTCTGGTAGGCGGTACAGAACCACCGCTGTCCACGACGTACGAACGTGAACGTCTGAAACTTGTCGTGAGGCGTATCCTCGGCACCTAAGCCGCCGACGGTGGTGAACACTGCCGAGGTCTCCGAAAGCTGCACCTTCCGGATCGGCGTCACCCGCATCTTCTTTCCATCGAGCCACTTCGAGAAAATCTCCGCGTGGCCCTCGACGATTCGCTGGCGGCCGTGCTGCAGCTCGCCGGACCAGGCCACGTAAGTCGCATCCTCTTCGAACTCGGCACCGTACGCCTCGGCATCTGCGTTGTTCCATGCATCGCGGATGCGGTCCAAGCATGCTTCAGGTGTATCCATTTCCGTCATCCTCCCGAGTAGTTGTCTCCATAGTAGTTCACGCGCATGAAGCATTCAAGTGGTGTGATGCATCGCTGGGGGTGGCTCGTGCTCGTGTGATCTTGATCATGATGTCCTCGACGGTCTCAGTCCACATGAACGGTTGGGGGTCGTCGTTCCAATGTGAAGCTCAGTGGTCGATCGCGCTCTCTAGGACATGGCTTGTAAACATCGCTGGGTCCAGGCGATCACCGCGTTGAGCACCACGGCGGCGCGGAACACGATCGCGAGCTTGTCGTAGCGCGTCGCGAGCCCACGCCACTGCTTCACATCACTGAAGCGCCGCTCCACGACGTTGCGCCCCTTGTATTCGACTGCGTCGAAGCCAAGAGGGCGCCCGCCGCGCGACCCGCGTCGTTTGCGGTGAGCCTGCTGATCGCGCGGTTGCGGGATCACGGCGCGGATCCCGCGATCGCGCAGGTGGGCGCGGATTGCGCGGGAGGAGTACGCCTTGTCTCCACGGACCGCGTCGGGACGCGTGCGGGGACGCCCGAGTGGGCGCGCGACACGGAGCCTGGATAGCAGTGGCAGTAACGCGGGCGCATCGCCGGACTGGCCGGGCGCAACGGCGACCACCATCGGGAGCCCATGGTCGTCGACAAGCTGGTGGATCTTCGTCGACAGCCCGCCGCGGGAGCGTCCGACCGCGTGATCAGGCTGCTCGACGGCCGGATCCGTGTAATTCAATCCAGCCCCTGTGGGGCGCGTGACATTGGTCGCGTGCTGATGCGCACGGGCAATCGACGAGTCCACCGACACCGTCCAGCCGATCTTCCCGTCCCGATCAGCGGCGGCCAGCAGCCCCTGATGGATCTGGTCCCAGGTGCCGTCGCCGGCGAGGTTGCGGTGCCACCGCCACACGGTCTGCCATGGGCCGAACTCTCGCGGCAGGTCGCGCCACGCAATCCCGCACCGGTATCGGTAGATGATGCCCTCCACGATCGCCCGCGCGTCCGAGAACGGGCGGCCCTGGCGGCCCGTTCGGGACGGAAGGACCGGCGCGATCAACGCCCACTGATCATCGGAGAGGAGCTGGAAGCGCGACACCCCTCCAGAGTCTCAGCCAGACCGCTCAACCTTTATAAGACACGCCCTAGCGTTTCAGAGCTCGCTGCGCCCTTGTAGGTAGGCGCGCAGAACCTGCAGCACCCCGTGCTCGGTATTCGCCGGGGCGGTGAAGTTCGCCGCGGCGGCCACCACCGGGTGGGCGTTGGCCATGGCGAAGGAATAGGTGGCGGCCTTGATCATTTCCAGATCGTTCGGGTAGTCGCCGAAGACGGCCGTTTCATCGGCCCCGACGCCGAGTTTTTCCTGCAGCGCATTGAGCGCAAGGCCCTTGTGCACCCCATGGTTCATGGCATCGACCCAATGGCTTCCGGAGATCACCACCTGCAGCGGAACTTCCAGGGCCGCGGCCATCTCCTGCACCGCGCCGGTGCCCACGTTCACCGCCATCTTGATGATCTCGTCCTGCACCTGAGTCAGGTCCTCGACGACCTGCACCGCACGGTAGTACGGGGCGATCGCGGCGGTGAAGGCCGCGTCGCTGCGTTCCACATAGGCGGTGCGCCGGCCGCAGAGCACCAGTCCGGCATCCAGCTGTTCCTGGGCGCGGACCGCGGCGATCACCGCGGCGACCGATGTTCCGGCGATGATGTTCGAGTAGATCTCGTTCTCGCCGTGCATCACCACGGTGCCGTTCTCGGCGATGATGGCGATTTCGCCCAATTGCGCGAACTGTTCGCGCAGCGTGGCGAACTGCCGCCCGGAGGCCGGGACAAAGCTGATGCCCTGCCCCTGCAGTTCGTCGATCACGGCCCAGGCCGCCTCGGGGATTTGCCCCTCACCGTCCAAGAAGGTGCCGTCCATGTCAACGGCGACGAGCTTGATTTGGGCGTTCGGGTCAATGGTATGCATAGGTTCCTAAGTGCCCGAGTGCAAAGCGCGATGCGCGGCGCCCAGCACCCCGGCGGCGTTGTTGTATTCTGCCGGCACGAGTTTGGCCCGCAGCTTCAGTTGCGGCAAGAACTGCTCATGGTCTTCGGAGATCGCGCCGCCGATGACGATCAAATCCGGGCTGCAGAGGAATTCGACGTGGGACAGGTAGCGCTGCAGGCGCGCGATGTACTGCTCCCAATTGAGGTTCTCTTCGCGCATCACCCGGGCGGCGGCCTTGCTCTCCGCGTTGAATCCGTCGATCTCCAGGTGCCCGAACTCCACATTCGGGAAGAGCACCCCGTCGCGGAAGAACGCCGATCCGATGCCGGTGCCCAAGGTCAGCAACAGGGTGCTGCCCTTGATCGGCCGGCCGTCCTGGGAGCCGGCGCCGGCGTACACCTCGGCCATGCCCGCCGCGTCCGCGTCGTTGAGCACGGAAACTTCGCGGCCCAGCACCTGGCCCAGCATCGCCGTGGCGTCCAGCCCGATCCAGGCCTCGTCGATATTCGCGGCGGTATGCACTACCCCGTCGATCACCACGCCGGGCACGGTGACGCCGGCGGGGATACCGTCCAGCTCTTCGCCGGTGAGCCGCTGCAGCTCGCCGATAATCTCCGACATCACCTGGGCCACGGCGTCCGGGTGGGCGCCGTCCGGCGTGGTGGCCTGGCCGAAGGTGCTCTCCACGAGCTTTCCGGCGGCGTCGACCAAGGCGTATTTGATCGATGAGCCGCCCATGTCAAGGCCGATGGCAGCGTACTGCGACTCAGCTGCCGATGCGTCAGATGTTGCCATCAGGTACTCCCCTGCAAGAGGTTCAGGCCGTGGGGTATCGCACGGCAAGCAAACCAGAAACTATATTAAGGACTCTTTACAATAGCTAGCGGCGAGCTTCGCAGTCAATGCCTAGACGCCTTCTGCCCGGTAACTTGACCAAAGCTGCGCCAGATACCTGGACCTCGCCCCATGCAAAGCCCCGTGCAGTGCCGCATCCTCGCCCAGCGTGCTGATCTCAAACACGGTTCTCCCCGGCCCCATCCTACGCGCCAATGCGCTTTGCAGCGCAAAGGTGAAGGACTCGAAGGGGGCCAGCGGACCGCAGAGCACAAAGCGGTGCGGATCGAAAAATGCCAGCAGATTGCCCAGCACCTCGGCCAGCAGCTCGGTGAGCCCGGCGACCAGATCATCGGCCGGCTCTTCCCCACGCAGCGCCCGCAGCAGCCGGGCGCAATCCACCCGGGAGCTGTCCGCCTCGGTCAGCCCGGCATGGCTCAAGCGCTCCAGGAACGTGTGTTCCGCGAAGCGCTGCCCGCTCAGCTCGCCGGCGGTGCCGCTGGCGCCGCGATGCACCTTGGAGTCGATCACCAAGGCCGTGCCGATACCGGGACCCACGTAGAGCAGCACGAAGGATTGGGCAGCACGGCCCGCATCGAGTGCGATCTGCGCCTGCGCCATCCAGTTCACGTCATTGTCCAAGCTGGTCGGGGCCCCGGTCAGCTCGTGCACCACCGGCGCCAAAGAGGCCGAGGAACCGGCGAAAACCGGGGTGGGCAGCGCCGTGCTCCGCTCTCCGGCGCGCTGCACCGGCGAACTTTGCGACAGTGCCGCGCGCAGGGTGCTCCCGGGGCTGGCGGCGCATAGTTCGTGCACCATGCCCGCGGCCAGCTGCTGCACCGCCGCGGCGCTGGCCTCGATGGGTACCGCAAGGTGCGCGTCGGCCACGGTCCGGCCGGACAGATCGGTGGTGCGGCCCAGCAGCGTGCCGGCTTCCAGGCTCAGCCCGAGCAGATGGCCAAAATCCTGGTTGATTCCGTAGCTCTCCGGGGCGCGTCCGCGCCGGACCGCGGCCTTCGGATCGTATTCGGCCGCTACGGAGCTGACCAGGCCGTTCTCCTGGAGGCGCAAGATCCCCTGGGAAGCGGTGGGTTTGGACAGGCCCAAGAAATCGGACATATCGGTGCGCGTGGCGGGCTGGTGCAGGCACAGATAATCGAAGATCTGCCTATCGGTCAGCGTGGCCAGGGCGCGCGGTCCGGTGCTTGGCGCGGGGGTGCTCACCGGCTGCCCACCAGCCGAGCCCCGAGCCGTTCAATTTGCCGGACGCTCAAGCCGTGGGCGAGCAGGTAATCGCCGAGGGAGGCGGCGCGGCGGAAAAGCAGCCCGGGCCGGATGCTTCCCCCGGTGGCGGGAATCCCACCGGCCTCACGCAGGTTCGGCAAGGCGGGCGGGTCATTCTTCACGGACATAATCGCTAAACTATCACGGCTGGCGACCTCGTCCGACGCGGTCAGTCGAAGGCGATCAGCTGGCGGATGGTGCTCCCATCGGCGAGCTCGTCGAAGGCCAAATTGATTTCACTCAGCGGGCGCTGGCCGGTGAGCAGTTCCTCGACCGGCAGCAGCCCGTCGCGCCAGAGCTGTTCATAGTAGGGAATATCCCGGGCGGGGATGGCCGAGCCGAGGTAGGAACCGATGAGGGTGCGCGCGCCGCTGGTCAGCGCGAGCGGTTCGATTTCGGCCAGCGCTCCGGGAGCCGGGAGCCCCACGGTCACCAGCGTGCCGCCGATTGACGTGGCGCGTACCGCGGATTCAAACGCCTTTGGGTGGCCAGCGGCCTCGATCACCACGTCTGCGGTGATCCCCCTATCCGCGGCCTGATCCGGGGTGAGCGCCTCGGTGGCCCCGAGCTCCAGGGCGCGCTGGAGCTTATCGCGATTCATGTCCACCGCGATCAGCCGGGCCGGGCGCGTCCAGCCGGCGGTATGGGCGATGGCTACCAGCAGCGCCGCCATGCCCACTCCGCCCAGGCCCAGCACCATCAGGGATTGGCCCTGCACCGGCCGGCCCGCGTTGAGTACCGCGCCTCCCCCGGTGAGCACCGCGCAGCCGAGCACCGCCGCCACCGCCGGCGGCACGTCTGCGCCGACCGGCACCACCGAGCGGCGGTCCAGCACCGCGTGGCTGGCGAAGGCCGAAACGCCCAGGTGATGGTGCAGCGGTTGGCCCTCGGCCGCGAGCCTGCGCGCACCGCTGAGCAAGGTGCCGGAGGCATTGCTCGCACTGCCGGCCGTGCAGGGCAGCTTGCCGCCGGTGGCGCAGGCGGCGCAGTTTTCGCAGCGCGGCAGGAAGACCGAGACCACCCGCTGGCCCACGTGCAGGTCGCTGACTCCCGCGCCGAGCGCCTCGATCAGTCCGGCGCTCTCATGGCCGAGCACCATCGGCAGCGGGCGGGGCCGGTTGCCGTCGATCACCGACAGGTCCGAATGGCATAACCCGGCAGCCTCGATGCGCACCAGCACCTCGCCGGGCCCGGGTTCGGCCAGCTGCACCTCGGTAACCCGCAGCGGCTTGCTCTGCGCGTAGGGGCGTGCGGCCCCCGACTGCTGAAGGACGGCGGCCCGGATGCTGCGCATTGCGTTACCGCCCCACGCTGACCTGCGGGGTGTAGCCGCGCACCACTCCGTCGGGCACCAGATTCTTCACGATCAGCGAGCAGTCCTTGTCCGCCAGGCCTTCGGCGATGAGCCTGTCGAAGTGCTCCCGGGCCAGTGTGGCGGCCGGCAGGTCGATCCCGGTCAGCGCCCCGGCGTCCAGCGCCAGGCCCACGTCCTTGCGGGCCAGATCCACGCGGAAGGTCGCCTCGAAATTGTTGTTCGCCGCCGCCGTGTCGATCACTTCGGGCACCGGGTACCAGGTCTGCTGCGCCCAGGAACGCCCCGAGGAGACCGAGGCAATCTCCCAGAACACCTTCGGATCAAGCCCCAGGCGCTCGGCCAGCTGGGAGCCTTCGGCGCTGGCCATCAGGTCGATGAACAGCATCATGTTATTGCAGATTTTCGCCGCGATCCCGGAGGTCGGTCCGCCGGCGACGATGGTCTTGGCCGACATCGGGGAGATCAGCTGCACCGCCCGGTCCATCAGTTCGGCCCGGCCGCCGAGCATGAAGGCGAGCGTGCCGGCCGCCGCCCCGGAGATCCCGCCGGAGACCGGCGCATCGACGAAGTCCAGGCCGCGTTGCGCGCTGCCCTCGTGCAGCGCCCGGGAGGATTCGATATCCACGGTGGAGGAATCGAGCAGCAGCATATCGCTCGTGGCGTTGGCCCACACCCCCTCGGGCGCCTCGTACACCGCACGGACATGCTCGCCCTTGGGCAGCATGGTGAATACCGCGTCGGCGCCGGCCATCGCCTCGGCGATGCTGGCCGCGATCTGCACGCCGGCCGTCTCGGCCGCGGCACAGGCCTCGGCGTTCAGGTCATAACCGCGCACCGTATGCCCTGCACGCACCAGGTTCCCGCTCATCGGAGCACCCATATTGCCCAAGCCGATCCATGCGTAAAC
This sequence comes from Arthrobacter sp. MYb224, assembly GCF_002975455.1. Taxonomy (NCBI): domain Bacteria; kingdom Bacillati; phylum Actinomycetota; class Actinomycetes; order Micrococcales; family Micrococcaceae; genus Arthrobacter; species Arthrobacter sp. MYb224. Next base: position 13,774 of record NZ_PCPU01000010.1, on the reverse strand, counting down.
GCTCATTGCCGTACCCTCCGTAGCCTTGTTGACCTAACTAATTCCCAGCGTAGGTGCGGCGGATCACAACCTCAACGCACAAGGAAAGGTCATTATTGCAACGCTGCTGTGCGCTGGTGCACACTGTATGGATGGACCGCCAGATCGATTACCGCCACCTCGAATCCCTGATCGCCTTCTTGACGGTGGCGCGCCTGGGCCGCTACACCGCTGCCGCGAGCGTGCTCGGGGTCAACCATTCGACGATCTCCCGGCGCATCGCCGCGCTGCAGAGAGCCATGGGCGGACAGCTGCTCACCCGCACGCCGAACGGCTGGGAGCTGACCGATCTGGGCCGGCGCGCAATGATTTCCGCCGAGGCCATCGAACAGGCGGTGGCGGCGATTGGCACCGAGGAGGACACCGGACAGCTCACCGGGCATGTGCGGGTCGCCGCGCCCGACGCGTTCAGCGCCCACCTGGCCGCCCCGGCGCTGGCCAGGCTCCACGAAGAGCACCCGCAGCTGGTATTCGAGATCGTTTCGGAAACCACCCGGGCGCGGCAGACACGCACCGGCATGGACCTGGAGATCGTCATCGGCGAACCGCATGTGCGCCGCGCGGTGTCCTCGAAGCTGATGGACTATGAACTGCGGCTCTACGCCACCGCCGAATATCTGGAGCGCCGCGGCACCCCCACCGCATTGGAAGATCTGCGCGAGCACTACCTGAACTACTACATCGACACCGCGCTGACCGTGGACAAGCTCGACGACGCGACCAGCCTATTTCCCCCGATGCGCCGTTCGGTGTCCTCCACCAGCATCGCCGTGCAATTCGCCGCGACGATGAACCACGCCGGACTCGGCCTGCTGCCGGTCTTCCTCTCCGAGCAGTACCCGAACCTGGTGCCGGTGTTGCACGATCGGTTCTCCTACACCTCGGAATACTGGCTGGTGGGCCGCGAGGAGGCGCTGCGCAACAAGGCGGTTCAGGCGACGGTGCGTGCGCTGAACGATGCCGCCGCACATGGCACCTGGTTCATCCCGCCCTTCCCCTGCTGAACCGGTGCACTGCCTAGGCGGAGGGCGGCCGCGAACCCGTCGCCCCTCGCTTGCTGCCAGTCCGCACTAGTCGCTGCCCGCCGTTGCTCGGGCACGGTGTCTGCGGACAGCCGCCCGGTTCGCGCAGCGCACCGAGCAATACTGCTGCCTGCCGTTGCGCGTCACATCGGCCACTACCGCCGTGCAGGGATCCCCCGGCGTCGATCCCGCAGCGCAGCGGTGCAGGCGATGCATCCCACGGGTCGTGAGATGCAAGGCGGTGCCCACGCTGAAAACAGCCGAGAGCACGTGGGGCAAGGCGCGCGCGTCGGCATCCCGATAGTGCAGATGCCACCCTTCATCATCGTGGTCGGTAAGCCGCGGATACGCAGAGGCGGTGGCCATGTGCTCATTGAGGATGCGCGCACGCTCTTGCGGGTCTGGTGCATCCACCACGGTCAGCCAGTCGTCGATGACACGGCGAACCGCAATGTAGTCCCCCGTTTCCTCGGGAAAGGGAACTGTCATTCCGAATTCCCGTGCGCGAGAGACGATTCCGGCACGGTCTTCCGGCCAGGACGAGGCGAGCGAGGCAGCTAGCAGAACCGCATATTCTCCGTAAGGGTTGAGATGCATAAGACCATTACATCATGGTAGTAGTATGCACATTGAACAGAACATCAAAACTCAGCAAAACACGTCGCTCGTCGGCACCCACGAGCACAGCTGGATCAGCGAGTCCAAGCACCCTACTTCGATCGGCTATGTCATCTACGTGCGTTGCATTGAATGTGGAGTGCGGCGAGTGGACATCCAGAACCAAACGAACCTCGTACCAACGCCGCTGAGCGCCGAGCTGCGCCCCCTGCCAGATCGGGCATCGAGCAATGTGAGGCAGAGGAGCAACTGACGGTTTCTCTCCTCTGCCGAACAGCGGTCCGAGCACCCGCAGACCGGGCTGCCGTTTCGCGGCAACCGGACCACCATCCACGAACTTGGCGCCCGAACACAGATGAATAAATTTTTCAGTCACCCACGCACGGCCAGCCCACTCGATCAGCAAATCTGCCTCGCGCCGCACGAACCAGGGCACCGACTGACTGAGAATATTCTTCACTCAGCCACCAAACCCGACCAGCGACCAGCCACCAAGACACACGCCACGCAGACCAGTAGCCGGCACCAAGAACACCGCGCCCCCGGCAACCGGTAAACAAGTATCAGATAGGTAATGTGATCTAGCGGCGGTGAATGAAAAAATCACTCACCCAACAACCCAGCAACGCAACTAGCTAGCAATCCGATCCGGCGGATCAACCCAACCCAACACCCGACGCACCCGATCAGTCAGCCCCACCTCCCGCACCGGAGTCCGGTCATGAACGTGATCGAAGTTCTGCACCACCTGAACGCTGCCCGGCAACTCCAGACAGACCAACCCATGAGGAGTCCGCCAACCCACCGACCCATCAGGGCGGTAAATCGACTGCCACCCCAACGCGTGTTTCAACATCTGATGCCGCTTGCAGAGCAACTTCGTATTACTCCGATCCGTGTGCCCGCCCTTGGCCCAATCCTCCACATGATCAATCTCCGAAGTCTCCGCGGTACGCCGGCACCCCGGGAAGCAGCAATGCACCTCCCGCACCCGCAACAAATCCTTCAACGCCTGCGAAGGACGATACTTCTGCCGCCCCACATCGATCGCGGCCCCGGTCCACGGATCGGTCAGCACCCGCAGCATCGACGGAGCGTCCTTCGCCAACGCCAAGGCCGTGCCCACCGGGATCGGCCCATACCCTTCCAAATCCGCCAACGCCCGCTTGGGATCCGCCAAGGTCTCCACCGCCGGGATAGTCAACGCCACCCGCGTTTTCAACGGCGTCCCACCCGTTGCCGGCCACCCATCGAGCAGGGCATCACGGAAAATATCAGCCTCCCGCTGCCCCTGGGTACGGGAATCGTCAGGATCCACATCATGCCTCGCGAAATACTTCACCGTGTTGACCATGGAAATAATATCCGCCGCCGGAGCACGCAACTTCAACGCCGCCATCCCGTCCGCTTCACTCCAATGCGTCAACGCCCGGGACTCCTTCGCCGCCTCATGGCGCTCCTGCGCCGATTCGGGGTTCATCCGGTCATGCATCCGCCGAGCACGCTGGCTCACGGCCGCATCCGACGCGGTTTTCGCCATCGGCAACAGCACATGCTCCATCCGCCGGATATCGGCGGACCCCAAATCCTGAGCCTGCTTCACGATATCCCCCGCCGCCTTCGTGGTGATCTCCCCGGCAGCCAAAGCATCCAGCGTGTCCGTGCACAAATGGCGCAGCCCGTCGGCAATGAACAGCTTCCCGCGGACCTTCTCCTCGGACTCACGCAACGCCACGGCGGCTTCGGCGATGAAGTTCGAACGGATGATCTGCTCGGCGGCCGGGTCCACGCCGTAGTAGTTCGCGCTGATCCGCTCACGGCGTTGCTGCTCGGTTTCCGTCTTCGGATCCGCACTGCTGTTTTCGGCCACGACCTGGGCGACCAGTTCCACCGAGTCCGAAAGAGTCACCGCCTCGGCCGCGTCGAGCATGCGCCGCAGCCTCGCGAGCTTCTGCAGCCGCACCAGCCCTGAGCCCGGATCCTGCAACGGCGGCAGGTTGTAGAGTTCGGCGGCCAGCGCCGCGATCTGGCTGAAATACTTCTCATGCTCAACCAAGGAGGTCAACAACCCGTCAGGATGGGAAGCAACCCGGTGTCCTGGCGGGTTCAGCGGGAGACGATGGGTATCATCGTCGCTCTGAAATATCTCTTGTAGTCCCATGTTCAATGATCTCGCGGGCTACGGACTGTTTGAGCGGGGTTTTAGCCCAATGTGGAAAAGTATTGAGTGGCGAATCAGGTTCACTTCCGCTGCTGCTCTGCGATGCGGCAACGATTGCTAGAACCTCATCGTGGCATGGCAACGGCCGGCCCCTGCGCGGAGCCGGCCGCGTTCTTCTGCCTATTTTTTGACCTTTACCGCCTCGTTGAGCAGCCCGGTGTCGATGCGGTCCTGCTCGTCGATAGCGGCCAGGCTAATCCCCTTCGTCTCCTTCATGAAGTAGACGGCCACCATGGTGACAAGCGCGGCGAAGACGATGTAACCGGCCACCGGCACCCAAGAACCATAGACCTTCAGCAGGAAGGTGGCGATAATCGGCGCCATCGACCCGGCGACGATCGAGGTGACCTGATAGCCCAGCGAGACACCGGAGTAGCGCATGCGGGTGGGGAACATTTCTGCCATGATCGCCGGCTGACCGGCATACATCAATGCGTGCACGGCCAAGCCACCGGTGATGGTCAACAGGATCACGAAGTCGTTTGCGGTATTGAACAGCGGGAAGGCGATCACGCCCCAGAAGGCCATCAGGATCACCCCGGTGGCATAGACCGGTCGGCGCCCACGGGTGTCGGTCATCCTGCCGACCAGCGGCACTAGGACCGCATGGAAGATGTGCGCGAGCAGCATCAACCCGAGAATCGTGGAGGTATCCATCTTCAGTTGGGTGGCCATGTAGGTGATGGAGAAGGTCACCACCATGTAGTACATGATGTTCTCCCCGAAGCGCAGGCCCATGGCCGTGAACACCCCACGCGGGTAGCGGCGGAAGACCTCTTTGACGCCGTATCCGGCTGCCGCGTTCTGTTCCAGCTCGGCCTTGGCCTCCTGGAAGATCGGGGCGTCCGAGACACGGGTGCGGATGTAGTAGCCGACGACCACGATCACTACCGAAAGCCAGAAGCCCACACGCCAACCCCAGGCGAGGAAGGCTTCCTCACTGAGTGTGGAGGAGAGCACCAGCAGCACGATGGTGGCCAGCAGGTTGCCGATCGGCACCGCCGCCTGCGGCCATGAGGACCAGAAGCCGCGCTCCTTGTTCGGCGCATGTTCGGCCACCAGCAAGACCGCGCCGCCCCACTCGCCGCCGACGGCGAAGCCCTGCAGGAAGCGCAGCACGATCAGCAGGATCGGTGCCGCGTAGCCGATCGCGTCGAAGGTCGGCAGGCAACCCATGAGGAAGGTAGTCGCGCCGACCAGCACGATCGCGATCTGCAAGAGGTGCTTTCGTCCGTATTTGTCGCCGAAGTGGCCGAAGACGATGCCGCCGATCGGGCGGGCGACAAAACCGACCGCGTAGGTCAGAAACGCCTTGATGATGTTATCCAGCTCGTTGGCCGATTCGGGGAAAAAGACCTTGTTGAAGACCAGCGTCGCGGCGGTGGCATAAAGGAAGAATTCGTACCATTCCACGACGGTGCCGGCCATGGAAGCGGAGACGACGCGGCGCAGCCCCTTGCGTTCGGCCTTGGTTGAGGTTTCGGATACCAATGGTTTTCCTTCCAGCCAAGAGATTCGATTTCGAACCCCACCTGTGATGATCAATCACGAGTATGTCCTAGATCACACTTGGAAGGTAGGTGTCAGCACGCCAATACGGGCTCCTCTTTCGCACATTGAGCGTGCATCAATGCACAACGGCTTCGGGTCGGGCGGGGATGCGGTGCCGCGATCTGCCGGCGAGCGCCGGCTGTTTGCCGCGCCGAGCAGTTCCAGAGCCGCTGTAGCGCAGACAGTCGAAGAGACCTATGATTTTCCCATGAGGATGATAAAAACTTTGCCTGTCGTCACCCTGCTAGCGGCACTGGCTTTCTCATTGGCTAGTTGCACCGGGGATGCATCAGAGATCGACCCGACACCAGAAGCTTCCGCTGACCAGCCCGTAGGCAGCGATGAGAGCGATGGCGCAATGTTCGGCCAACAGCAAGCTGCGTTATCCTCAACCAATCCGAAGGCAGCGATCATTGCCCAAGCCACCGGCAGCGGAAGCATCACTGTCGACGTTGCTTCTCTTCCCGATGAGCACACGCAGCTAGGCGCTGCGGTGCTCTGCACCGGAAGCGGTGATTGGGAGTTGCAGCTCACGAACCACGGCAGTAGCTCGGCCACCGGAGGGTGCACCACCCAGGGCGCAAGCAGCATGAGCGCACCGGTAGGCGCCCGGCCCACGGAGCAACGAATAGAAATTACCGCCGAGAAGGACTCCAAAATTTGGGTCACGGTGTTCGTCGATGAGTAGGCTACGTGATGGATAAGGAGCACAAATGAGCGATACACCCGCAGTCCTCGGGGTCGAGGTCGACCCGCAAACGCGCTGCGCCCACTACCATCAGGACTTCGATGTCATCGCCATCAAGCACTTCTGCTGCGGACAGTACTATCCGTGCCACCTGTGCCACGCGGAAGTTGCCGGGCACCAGGTACGGCTCTGGCCGGCCGAGCGCTTCGGCGAACCGGCGGTGCTCTGCGGGGTCTGCAAGGCCCAGCTGAGCATCACGCAATATTTGGGCGCGAGTACCTGCCCCGCCTGCGCCGCGCTCTTCAACCCCGGGTGCAAGCTGCACCTGGAACTGTATTTCGAGGTCTAGAGCAGCCCCGAGTCCGGGACGTCCAATCCGAGCAGGGCATTTTCCACGACCTCCATCAGCGCCGGATGGATCCAGTACTGGCCGGTGGCCGCGGTGTGCGCATCGATGCCCAGGTTCATCGCCATAATCACCGGCTGGATGAGGTTCGAGGCCTCCGGCCCCATGGCGTGGGCACCCACCAGCTGGCCGGTGCGCTTGTCGGCGAGCACCTTGAATAGTCCGGTGCGATCCTCCATCGCCCAGCCATAGGCGGTGTCCCCGAATTTCTGCGTCTTCACGGTGAGGTGCTCCGCGCCGAGCTGCGCGCGCGCTTCTTCCTCGGTGAGCCCGATGGTGGCAAGTTCCGGATGGGTGAACACCGCTGCCGGGACCGCACGGTCGGAGTTCTTGCGCAACTCTCCGGGATGCTCCAGGTTGTGGGCGACGAGCCGCGCCTCGTAGTTCGCCACATGCTTCAGCTGCGTTTCGGAGCTGATGTCCCCTAGCGCGTAGGTGCCAACCACCGGCTGCCCGCCGCGCAGCACCCGCTGGTATTCATCCACCTGCAGCCGGCCGTCCTCGTGCAGATCCAGGCCGGCTTCCCGCGCGCCGATCAGATCCGTATTCGGGGTGCGGCCGATGGCCACGAGCACCGCGTCGGCACGCAGCGTTTCTCCCCCGAGCTCCACGTCCAGCCCGGAGTCGGCCGGGCGCAGCGCGCGGGCTTCGGTGTGATAGCGCACCTGCCAATGGGCGGTCGCCTCCGCGTTATAGGCCTCGCTGATCTCGGCATCCAGGTGGCGCATCAGCGCCCCGGAGCGCACCAGCTGGATGACCTCGGAGCCCAGGGCGGAGAAGATGGCGGCGAACTCGCAGGCGATGTAGCCGCCGCCGATGATGACCAGCCGTTCGGGAAGCTGCGCCAGGCGCATGATGGTGTCCGAGGTGTGCACCCCGTCCAGGTTGATGCCTTCCAGCGCGGGCAGGGTGGGGCGGGATCCGGCGGCGATGACCAGCTGCTCGGCGGTGATCTCGGTGCCGTCTTCGGCCCGCAGGGTCTTGCCCTCGCGCAGCGTGACGAACTGGGAGATGAGCTCGACGTGCTCCAGCCGCTTGCGGTAGTCCTCCCCGCCGGCGGAGATCGGGTCGATGCGCCCGAAGATCCGATCGCGGATGGCGAGCCAGTCGACCTTCTCCACGGCCAGCTGCACCCCGAGCCGGGCCGCCTCTTCGATGCCGCGGGCCAGATGGGCGGGGCGGACGAACATCTTCGTCGGGATGCAGCCCACGTTCAGGCAGGTGCCGCCGAAGGTCGACCCCTCGGCGATGGCTACCTGCTTGTCGTCCCAGTAGTCGGTAATCAGCGAGTTGCCGGAACCTGAGCCAATGATTGCGAGATCTACGTTGCGCCGAGTCATGGCTTCATCGTAGGCCAGCGGCGGTTCCGCAGAGCTATTTTCGCCTCCGGGCGAAGCTTCATGACCTCGCGGACTGCGCCTCGAAGAATCCGGGAACCTGCGGGACGACGAGCACCGGACGGGACTGGCGATGGGCCAGCGCGACGGCGATCGATCCGTCCATGAGTTCTTCCATCCGGCTGCGCAGCCCCGGACGCCGGGTGCCGATGGCGATCAGCTGCGCGTTGAGCTCATCGGCCACCCGCATCAACGCCTTGGCCGGATCGCCGGCGACGGTGCGCGCCGCCCAGCTGACCTTCGTCCCGGCGAAGGCCTGCGAAAGCTGTTCGGCGAGCGCCGCGGAGAAATCCTGCTGGAACTGCTCATCCCCATCGAAAGTGGTGTCTTCGACAATTTCCCCGGTGGGCAGGCGTTCGGTGACAAAACGGCCGGAGTCCGCATAGAGGCACATGATCTTCGCGCCCGTGGCCTCGGCCAGCTCGATGACGGCTTCGAGGACCGTCGGCGACTGTCCCGGTTCAACCCCAACTAACAAAATACGCTCGGTCATCATGACTCCCACGGATCGTGCCGAGTGCGGATTCCCATCCGCCGCAACGAGATTGCGTCGCTAATCCCAGTATGCCAGCGCGCCGGAGTCTTGTCCGCAAATTTTTGCCGCCGGACACCGGCGGGCCGGCCCGAAAATGGACCGGCCCGCCAGGTGCCCTGCTACTGTCGAACGTGCTGTGCCTAGCTGACCGGGTCCGCGGCGAACTCGGCCATCGCGTCGATCATCCAGTGCACCACATGTTCGGTGAACGAGGCGCGCGGCATCACATACCAGCTGTTCTCCGCGGTGCGCCAGAGCAGGATCGGCACATTCGCTACCGTGGTGGTGATCGCCTGGTTGACCGCGAAGGCCCGCGGATGCAGATCGGCCGGGCAGCTCTTGCGCAGCACCAAGGTGGCCCCGGCACCGCGCAGCTCCAGCACCGCACGGTTCGCCGAAAGGTCGATCACCTGGCCCGGCGCCTGACCCAGGGCGGAGTCCAGCGGCTCGGTGAGCTCCTGTCCGGCGGCGTTGAAGGCCATGAATTCGTCCGGCCCGAGCCAGAGCACCGCGGTGCCGGCTACGCTCCCGGCGACCTCGCCGACGCCGGTCGGCAAGCCCACGCCGGTGGCCTCGGCGAGCGCCTGATGCCCGGCGCTGCCGGGAACCGCGCGCAGCGACACCGCGCTGGCCAGCGCAATCTCGCGCAATGCGACGGCGCGCGTCCCGGCGACGGAGGCCTGGGCCATCGCCTCGGCCAGGTGCGCGGCCGGGGAGCGGCGCAGGTCGGTGGTTGGTTCGATCACGCTGTGCTTAGCCATCTCGGCGGCTGCCTTCCGGGTCGTAGAGTACGGTTTCGCAGACCTCGACGTCGACCAGCTGGTCGCCGACGGGGGCCTTGAGGACTTCACCGATGCGGTTGAAGCCGTTCTTGATCAGGGCCAGGCCGAAGGTTCGGCCCAGCGCGGGCGAGTTGTAGGAGCTGGTGACCCAGCCTTCCATCGGGACCGGGCCGTCGGCCGGGGTGACCGGGGTTCCGGCTCCGACCAGCGCGGTGCCTTCGGGCAGGCGCAGGGTCTTGTCCACCGGCAGCACGGAGACCAGCTGCTTGCGGTCCGCGCGCTGGTTGTCATCGCGGTTGAAGGAGCGGTTTCCCACGAAATCCTTCAGCTTCGAGACCACCCAGCCCATGGCCGCGTCCTGCGGGGTCACCGTGCCGTCGGTGTCCTGCCCGACGATGATGAAGCCCTTTTCGGCGCGCAGCACGTGCATGGTTTCGGTGCCGTACGGGGTGATGTTGAATTCCTCGCCGGCCGCGTAGACGGCCTCCCAGGTGCCCAGCCCGTACCAGCTCGGCACCGCGATCTCGAAGGCGAGTTCTCCGGAGAAGGAGATCCGGCTGATCCGTGCCGGGGTGCCGTTTTCCAGCGTGGTGTCCACGAAGGCCATGAACTTGAACGCCTCGTTGGACACGTCCAGTTCCGGGGCAAGCTTGGAGATCACCGCGCGGGACTTCGGCCCGACCACCGCGACGGTGGCCAGCTGCTCGGTGACCGAGGTGCACACGACATCCAGCTCCGGCCATTCGGTCTGCAGCCACTCCTCCAGCCAGTCCAGCACCTCCGCGGCGCCGCCGGTGGTGGTGTGCATCAAGAAGCGGTCCTGCGCCAGGCGCAGGGTCACCCCGTCGTCGAAGATCATCCCGTCCGCGTGGCACATGACCCCGTAGCGGCCCATGCCGACCTTCAGCTTGGTGTAGCCGTTGGTGTAGATGCGGTTCAGGAATTCGGCCGCGTCCGCCCCGCGGATCTCGATCTTGCCCAGCGTGCTGGCGTCCAGCATGCCCACCGAGTCGCGCACCGCGGCGCATTCGCGGTAGACCGCCGCGTCCATGTCCTCGCCCGCCTGCGGGTAGTACCAGGGGCGCTTCCACTGCCCGACGTCCTCGAACGCGGCGCCTTGGGCCAGGTGCCAGGGGTGCATGGCGGTGATGCGGGCCGGGTCCAGCAGCTGGCCGCGGTTCCGCCCGGCGAGGGCGACAAAGGAGACCGGGGTGTAGGGGGCGCGGAAGGTGGTGGTGCCGATCTCGGCCGGGTTTTCGATGCCCAGCACCGCGGCGATCACGCCGATGGCTGCCACCCCGGAGGTCTTGCCCTGGTCGTTGGCGGTGGAGATCGAGGTGTAGCGCTTCACATGTTCCACCGAGCGCATGCCCGCTCCGGTGGAGCGCAGCACCTCGGCCACGGTCTGGTCGCGCTGCAGGTCCACGAAGTGGTGCTTGTAGTGCACCGCGTCCTCGCCCTGGCGCGAGGGGATCAGCCAGACCGGGCGGGTTTCGCCCAGGGCCACCTCGATGGCTTCGGGCACGCGGGCGATCGTCGCGAAGCCGGCGGCGGTGGCCGCCGCGGCACCTGCGGCGGCGCCCCCGGCCAGCGCGCCGGCGGTGTCGAAGCGGCCGGTGAGCGAACCGGCGAGGTGCTGGTTGGCGACGGGTGCCGCGGGCAGGAACGCGTGCACGGTGGAATCCCAGGCGAGCTTGCCCTGGCGCTGGGAGTGCAGGTGCACCACCGGGTTGAAGCCGCCGGAGATGGCCAGCGTGTCCGCGGCCAGGCGCTGCGCGGCGCCGATGTTGTTCTGCGCATCCAGGCTGGCGACCCAGACGGCCGACAGCTCGCCGTTGGCGCCCGCCTCGGTATCCACGACCACCGAGCCGGTGATCACGTGCACCCCGGCGCCGACCGCCTCGGCGGCAGCCACCGAGACGTTTTCGCGGGCGTCGACGACCGCGACGACCCCGCCGCTGGCGGCCAGCTCGGTGACCAGCGGGTAGACCGAGTCGTTGGTGGTGGCCACGAGGATCTGCGCGCCGGCGCGCACCCCGTAGCGGTTCAGGTAGGAGCGCACGGCGCCGGCGAGCATAATGCCCGGGCGGTCGTTGTTCTCGAAGACCAGCGGACGCTCGTGGGCGCCGGTGGCGAGCACCACCTGCCCGGCACGGATATGCCAGACGCGTTCGCGCGAAACCCCCGGAGCCGGCGCATCGTCCAGATGCGCGGTGCGGCGCTGCACGGCGATCACGTAGTTCGAGTCGTAGCTGCCCAGCGCCGTGGTGTGCTGCAGGTGGGTGGTCTCCTCTGCGGCCTCAAGCTCGGCGGTGACCTGGGCGATCCACTGGCAGGAGTCGATCCCGTCGATCTGTTCGTCCGGCGCGTCGAGCAGCCGTCCGCCGGCTTCGGCGCGCTCATCGAGCAGCATCACCCGCGCCCCGCTGCGGGCGGCCTCGCGGGCGGCGGCCAGGCCTGCCGGACCGGAGCCGACCACCAGCACGTCGGTGTGCACATGCGCGTGGTCGTAGTAGGCCTCGTCCTTGCGCGGGTCCATGGTGCCCAGGCCCGACAGGGTGCGGGCGGACAGCCCCTGGGCGGCGGGAACCACCGGGGCGGCGAGCATCGACTCGTCCACGTCGTCGCTGTGCCGCGCGTGGATGTGGACCAGCGCGTTGGGCTCCTCCACCCCGGCGGCGAAGATGCCGCGCGGGCGATTCAGGTACAGCGAGTCGCCCACCCGGCGGATGCCGGAGGCCAGCATCGCGCTGGCCAGGGTATCCCCGCGCAACGCGGACAGCGGCTGGCCGTTCAGCTTCACGTCGAGCGGCTGCGCGTAGTCCACCCGGGCGTCGACTGCCTGCGCAGCGTCCAGACGGTATGAATCGGTGGTGCTCATCGGGTGCCTCCCTCGGTGTTTTGCAGTTCCGGGCGGGCTTCGCCGGCGCCGTAGATTGCCTTGAATTCGTATGTGACGGTGTCGCGCAGGGCGTTGAACCATTTGCGGCACCCGGCGGCGTGCACCCAGCGTTCGGCGTTGATGCCTCGGGGATTCTTGCGGTAGAACAGGTACTGCGCCCATTCCTTATCGCTCAGCGCCTGCGGGTCGTCCGGGTAGGCGACGTGCGCCTGGCCGCCGAATTTGAATTCGGTTTCGTTGCGTGGCCCGCAGTTCGGGCAGTCAATCAGCATCATGAGTTGGTTCCCTTTCTTAGTGGGCCACGGCTGCGGCGCCGTGTTCGTCGATGAGGTAGCCGGTTTCGAAGCGTTCCAGCGCGAACGGCTTGTTCAGCTTGTGCGGCTCGTCGTTGGCGATGGTGTGCGCGAAGGTCCAGCCGGCACCCGGGGTGCCCTTGAAGCCGCCGGTTCCCCAGCCGCAGTTGACGTAGAGGTTCTCGACCTGGGTCTTGGAGATGATCGGCGAGGCATCCATGGTGGTGTCCACAATGCCGCCCCAGGTGCGCAGCACGTGGGCTCGGGCGAAGATCGGGAAGAGCTCCACGGAGGCCGCCATCTGCTCCTGGATCACGTGGAAGGCACCGCGCTGGCCGTAGCCGTTGTAGGAGTCGATGCCCGCGCCCATCACCAGTTCGCCCTTATGCGCCTGCGAGACGTAGACGTGGATGTGGTTGGACATGACCACCGTCGGGTGCACCGGTTCGAAGAGTTCGGAGACCAGTGCCTGCAGCGGGTGGGACTGGATCGGCAGGTCGACGCCGGCCATTTCGGCCAGCACCGAGGAGTGGCCGGCGCCCGCGAGGGCGACCTTGCCGGCGAGAATGGTGCCGCGGTTGGTCTTCACTCCGGTGACCTTGTTGCCGTCCTTGAGGATTCCGGTGACTTCGCAGTTCTGGATCAGGTCCACGCCCAGCTCGTTGCACTTGCGGGCGAAGGCCCAGGCAACGTGGTCATGCTTGGCGATGCCGGCACGGGGCTGGTAGGTGGCGCCCATGATCGGGTAGCGGATGTCGTCGGAAATGTTGATGATCGGGCAGGCTTCCTTGACCTGTTCCGGGCTCAGCCATTCGGCGTCCACTCCGTTGAGCTTATTCGCCTCCACGCGGCGTACCGATTCGCGCACATCTCCCAGGGTGTGGGCCAGGTTCATCACTCCGCGCTGGGAGAAGAGGAAGTCGTATTCCAGTTCCTCGGGCAGCTGCTCCCAGAGCTTCAGGGAGTGCTCGTAGATGCCTGCGGATTCGTCCCACAGGTAGTTCGAACGGATGATGGTGGTGTTGCGGGCCATATTTCCGCCGGCCAGCCAGCCCTTTTCAAGGACGGCGATATTTGTCATGCCGTGGTTCTTGGCCAGGTAGTAGGCGGTCGCCAGTCCGTGCCCGCCGCCGCCGACGATCACCGCATCGTAGGACTTTTTCGGGTCCGGGTTATTCCAGAGAAATTCTGGGTGCTCGGGAAGCAGGTCAGCCATGATTATGCTCCAATCTTCTGCAGGTTTGGGTAGAGCGGGTGAGCCTGCGCCAGATCCAGCACACGCTGCTTCAACTCCGGCAACACACCAGCATTACCATCAGC